>CAZXRL010000001.1:0-64820 GCA_964643275.1 uncultured Candidatus Brevefilum sp.
TTATTCGTTTTGTTTATGGAAATGGGCTTACCTTCCCGGAAAGTTGGAATAAGCGATACACAGTGTAACAAAAACATTATTCTCGATCTTGCTCATGTAAAACACGACCCAGCATCATGAATTATGGTGACAATTTTCATGAGCTCCTCAAAACCTCTCAACAGGGCACGCAGCAGATAGTTGTGATTCAACTTGTTTTACAGTAGTTATCAGAGTTAAGGGAGCATTCCTTACCAGGCCGCCCACTTGTGCCTAACGCAAGCAGGTAAGCCCCCATCAAAAAAATCAGTTTTCAAAGGACACTCAATATGACTTACCACCCTATCAATCTCGAAAGTAAGTTCGCCCTTTTTACGGAGTACTGGTCTCCCAGGATTATTGCTCAAATGAACGATTACCATTTCAAACTCGTGAAATTCCAGGGGGAATTTATTTGGCATAGTCACCCAGACACAGATGAAGTCTTTATCGTTCTTGATGGCGACATCGATATTCACTTTAGAGATGGCAAAGTAACCCTCTCGTCCGGAGAAATGTTTGTTGTCCCCAAAGGAGTTGAGCATAAGCCTCAGTCAGTAAGTGAATGTAAACTCATGCTGGTTGAACCATCTGGAACAATTAATACCGGCAATGCTGGAGGCAAGCTCACGGCTGAAGATGGTGTTTGGATATAGCGGTGATCTTTTTCTTGGGAGGTGAAGTGATATTATCTATTTGGTTATTTCTTGTGATAGAAAGGTTTGAGTAATCAAACATGTGCGTCCTAACACCTGCTCCTCCGGACAGCAGCCATGCCACACGGAAACAACATCGGTCTGCCAGAAATGACACATAAGTGAAATAGAGTCTCGCCGGCTCTGCCGCCGCTGCTGAGCCGAGGCCTTGCGAACATTAATATGTAAAAGCACATAGTATCACTGCACCGGTTTGATTGACCCCGCCATTGAAATCACCGCTGGAAATAGAATAGACAAGTCTGGGGATACATCAACCCTTATAATTTTGTCTTTATGATTGACATGAATTCCTGGGCCAAATGCACGAACATCTCAATCGGATAAACCGGTCACATTCACAGTTACATGAAACTGTGCATTTTCGAGGATGTGGCCAGATTCAAGGTATTGAGCCATAATTAATAAAACGGTTCCACTCTTTCAGGGCGCTTCATATACCCCATTAGTCAACATAAAGTCAATCTACGCAACTCTCCAGACTCCTCCAAAAAGAGTCCCGCAGCAATCACCGCCTATTTCCAAACCTGAGATTAACGGCCTGTCATTTTTATTTTCGAAAGTCATAAAAATACATTCCTCTTAATTTCGCTTTTTATTATACAATTCAAATGTTCATTTACTACATCTATCAATAAAACTGGATAATCTTTCCTCTCATATAGAAAAAGGACAGCCATGCGAACACGATCTCTTCACCCTCATTTTCTCCTTTTTGTATTAATTTTGGTACTCACAAGCTGCAGCCCCCAACCCACTCAGGAGGTTCAGGTCACTGCACCACCCAGAACTGCCACTGAAGAAATTGTGCAAGCCACAGCTTTGCCAACGCCAACAGCTACGGAAATTCCACCTCTCCCTTGTACGATTGCCTTCCAGTCTGACAGGGATGGCAACTGGGAAATCTATCGGATGGAACCGGATGGCAGCAACCCCGTCAACCTCTCAAATGACCCCGAGGAAGATATCGAGCCGGCTTTTTCACCCGATGGCAGCCGGATTGCCTTTGTCTCCAACCGGGTTGTCGATGATGAAGGCGGCCAATACATTTATGTAATGAATGCAGATGGCACGGATATCCGCAAACTCCCAACCGAAGATGGCAGCCGCCACCCCGCCTGGTCGCCAACAGGAGAATACATTGCCTATGATAATGACAATGATATCTTTATCATCAAATCAGATGGAAGCGAACCATCCATTCAACTGACTGACTCACCTGAAAAGGACATCATGCCGGATTTTTCACCCCAGGATGATTTTATTGCCTGGTTAACTGGTGAAGAAAATGATTTCTGGGACATTCTTTTGATGGATCTCCAATCCAATGAAATTCAAAAGATCACCCAGGACGGTGGCGTCTCTGATTTCCAGTGGACAATTGATGCGGAAATATTTTTCCATGGAAATGGTGACCTGTTCGGCTGCTTCAATTGCGTCATGAGCGCTGATGGTTCAAACATCAGGGATGCCGGCGGGAAAGGCAGCATCCAGGAATTTCTGCCTTTCTGGACCCTCGGTGGAGACCGGGTGGAATGCGTCCATGCCGATTTCAACGAGGAAGCAAATGAAATCTATCTCGTCAGTGATATATACCCGGATGTTTTCTTCAACCTGACAAACAACCCCGCCAATGACATGAATCCCTCCTGGCCGGATAATTGTGGGCCTTTACCAGATCACATGGACGATAATTTCTCTTCTTCTTCAGATGCCACTGAGTTCGTTATCGGTTATGAAGATGCTGATTTTGTGATGACAAACACTCAAAGAGCAGACCTGGAACAGGCTTGTAATGAATTGCCCGTCACGTGTGTTATGGATGATTTTGACGCGTTGATCGAACAAAATGTCGATGCCATCATGTCCTTTTCAAGCAGATGGCATGTCCTGGGCTCAGCGCCACAGATTTCTTCTGCCGTCGAAAAAGGGATACCTGTTGTTGTTCTTAATGCTGAGTCTGATAAGGAAGGCGCATATAACCTTTCCAATGATTCCGAATCTATCCGGTTAAGCCTGAAATGGATGTTCAATGAAATGAGCGGGACCGGCGAATTCGTCTACTTCGTTTTCGGCCAAAATGCTGTTCACCAGAGCATTATTGATCAGATTCTAAAGGATTATCCCGAAATCACCGCAACTTCAATGCCCGCCGAATATGGTGACGACTCGGTGACTTGGGAGAATATCGCCGAGTTAATCAGATCTACCCCTAACCTTGGAGCAATCTGGTCTGACGAAAATTTACCTCAGCTCCTGATTGCAGCCAATGGCGTTGAGCAAGGCCAACCGCCCTATATCGTGTGTGATCCAAGGGACGATTGGCTGGAAATGTGGCAGGTAACGATCGAGACAAATCCCTTGATCAAATGTATTGCAACCATTAATCCGGGCGGTACGGCCTACGAGGGAGTCTATGTGGCGTATTACTTGTTATCAGGTTATGAAATTAATCCAGAAGCCTTAGGCGGCCCTTTTGGGAACACCCTTCTTTATGACTATCCAATAATCACAAATGATAATTTGGATGAATGGTTAGGTAAACTGAATGAATTTCGCAGGGGCGAGTGGGGCACTTATGAATTAGCTCCCATGACGCCCGAGCAAATCAAAGAAGCCTGGTTCAAAGATTGACATTCCATCTCAGGTTTTAAACTTCATAAAATGCAATGTCATCCGAAACCAAAGCTACTGAGTACATAATGGTTTCGGATGACAAAGATTTTACATCTTATATCACACCTCAGCACGGCTTTTCCTGATACCATTCAGAAGCATAGCAACAACAAGGTATCTGCGGCTTCTTTTTAGCCTTAAATATCCTGGAAAAAAAAGGCTTATGGTTTCTGGAGAAGGATCGAAGAGAAAGGCTCAATCGCCCATGGGTTTTTTTCGCCCACACCTTACCCATTCTCTTCAACTCCATTTCCATCCGCTTTTCGCAAAGCAAAGCATAATTTATCAAAGGAACTTCATACATTTTTCACCTCATTTCTGCAACCGGTTGCAGTACGTTCCAAAAAAATATTAAGGGTGTTCATGCTGACTGTCTGACAACCAGCTCGACGGGCATGGTGACATTGGTCACTGCGCCGGATTTTATAAATTGGATCAAATTTTCAGCCAATAGCTGACCGGCAAGTGGAATGTTTTGCCGGATTGTCGTCAATGGAAGGACATTATAGTGTGCAATAGATAAATCGTCATAACCGACCACAGCTATATCATCCGGCACACGCTTTCCAAGGCTTTGAATATAACTGATTGCGCCAACAGCCATCAAATCACTGTTAGCAAAGACGGCATCCAGATCTGGTGCCCGGTCCAGCAATTGCTCCATAACTCTGATTCCTGATTCGTGAGAGTAATCACCGTAGGCAATCAAAGAGGGATCCACCATTTTATCGGCTGCAAGCAACGCAGTTTCATACCCTGCAAACCTGTCTTCGACTTCCTGTTCCTGTTCAGCACCACCTAAAAATGCGATCCGCTGTCTTCCAGTCCTGATGAGATGTTCAGTTGCTAGTTTTCCTCCGGTGACGTTATCTCCCGTCACAGAGCAATACCGCAATTTATTTGAAGCTGGCCCCCAAACAATGAACGGTGCATTCATATCAACGAGTGTTTGGATATGATACTGTTTTCTGCTGGAAACCATCAAAATGAACCCGTCCACCCGGCCACTGTCAAGGTATTGGTGTGCCCAGCTCGAATCCCGCGGGTCGACATGTACCAGCAGCAGTTCATAACCCAAAGGGTGCAGCCCGCCCGTAATCCCGCCCATTATTTCCAGGGTGAACAGGTCCTCCACTGAGAATGCCGATTTATGGTAGGCGTGGGTGACAAACGCAATGGTATGACTCTGGCGCAAACTAAGGTTCCGGGCAGGAGCATTGATTCGGAAATTATGCTGTTGAGCGATTGCCTGAATGCGCTTCTTTGTTTCCTCTGCAACAAGCGGACTGTCATTTAATGACCGCGACACAGTAGATTTGGAAACTTTCGCCAATCTGGCTATATCTTCAATCGTTTGAACTTCTTTGTTCTTCAAAATATTGTCCTTATTACTGCAACCGGTTGCATTATACAGTGTTTCGGCAATGGTGTCAAGCACATTCATCTGAATATGTCACTAATTAGTTATACTAAATTGGCGGAAATCCCGGAAGAATTTTACATCCCCCTTATTCGTCTGTTTGACGCAATACAAGGCCAGATCAGCTTTTTCAATAAGCTCCTCCGAATTTTGAGCATCATCAGGAAAAATGCTGATCCCGATACTGAAACCAATATTCAGCTTCTTGAATCGCTCTTCCAGTGAGTCTTCATAATTCTTTTGTAGTTTCTCACAGAACTTTTTAGCATCATCAATGTGTAAAATATTATCCAGAATGATCACAAATTCATCCCCTCCAACCCGGGCGACAATATCATTCCCTCGCGCAGTTGATTTCAAGAGCCACGCCAGCCACTTGAGATACTCGTCACCCGCTTTATGAAAATATTGATCATTGACAATCTTAAAATTGTCAACATCCAAAAACAAAACTGCCAGCTTGGCCCCTGAAGGCTGAATCATCTCGTGCAATCTTTCAAACAACCCATACCTGTTATACACATTGGTTAATTGATCATGCGAGGCCAATCTCCGCAGTTTCGTTTCAGTCGATTTCAAACGATTGATATTCCGGGTGAAGCCAATCAGACCGATGATCTTCCCTTCCCGATCCCTGAGCGGTATTTTTGTGGTGTAAGTCCAATAATTGCTGTCAGGTTTGTCATGGCGTACTTCGACCAGGTCTTTAAGCGGCTCACCTGATTCATAAACCGACTGCTCTTCCTTCTGAGTACGCAAGCCGAATTCTTCCCCAAATAATTCAATATCTGTTTTGCCAATTATTTCCTCTTCATCATTTGCGTTAAGCTCAACAACAACACACTGATTAATGAGATTAAGGCGTCCTGTGGGATCTTTAATGTAGATACTGTCAGCCTCTGTAGACATCAGGGCTTTGAACACAAATTCGTAGATTTCTTCAGGGCTGTAGATATCCTGAATCAAGGGCGGTCGCTCACCCTCATATCCATCATCTTGGTGTGGGGTCATGCTGGCTAATCCTTGGTCTTGGTGAGATCTGTGATTGTCCATTTCCCCGATATTCCTGTATCGAAGGAGACGATCAGAAAAATTATAACAGAAGGTTGTTTATATAAGGTTTAAGTTTTTACATTATAGTCGTCCCGTTTCTTCGTTTGTAACCTTTAAAGAAGTCTTGATGATAACCCAGATTGCACTGATGGACACTGGCTGCAAATGACTTGTGTTCTTCTTGAACAACTCACAGGGGGATTTCAGTCTTGTCGTAAGTTGCCTATATTAATTTAAAGTTTTTACTTTCTCGCGATGGTATAATTTAGATATCTTTCATTCAGTCGGTTTTTCAGTGAAGCCATGAATGTTATCTCTCGTCAACCATTGTCTTTTCAAAAAAAAGAAATGGAGGTGGTTATCAGACAGAATAAAAATATTGATTTTCTGAAGCTTATCAAATCAATCCAGTATTGAAAGAGATAATAATGAAAAAGAAATATGGTTTTATGGTTTTTGTAATTGTGATGGTCAGTGCGCTGATTCTGACAGCCTGTCAGCCTGCCCAAGAACCCGAGTCACAGATTGAAGAACCGGAAGAATTTGTTTTCGGCATGCTGCTGGTTGGACCCTATAATGATCGCGGTTGGAGCCAGGCACATTATGAGGCTGGTGAATATGTGATGGAGAATCTGCCTGGCAGCAGGATGATCTATTTGGATGGTGTCAACACTGCTGACCGCCCCGGAACGACTGCAGCTCAATTGGCAGAGGAGTTGGTTTCACAGGGTGCCAAATTGATCATCTTCAACTCAGATGATATGAAAGATGACGCAGTTGAGTTCACCAAGAATAATCCTGATATCTATGTTATTCACGCCTCTGGTGACACCGTTTGGGCTAACGGCGAGAACTATCAGCCTTTGGACAATATGGTCAACCTGATGGGCGAGATGGAATATGGCAAGATGATTGCGGGTTGTGATGCTGCTCTGCACACCCAATCCGGCTCGATTGGTTATCTGGGTCCATTAATCAACGAAGAGACACGCCGATTGGTCGCTGCAGCACAATTAGGCGCCAAATATTGCTGGGAAAACTACCTGGGCAATAACCTGGATGATCTGTCCTTCCGTGTGACCTGGATTGGGTTCTGGTTCAATATTCCTGGTTTTACTGAGGATCCCACGCAGGTGGCGAATGAATTCATCAACACCGGTGCGGATGTGATCATCTCAGGCATTGATACGACCGAAGCCCTGGTGGAAGCACGCAAGGCGACTAGCGAAGGTAACCCTGTTTATGCCATCCCATATGACTACGTCGGTGCTTGTGATGAAGCTCCCGAGGTATGTCTCGGTGTGCCGTGGTTCAATTGGGGTCCTTCGTACTTACGCTACATCACCGCAGCGAAACAGGGCACCTGGGCATCAGCCTTCGAGTGGATGTCCCCTGATTGGAATGATATCAACAATCTTGACACCACCGCCGTTGGTTACATCAGCGGGCCAGGCATGTCACCCGATGCAGAGGCATGGCTGCAACAGTTCATCAATGAGCTGGCTGGCGGCTTGAACCTGTGGGTCGGCCCCCTGAATTTCCAAGATGGCACACAGTGGCTGGCTGAAGGCGAAGTAGCAACGGATGTTGAAATCTGGTACCTGCCACAATTGCTGGAAGGTATTGAAGGACGTTCTGAGTAAGTCACACCAAAGAAAAATATCTGGGGAAGACCTGTGTGTCTTCCCCATTTATTAAAAATTTATTAAACCGTAAAAGTCATTAATGAATATTGGATTCATTCAAATCAACAAGCATTTTGGTGAGGTCCATGCCAATGCGGATATCAACCTCGATATTCAAAGCGGCATGATTTATGGTATTTTAGGAGAGAATGGGGCAGGCAAGAGCACCTTGATGAAAATTCTCTCCGGTTTTATCCAACCAGATTCTGGTGAGATTATCCTGGATGGAAAGGAGGGCTCAATTGGTACGCCAGCCGACGCAATCAAGTTTGGCATCGGCATGTTGCATCAGGATCCATTGGATTTTCCTCCCATGCAGGTGATTGATAATTTCATCGTCGGCCAGGGCGGCGGCTTGATCCTCTCCCATAAAGACGTCATTAAAGAATTTCATGAATTACAAACACAGTTTGGATTTTCCCTGGATCCAGAAGCGTATGTAGATACGTTAACAGTGGGTGAGCGTCAGCAACTTGAAATCCTGCGTCTCTTGTGTTTAGGTGCACGGGTCTTAATTCTGGATGAACCAACCACGGGCATCAGCATCCAGCAAAAGGAAAAGTTATTTGCTGCATTAAAGATTTTAGCGCAACAGGGAAAAACGATCATTTTCGTCTCGCATAAATTAGAAGATGTAGAAGTATTGTGTAATAAGGTAGCAATATTAAGAAAAGGCTACCTGGTTGGTGAAGCTAAGGCCCCCTACAACACAGATCAGTTAGTCGAGATGATGTTTGGGAAACAAATCGCCTTAAAAGAACTCAAATCAGTCGCTCAAGAAAAAATCGTTTTCGAGCTGCAGGATCTTTATATTGAACAATATCCACTGACAATAGAAAAGGTTAATTTCCACCTTCACGCAGGAGAAGTGATCGGCTTGGCGGGTATGGAAGGCAGCGGTCAAGATGTGTTGCTCAGGGCATGCGCAGGTTTGTTGCGCCCTGTCTCCGGGTATGTGATTGTGGATGAAAAAGACCTGACTGGTAAGAATTATTTTGAATTTATGAAAAATGGGGTCGCATTTTTGCCTGCCTCTCGCCTGGAGGAGGGGCTTGTACCAGGCTTGTCTTTGGCCGAGCACTTTACCGTGACAACAGAAAACAAAAAGCAATTATTTATTGATAAAGCCTATTTCAGGTATAAATCACAACAAATGATTGATGAGTATCATATCATCGGTCGGCCGGAGACGCCGGTCGAATCCTTATCGGGTGGAAACCAGCAGAGGGCAGCGCTGTCGTTATTAAAGGATTCCCTCTCAATCATTTTATTAGAGCACCCCACCCGAGGTTTGGACATCGAATCAACCATTTACATGTGGGAAAAATTAAAAGAACGCTGTAAGCTGGGCACATCGATCTTCTTCATTTCCGCAGATCTGGATGAGATCTTACGGTACAGTGACCGGATTCTGGTGTTCTTCAACGGGCGCTTATCACAACCACTTGATTCAGCAACGGTCAGCCTGGAACAATTGGGACAATTGATCGGTGGAAAAGGCTGGGCTCAGGAATTTGTATCCAAGGAAAACAATGAAATATGCACAATCCCGTAGTTTGTCATTATTATTTCAATTAGGGGGTTTAATCCTGGCATTAGGGTTTGTCACCATAATCTTGGTCTCAATTAATGCAAACCCGGTAGAGGCTTTTCGATTAATTTTGGAAGGTGCAGTCGGCAATTCAACGCGCATCGCCAGTGTGTTTGTGGTGTGGGTGCCGCTGGTCCTGGTAACCTGCGGTGTGCTGGTCACATTCACTGCGGGTTTATGGAATATTGGCATTGAAGGCCAGATAACGCTAGGCGCAATCTTCACCACAGGTGTGATTCGCCTCTTTCTGGGCACATCAGTTCACCCGGTTCTAGTAATCATCCTCTCCATTTTGGCTGGGATGGCGGGTGGTGCCATGTGGGCTGCCCTGGCTGGGATTTTGAAAGTCTTTGGCGGGGTAAACGAGATTTTCGGGGGGTTGGGTCTGAATTTTATTGCCACAGCACTGAATATCGGGTTGATCTTTGGCGCATGGAGTCGGCCGGGGGTCGCCTCAATGAGTGGGACAGAACCTTTTCCCGCAGCTTATTGGTTGCCCACGTTTCAAAATTTCCGGTTCAGCTGGTACTCGATTGTCTTGACAGTGATCGGTCTGGTCGTGATCTATTTCTTGTTGCAGGGTACGCATTTTGGATTGCGACTCAAGGCGGTCGGGATGGGGATCAAATCTGCTTTCCGGTTGGGGATTCCAACCTGGCAGCATATGCTGCTTTCTTTCTTGATCTGCGGGCTGTTTGCAGGTCTGGCTGGCGCGCTGCAGGTTGTCGCTGTGTATCACCGCTTAATCCCGTCCATTTCCAGCGGCTATGGCTTCATGGGGCTGATGATCGCGATGTTGATCTCCTACCAAGCAATCTGGGTGGCGCCGATTGCCCTATTCTTTGCTGCTCTAAATATTGGCGGCATTCAACTGCCAATTGTGATGAAGCTTGATTCCTCACTGACAGGCGTATTGCAGGGCAGCCTGGTATTGTTCATCCTGCTGATGCAAGGCATCAAGCAACGGGTTTTGGGGAAGAAGTAGGGAAATCTTATGTCAGGTAACATCATTCTATTAGGTTTAGCTGGTGTGATTTCCTCAGGTGCGCCAATCGTGCTGGCTGCAATTGGCGAAACATTGACCGAGCGGGCTGGGGTGATAAACCTTTCACTGAACGGCACCATCATCCTGTCTGCAATGATGGGGTTTTGGGTGGCTGTGGAATTTGACAGCCTGCTATTAGGTTTTTTAACCGGCGCGATGGTGGGCGCACTGGTGGCAGCAATTGTAGCTTTCAGCAGCATCACTTTGAAACAGTCCCAGGTGGCGGTAGGGTTTATCCTGACCATCACGTGCCGGGATCTGGCTTATTTCTTGGGCAATCCCATCATGGGCCGCCAGGGGCCGATCATGTTTTCCACGCCCATCCCCTTACTGCGGGAGATTCCATTTATCGGCCCATTGTTGTTCCAGCAATCACTGATGACATATTTCAGCATCATCCTTATCATCCTAACGTGGTTCTGGATCTCTAAAACTCGCCCTGGTTTGATGCTGCAGGGTATTGGCGAGAAACCGGCAGCGGCCTTTGTGCGCGGTGCTAATGTGTTATCCATGCGATATTTCTACACCATATTGGGCGGCGCACTGGTTGGATTAGCCGGACCGCTGTACACCCTGAGCGTGAAGCCAGGTTGGAAGGGCACGATTACCGGATTGGACGGCATCGGCTGGATTGCTTTGGCGATCACGATCTTTGGCGGCTGGAAACCAGTTCGGGTTGCTTTTGGAGCATACCTGTTTGCTTTCCTCCAGTGGTTGGGGTTGGTCTTGCAGTCCTCGTGGACATTTATCCCATCTCAAGTTCTGCAAGTTGCTCCGTTCCCGTTAATGATTCTTACCTTGTTATTGGTGAATTTAGGCAATACCGAGTGGATGGAAAGGCTATTATCGACCTTGCCAGACGGAATAAGAAACCGGGTCAAAAAGCTAATCCGATCACTGCGCTCTCAGCCGCCTGCCTCTCTTGGAACGCCATTCGAACGTCAGTAATACGTCCCTGGCTATGATTCACCCCATGCGTCAATCCAAGAAATGCGTGCATTCAAGTGTGGGTGATTTAGAACAAAAACACCAACTATGATTCCGCGTCAACGCCTATTAACATTCTTTCTGTAATATCAAAAAAGTGATAGGTCAGGTCTCCTTTTCATTATCAAAGACTGAAAGGAGAAAACCATGACCTACCAAATAAAACAAGTATTGGAACACGTTGCAATCGAAGGAACGGATGCATTTCCAGATATGTGCCAGATCTTGATCAACGAAGCGATTCGGTTGGAACGGGAACTGGTTTATTCAGGGTGTTTTGTTCTCGTTAAGTAAGGCTGCGTAACACTGGCGGCTGATCCTGAAATGCCTGGTTGAAAGTTAGTTGCATTGTGCAAATTTGATTCTCAGCGATGACCACATAGGCTGCGCAAGACCCGCCAAGCGGTCTTAACTGGAGTGCCTGGCAGGGTCGTAAAATCCATCTACAGCAGAATGCTAGTCAGCATGTTCCTCGCAAGCGGATGCAGGCTGAGGTGGCCGCTGACATACGGGCAGTCTTCAATGCGCCGGATCAACAGCAAGCACCACTGTACTTGAAATAGGTCGTTTCCATGTTTGCTAGGTCAGCATCCGAATTGGCGGATAGGCTGGAAGAAGCCATTCTGGAGGGGCTGACTGTATTTCACTTACTGGAAACCCATCGTCGGTGTATCAAAACTGGTAACATGCTGGAACGGGTCAACCATGAAATCAAACGATGTTCCCGTGTTGTTAGGATTGTTTCCAAATCAACCCTCCTGCTCACGGCTTGTGAGTGCGAGCTTGATGGAGGTCGACAAGCATTGGGAAACTGGTAGATTCTATCTAAATGTCGGACCTAATTAAAAGGACCTGATGAATTTTCAGAAGAATGGTTGCAGAATCGATTGTGGTTTATGCTATAATGCAAATAATATATATAATTTTAGAATTCTACAGGTGGCTTCGTGAAAAATATCAGTCAGATCTGGCATTGTATCGCCGAAACTCCCCAGATCAGTGTTAGTGGAAACTCTCGCTTTAAAAACAAAGTCAGAAGAGCAATAACTAACATTGCGTCTACCCATGCTCATTTTGAAACATCCTTTTCGGGAAGATTTATTGTTTCAAGCCAGAGGATCCATTTCGATAATGAACTTTTTATTCTTTATCTGAATCATTCTCTGAATGGCAATCAAATCCAGAAAGTATTACTTCAAATCCATAATCATGGTTCCGTCGATGAAGCCCAGGTTCCCCAAACCCATAAACTGGGCTGGTTCTCAAAGATTTCCAGGCAGTTCTTAAGAAAGTCCATTGAAAAACAGATCGAAGACGCAGCAGTCAGAATTGCCCAGTTGCCGCCCAGGGGGAACGTGGCTACGGAAGACCAGCATTTTTTAATGGTTATGATGCAGCTGAAAATGTTTGTCAGAAAAATATCACGAAAAATTGAGAACAATTCCATTATCTGGTTACTGGAATCTAACCGCAGAATCCATCAAAAACGACTTAGAGAACTTCACAGGAGAAGAATTGATGGGGATCAATCTCTAAATCCCCTTCAAGAACAAAAGACCATCGCTGAAATTGATGCGTTGATCCATGAGAAACGGTTACTCCTTCAACGAAGATTGATTAATCGATCTCTCAAAGGGATCGAAAAATGGCAAAATTCCGGGAACACAGAAGCACCTTCTCAAATAAAGCTTGACAAAGTTCGTGATCTCCAGCAGGAAATCCAAAACTTAGAGCACAAATATGATCGTTCTAAATCCACAACAAATTCAGTTGTTAATAATATCCAAAAGACATTTCTCAAACGTCGTCTCACCCGTCTTCAACGCAAGGTAATCAAGCTAAATTATCGCACGCGATGCAATTCCAAACAGCAGGAATTTTTAAACAAACTTCACCTGTATTTTCAGGAGTATTACCACACTTCCCTGATTCCTAATAGTTTTATCGAGACTATCAACCTGCATATATTTAATGCACTCCGTTATCTTCTTAATCTGCTCTTTATTGGTTGTTATCTTTATTTGATAAAAATCCCCCTCCCTTTATTCCCGATATTCTTAATCCTTGGGATGTTCGTTTTTCAACCTGTTTCCAATAAATTTGCTGTTCTTATGATGCTTCCTTTTATTAAAACAAATGGACTCAAAAGGTTATCCTTCAGTGAATTGAAGCAGGCCATAGAAGACCGTGCATCCTCTAATAATTACCTGTGTGCCATTGATCTGCCTTTGTATACAGGGAAAACCTCCGAGCTTGATACAACAAAACATTATATTCATAGAAACCTGGTAAATCTGCAGGACACACTTTCTTATTACGAGAAGCTGAGTGTTATTTATCAAATCACCTCAAACACCACAGATCCAAGTTTAATAAACAAAGAGATTGAACTGACAAAGCGCGCCCAACACCGTGCAGATCAACTCTTGGGTAATCATCGTGTATTCTTTATCTACCTTCACCGAAAGTCATCCACCGCAAAAAAAGTCGGAAATATCCTAGCTGCGCACCTGCTTAAGTTTCGTGGATTAACCGATGCTCAAATATATACTGATTCTAAGAAATTTTTGACAACATTCCCTGATGGCCCCCTGTTCGATTTGGTACACGGCAATTTTGCTGACTCTTTATGCGCAGTTGACCATAATATATCAAAGCAACAAATTGACAATGATACGATCATCAGCATGATTCTCAAAGGCCAAAAGATACCCATCCATCAACACGTGGATTTCACATTCTTTATTGACAATAAAAACGAGATCAAGCCTTCCAGTTTTGAAAAAGGCCTGGCAATCATGTTGCATCCGGAGAATACAAACTTATGCATCCTTCAACCTGAAATGAGTATTGAAGATCCAATTCATGAAGGGCAGAAACTCACCTCCATATTCCTGCGAATGATGCGGATCGCTAGGGATACCCATAACTTCAGATACCTGAAATCGCTTCACGGCATTTTTCAAAATATGAGTGCGTACTACGGAAAGGGGATGATCAGGCTTGAGCATTATGATTACATGGTTATGAATGAAGTTCTGAACCTGCGATACGTTGATTCCCACGATTGGCAGGAAAGCGTATTCAACTACGCGGTATTTTGCGCAAGCAGTGATAAACGCGTTTCAGTCAACCATGTTTCCAAAAATGAGATGACCATGCTTTTAGAGACAGAAAGTGACAGCCAGATGTACAACATGGTCTTTGCTGATGATCGCTGTAAAATCTCTGATCATGGAGGCAATCATCGTATCATTCATCTGCTGCCTGGGTCTGAACAGGGCCAGATCTGGCAGGTTGTTGATTTTCTGGATAACAATATTGAAGTCGGTGAACGGGAATTAATTTCCACCATCGGCAATTACATCAGGGACACCCGCTGGCTCAAGGGCGATCTGCAAATGTTAAACACATTTTTTCCTTATGCGCGCTATATGCCTGCATATCACAAATTTCATCTCACTAACATTTTTCGCCGATTCACAAACGAACTTACCCTGCTTCTCTGGGTCACTGTGAACTTCATTGCTTTATCGCTTTATTCTAGTCCCGAACAGCTTGAAGCGCATGTCCTCTACTTATTATCCCTTCATCTGACTATAACCGCATTTGGTTTTGCCGGAATCGACTTATTTCTTTATCCAATCTCATTTGAAATAAAAAATAATATTTTTGGGATTCCACGCAATTACGTGAAATCAACCCTGGCGTCCATCGCGAAAATTATTAGGAAACTCGCAATCGGATTGTGGCAGTTTCCTCTCTATCTCCTGGTAGCCTGGCCGCGTATATTCTTGAGTGGGTTTGCATCAACAAAAATTCTACTCGCCGGCATTGACCAGCCTGTGCAGTGGAAAAAGGCGAGTAACGCGTCAATTTCATCGGATGAAGTGAGCGACAAGGGCATTTCCATGACCAGTTTCATTAAATGTTATCTGGCCGTAATTCTAACAGGAGTGCTGCTCCTGAGCATTCTCCTTTTGTTGATTACAACCAAATCCGCCCCTCCTTCGATCCTGCGTCTTATTAATATGGGAATCATTGTTATCAGCCTGATCCTTGGCCCGTTTGTGTCTTATGCTATCTCCAGGAAAATCGAAATAAATTAATTATCTCATTATTCAAGGACACATATACAAAAAAGTCAGATTGCTCCAGGTCAATAATTAAAATATTATTAATTAACTTAGTTTATTAATTCTCTTGACCTTATTCACATATATTGCTAAACTTAAAACATACAATTCTTTATTAAAAAGGGAGTTTATAATGGCATATTCATTCACCAACTCAAAAGGCAAGACCTATTATTTACATCGAAAAACGGTCGCATCTGCCTCAGGCAAAACTCGTGATCTGTATTTCTTTGCCGGAGACGTTCGACCCGAATTTGCCGTCAATGAAGTCCCCGCCGGCAAACATGTGGTTGAAATGAAGTCCGGGTTGCCGGTCCTGAAAAAAGAATAACCATTATTTTTTCTTCAGGAACATAACCCTAAACGCTGACCGGAAAAATCAAATTCCGGTCAGCTAAATGTGTAATAATAACTCAAGGCAACACTGCTCCTTTAATTTCATAGGGAGTAGTGTTTTTTAAGTTCCCAGTGCATCAACTCTATATGACGTGTAACCTGTGACGATGACAGGAGCCACAGCAAGTAAAGCGAGAAAATTTTCAACAGAAATGGTTCACCAGGTCAATCATCCTGTATAATATGTCCTGTTGTGATTTCGCCACCAATAATCCTTTCTCTTAGAAAAACCGACCTTGAACAGGGCAAGGTGTACTGAAGTTGATTCGATATCTCAATCAAATAAACAGATCATCCTAATCCGATTTCAGGACTCAACTAACAGGAAATGCAACGTGACAAATCATCAAACCAGCATCAAAGACCTGATCCTGAGACCTTTTCTAGCCGCAACTTTAGGTGTATTAATTGGCGGTCTTTTCACCCTGCTCACCGGAAACTCACCTGGTGAAGCTTTCCGAGTCCTCATCTCTGCCGGTTTCGGTTGCGAGAGCAGTTCAAATTGTGCTTTACTGACAACCCTTCAATACGCGACACCCCTGATGCTTTCAGGGCTCTCAGCAGCGGTTGCTTTTCGGGCAGGGCTTTTCAGTATCGGTCAGGCGGGCCAAATGATCTTAGGGGCAGCAGCAGCCAATTGGATAGCCAGCCGGTTCACAATAGCCCCCTGGATCCATCCTGCGGCCGCTCTGGCCGTCGCAATGACCTTCGGGATGGCGTATGCCCTGATACCTGCTGTTCTGAAACTATATTTTCAAATCAATGAAATTCTTTCGACTATTCTCCTCAACTACATCGCCCTCTACCTGGTAGGGTTCATCCCATCCGGATTTGGTAACTGGATCCCAGAGAGCGCGCGACTCTCAACCATAGCTTATGGCACCAAACTGAACGTCGGGTTCTTCATCGCGATTGGGATAATGATCATTGTCTACCTGTTCCTCTGGCGTACCTCTGCCGGCTATGAAATTCGGATGTCAGGCCAAAACCGGACCTTTTCCAAAGCTGGCGGCATTCACACCAATAGATCCATTTTTCTTGCGATGCTTGTTTCCGGTGCACTGGCAGGCATTGCTGGAGGGATTGAGGTGCTCGGTGTTCATTATAAATTTGTCACAAACTTCACAGGGCTTGATGAATTTGATGGCGTGATGGTCGCTCTGATCGGCATCAGCCACCCTATTGGCATCTTCTTCTCTTCCATACTTCTGGGGGGCGTTCGCCTCGCTGCAATGACTGGCCTCTCAATCCAAATGGGTATTCCCCGCTCAATTGGCGGCATGATGACCGCCGTTATGGTGATCATCATGGGGGCGGATGGAATATACACAAGGATTAAAACTATGTTCTTATGCCTATACGAATTGTCCCTTAATATTCGTAACAAAATAAAACAACGGGTTGGTGATAAGCCAACCCGTTGACAGACGATAAGTGTTCCAAATTCCGTTTATTTCTGATCATCCTCAGCAATGGCGACCATTGCTTCCAGGGCAATTTTTATCATGTTCATCTCGCCCTTATCGTAATCTTCCATACCCCACTCGGGTTTAATTTCTTTGTTCGTCCCATCAGAGGCATAAAGCGCGCCAGTCCGGTAACCACGGTACTGGCCAACGATGAACAATGTATCGCTTTCCATCTCGACAGACATGATCCCTGCTTTTTTCAATAGCCCAGGTTCCCAAGGTTCGGTGGGGCTATAGAACGCATCGCCAGCGATTCCTACGCCGACCGCGTAGGGGATTTCCAATCTATCGGCTGTATCAACTATTTGTCGCATGATCTCATAGGTCGGGACGGCAGGGAATTCAATCGGCAAGTAAGCTTTTGATGTCCCGCCTGCGCGTACCGTTCCACTGGCAATAATGATATCGCCAGGGGCTTGATGATCTTGAAAGACACCACAGGAACCGACCCGGATAAAGGTATCAGCACCCATGTTGGCGAGTTCCTCCATGCTGATAGCCACCACAGGACCACCCATGCCCGTCCCGCAGGAGGTCATCTTGATCCCCTTGTAGGTTCCCGTATACACCACGATCCCACGTTCATCACTGACCAGGGCCATGTCCTCAAATGAGTCAGCAATCCGCTTCGCACGGCTCTGCGACCCAGGACAAAAAACATATCGTGAAACATCTTCTGGCTCACATTTAATGTGAAATTCCATTTCTCTTCCTTTCGTCAGGTTAAGTTACGCCCCGGAAATTATGCCGAGGCGTAGTTTGATGATCTTTTAAGTAGAAGCCTATCCTGATAATCAGGCGTCTGATTTTGCTTCGAGATTTTCATCAGTTTGCATATCTCGGGAGCTGAAAAACTTCCGTTTGTTAATCAATGTCGCTAATTTCGAACGCAATGCGACCAGCACAAGTGCAATGATCGTAAAAATGAAAGGCAGGACCTGAACAAGGCTGGGGGGAAGCTTTGTCACGTTCTGTAAGCGGATCGCTGCCGCGTCAGCAAAACCAAAAAACAATCCTGAAAAGTATACGGCTATGGGATGGTTAAGGCCAAATAATGCTGCAGAAATACCCAGCCAGCCTCGACCGTTACTCATGTTACGTGTGAAGAGCGTCAGGTGTCCAACCGAGAGAAAAGCACCACCAAGCGCGGCCAGGGCACCACTAATCACCAGCGCAAAAACCTGGACCCGCCTTACTTTGATGCCCACAGTCCGGGCAGCTTCAATATTCTCACCAACAGCGCGGATATGCCGACCAAATTTTGTGTGAAACAGAACGAAGTATCCCAGCACACATAAGACCAATGCAGCGTATACGATAATATTGTAGCCGCTGACAATATCTCCAAATACAGGGATATCCTTGATTAAGGGTAGCTCCCAATCAGGCAATCGGACTATACTGGGATCAGACCATGTGCCAACTTGACCAAACATAATCCGCATGACAAAGACGGTCATTTCCAAAAGCATCAGGTTGATCGCAATAGCCAGGATGACCAGGTTAACTTCATATTTTATGTAGAGGAAAGCAAATATCGCGCCAAGAAGGCCGCCCGCAAGCATCGCGACAATCAACGCCAGGAATGTACTTATGCCGGCAGGCATCGGGAGAATGGAATTGTGTTGGATGTAATAAGCGCTGATAATCCCAAGAAACGCGCCTAAGAGCATCTTTCCTTCCAAAGCTAAATTGAGAACTCCCGCCCGATTGCAGATCGCGCCACCAAGCGCCGCCAGGATGATTGGTGTGCCTAATCGGATTGCACTGGCAAAAAGCGGAACAGTGAAAAAATTTAATATGTCTTGCATCAATCACTTCCTTCTTCAACGGGCTGGTTTTTTGGTTGTTTTGCCAATTTTGCTCTAATCCAGGTTATCACATTCAAAAACAGCTTATCGGTTGCGACAAACAGAATGATAAATGCAATGATCACACCGCCTAACTCGCGTGGGATCCGCAGCTGGATCTGCAATCCAAGTTGAGCACCCAATCTTACACCAGCAAACAGAATGGCAACGATGACCACACCCAATGGGTGAGTCTGTCCGAGGATAGCAACGGACAAACCATCAAACCCCAGTCCCACAGAATAACCGGTCATGATTCTGCGGTTTACGCCCAGGACTTCAATGGCGCCCGCTAACCCGGCCAGTGCACCGCTGATGATCATACCGCGCAGAGCGGCTTTTTCATTCTTGATACCACCGTATTTTGCAAATCGTGGCGCATTCCCTGACATTCGCTGTTCATAACCGAGTGAGGTTTTCCAAAGCAGAAAATAGATGGCCACAGCCATAAGAATAGCGATCACAAAACCAACGCCCCAGCGTGAACCGGGCAAAAAAGCTGGTAAGACAGCTGTCGGCTGAATAGTATGAGAATGCGCTGCAGATCCTGCATCCGCCCGTAGCGGAAAATTAACTGCCCATTCCAAACAAAGTATCGCAATCTCATTCAACATAATGGTTGAGATCAATTCATTAACCCCTAATTTAACTTTCAACAGGCCGGGAATGAAGCCGTAAAGACCGCCAACCACAACTGCTGCAATAATGATCACAATCGGATGGATCACATTCGGCAGGTGGAGCTGATATCCAAGCCAGGCAGCCATGACTGCGCCAAGCATCATCTGCCCTTCCTGTCCAAGACTGAACACGCCCGTCCGGAAAGCCACCAAAGCTGATAAGCCCGTAAGAATCAGAGGCGTAGAGCGTTCCAAGGTCGAAACGAACGTGCATCGATTAATGGTCTCACAACTGAACCCCGAATTGATCAAGACTCTGAATGTATCCAGCGGATTGTTGCCGGTTGATAGTACAAGAATTGCAGCAACAATCAGGCCAGCAACGATCGCCAGAACCGGGACTAAGAGCGTATTATAGAACTTCTCACGTTTTGCTTTATCCATATCTATGCCTCGATCTTTGCTCAGCCTATATCAGGAAGTTGATCAACCGGTGCGGTCACACGCTGATAGGTACCGGAATCCGGATCATCCAAGCTGCCGCCTGCCATCAAAATACCCAGCTTCTCTTCAGTTACTTCAGATATGTCAAACTCACCCAGGATCTGTCCTCGATAGATTACCGCCACCCGGTCACTCAGGGACATAATTTCATCCAACTCAACTGATACCAGCAGAACACCAGCACCTTCATCGCGGGCTTCAATCAATGTCTTATGGACAAATTCTATACTGCCGACATCAAGTCCGCGCGTTGGCTGGTTGGCAAGAATAAAATTGGGTTTATGGGAAAGCTCCCTCCCCACGACAATCTTCTGCATGTTCCCCCCAGAAAGTGTATCCACACTGCCGCCCGGTTTTGCGCCATGAACATCGAAGTTATCAATGATTTGACCCGCAAAATCAGCAACTTTTCTTGCCTGAATGAACCCAAATCTATTGAATTGGGGTTGCCGCTGCCTGCTGAGCAGAACATTCTCGTCCAGATTGGTGTGCAGGTTCAGCCCCATATGGATCCGGTCTTCCGGGATATGTGCCATGCCATTTTTCCGTCGCTGCTCCACCGATCCCTGGGTAACAAATTTCCCATCCAGTTTTATCGTCCCGGATTCAACCGGGCGTATTCCGGCAATAGCCTCAGCAAGTTCAGTTTGTCCATTGCCGCTTACACCTGCAATACCCAATATTTCACCCGAACGGACTGACAGTGACAGATCCACAACAGCAGGATAGCCGTTATCTGAAGCCACTGTTATTTTCTCGGCTTCAAAAACCAAGTCGCCGGGTTTTGCAAATTCTTTTTTGACATTGAAGAGAACATCGCGTCCAACCATCATGCGTGCCATCTCGGGTATATCGGTGTCAGCCACATCTTTTGTTCCGACATTCTTTCCGTCGCGCATGACCGTCACCCGGTCTGCTACCTCAATCACTTCAACCAGTTTGTGGGTGATAAAGATGATCGTTTGTCCCTGTTCCTTGGAAAGACGTTTTACAACTTCCATAAGATCACGGACTTCCTGAGGGGTCAGAACTGCCGTGGGCTCATCAAGGATCAGGATTTTTGTGTTCCTCTGCAAAGTCTTTAATATCTCAACCCGTTGCTGCATACCTACAGGAAGTTCACCGACCTTCGCTTTTGGATCTACCGGCAGCCCGTATTTTTCTGCAAGTTTGTTGACGAGTTCTATTTCTTCTTTTTGCTTTAACCAGCCATATTTATTGGGTTCCATCCCCAACATAATGTTCTGAGCGACAGTAAATGAAGGCACAAGCATGAAATGTTGGTGAACCATTCCAATTCCCAGCCCGATTGCATCATCCGGATGGGTGATTTTAACAGATTGGTCATGAATGAGAATTTCCCCGGAATCGGGTTTTATAAGACCATAGAGGATGTTCATTAATGTTGATTTCCCGGCGCCATTCTCTCCCACAAGAGCATGGATCTCCCCATCTCGAACTGAAAAATCCACATGATCATTTGCCTGGACCTCAGTTGAAGAAAAGTATTTGGAAATACCGCGCATTTCTACTGCGTTAGCCATAATCTATCCTTAGACCAGCCCTGAGGAGTGTTCCCCAGGGCTGGTTAGATCTATCGTAAATTGGATGTGTTATTTTAACGGAGAGCAGGCTTCTGTCTCCAAACCCGGATCGGTCAGCGCATTACAAACGGTGTATTCGCCGGCCAGAATCTTTGCCCGGTATTCTTCAACTAAAGCTTCAACGTCGTCAAGCTGAGCGACCATGTCTTCGGGACCTTCATCGCGGAATGTCGTTGAACCTTCGTCCCAGGAAAGACCGGCAGCGCCATCTGCCATACCAATCTCCATGAAACCACCCTGGAAAGTACCGTCAAGTACCATCTCAATGGGCATGAAGGTTGTGATATCAACGCGCTTGATCATTGAAACAATAACGTGGCCGGGGGCAACAAAGTCCTGGTTGGAGTCCACGCCAATGGAGTAGAGGCCATATTCCTGCGAAGCGGCCAGAACACCCTCACCGGAACGACCGGCGATCTGAAAAACAATATCCGCACCGGCGTCATATTGAGCAGCCGCAGTTTCCTTACCCAAAGTGGGGTTGGAGAAGTCAAAACCAAGATAGCTCACCATGACGTCACAATCGGGGCAGACTTCCAGAACGCCCTGCTTGTAACCATAGAAGAACTGGTTCAGACCAGGGGCATCACCACCAACAACGGCACCAACAATCTTCGATTCGGTCAATGAACCGGCAACAAGTCCAGCCAGGAAACTGGATTCATGCACATTGATCTGGAATGCGATCAGGTTATCAGGCAGTTCATCTGCGAAGACCTCTGACGGAGAGGCAAATTTCTGTTCCGGGAATTCAGCAGCAATATTCAGGAGCAATTCTGCATCCCAGGCCAGCGGCATGATCACGTCATAACCTTGCGCGATCGCGCTCCGTAATGCTGATTCATGCTCAGCAATACCCTGAGTCTCAATGACAACAGCTGTTACGGGCAGTTCTTCGTTTGCACGATCGATGCCACGGGCGGCTGAGTCAATGAATGAGCGATCACCCAATGGGTTCGGTGTTAGCAGTGCTGCAGTTACGCCTTCATCTTCTTCAGCTTCAGCTGCCGGACCACATGCGGTCAGCACCAAAGTGAATGCAAGAAGGATTGAGATAACGAACAAGAAACGGCTTTTCATTCTTTTCTCCTTATTTCGGGAATTAATCAATGGGTAAACAGACAAGCTTTTCTCAAAATTTCGCAATCTTTTACCGAAACCACCTCCTTCTATGTTAAGTGGCAATTAACAAATTACGTCATATTTTATCATATTGTTAGACAATTAAAACAATATTCATAGTTATTAATGTTAAAGTACTTACTTCTTCAGATTCCCTGTTTATGATACTTACTCTAAATCCAGTAATTTCAACAGGCGCACTCGATACGTGATGTTACGGTCCGGTTTTTCGGGGGCAACTTTGGATGCCTCCTTGAAAAAGTGATCCAGATCCCGCCCCATTTCTGCACCGCGTTTTGTGTGCATATCAATAGCATAATCCGGGACATCAGGGACCTCGTCTGTTTGTTTGAGCCAGTTTAGCAATTCATCACTTGATCGGTCTTTTTCACTCTCACATAAATAACGGACAGCGTGGATCGCAAACAAAGGTCTGTCCAGGGCGCCTTGACTGAATCGGGTATGCATTTCATACAATGCATTGATTAACAGAGGGGCTTGAGGATTACCCAGACCGACATCTTCGACCGAGATGACGATCAATCGGATCCAGAGTTTTTCCTCCAATTCCGGACTGGTCCGGATCAACTCGTAAGCCAATCTTGCGGCGTTCTCAGTGTGCCCACGTCGGATTTCCTTTTGCAAAGCCGAAATGACCTCATCAGCGGGTAAATCATGATAAGTTTTGACTTTTTGCCATGGATCGGGAGGTAAGGTAACTTTCATTATAATTAAACCCTTTCTAGGCTGCGGCCATCTTTAATAATTGGTAAAAACGCTCAGCGTCAACTTTGAGGATGATGTTCACATTTGGTGGATTTTTGGATAATCCCCACCAATCCACAACTGTCATGCCCCGGCTCAGCTGTCCCATACGTTCAATCTGGACAAATTTTTCCACGGACTCAATGACAATATCCGGCTCCATCAATACAGCCATCGCCAGGGGATCAGCGGCGTAACTCATCTCACGGTTGAGCACTTGTCTTAAGAACTCAAGTGTCTTTTTGGTAATCTTCTTGAGAAACCTGCTTCTGGGATTATCAAAATTGAGCAATACCTCGAAATCCTCAATCGCCATACCATGCGCAATTGTTGCTTCCCAGGAAACCATGGTTAAACCCGGCCAGTTATCAAATACAACTGCAGCCGCATCAGGGTCTGCAAAGATATTGAATTCAGCAGGCAGATTGGGGGTGTTGCCCTGGGCATAATGTGCGCCGCCCATGATCACCAGCTTTTTATAATAAGTGGGCAACTCTGGGTCTAAGCGGAGGGCCAAGGCCAGGTTTGTGAGCGGGCCAATGGCGATCAGCTCCAATTCTCCGGGGTTTTCCTTACCCAGCCGGATCAAGGCTAATGCCGCCGGTTCATCTTCCAATTTTCGTGAGGACTTAGGGATATCAACACCTCCCAGGCCATCTTCGCCGTGGACATAGCTTGCATCCTCGCCCTGTTCCACCAATGCGGTCTTTGATCCCGCAAAAACCGGGATAGGCCCAGCATCCAGGACATCCAATATTTTCAAGGCATTCTTTGAGGTATGCGCCACACCTACATTCCCTGCAACCGTGGTAATCGCTTCAATTTTTACATTGGGATGCTGATGGGCCATCATAATCGCCTCAGCATCATCAATACCGGGGTCGCAGTCAATCACAATCCGCTTCATTTTTTCTCCTCTTGTTTCAATAAATTCGCTTCTAACTGTAAATAATCTCGATTAATTTGTTTGACAGCAGCCGGGTAATCAACGGTTTTCCATTCTTTATCCCTCAGCAGCCAATCCCCACCTGCCATCACATCCGTCACATGCATACCGCTGACCGCGTAAACAATTGCGGTGTAAAGGTCCTGCGCGCCTTTTGGCGCCCAGCCGATATCCTGCAGATCAACGGCAATCCAGTCAGCCAGCTTACCCGGTTCAAGGCTTCCAATTCTATCTTCCCAACCCAAAGCCTTGGCACCACCCAGTGTTGCCATTTCAAGGACTTCAATCGCTGGTACAGCTGCCGGTTCAGATTCGCGATACACCTGAAGTTTTGCCGCAATATCCATCTCCCGAAAGAGGTCATAGGAATTTGCATTGGCGACGTTATCCGTGCCAATCGCTGTATTGACGCCAGCCGCGCGCATGGCTTTGACCGGCGCGGCCGGGAACCCACTCCGCATGGAGGATGATGCACAAACCACTGCGGTGAAACAGCTTTCAGCCAGTGTTGAAAAGTCTTTCTCGGAGACTGTAATGCTGTGTGCTGCAATCAAAGGAAACTCAAGAATGCCAAGCGCTTTCATCCGTTCAACAGCCGAGATCCCAAACTTCTCCTGGCAATAATCCTCCTCTTCACTGCTGGTCGCAAAGTGAATGTGCAAGCCTGTGTCAAATCGTCTCGCCAGGTCCAGTTCCAATTCAATAATCTCTTCGCTGTTGTCCACAAAAAATGCGTGCGGGCCAACCCAGCCTTTGATTTTTGGATGATCGGAAAGACTTTCCAAAAAGGCGGTCGCGGAAGCAATTTCCCGGGCCCGGGATTCGGCATCGCCAAGTTCAACAATCCCATAGGCCAGGGCGGCTCTCAAACCGCTTTTTTCCACTACTGGATAGATATCCTTCATATAAAAATACTGATCCGCAAAACAGGTAGTGCCAGTCCGGATCATTTCCGCACAGCTCACTTCAACTGCTGCCGGAACCATACTTGCATCCGCTGCCCCTTCCAGCCTCCGCAGGCAATTAATAAACCCGTCCATGGTAAAGAGAGAAATTCCCTCAGCCAACCCCCTGAATAACGACATGGGTGTGTGCGCATGGGCATTGATCAACCCGGGCATTACCAGGCGGTCACTGAAATCCAGGACGTTATCCGCCAGAGATTCCGGAACATCTTCTGGCCTTCCTGCACGGAGGATTCTTTCATCCTCAAATAAAAGATGACCAGGTTCGAAAATCTCCCTCTGGTCATCCATCGTTATGATTATGCCGGCTTTGATCAATGTTTTCATCAATGCTGTTTCCTTTGTAAGGTTGGAGGTCATCATTAACTTCTGGCTTATTTTAGCAGAAGAATTGAAGAATGGTCAATGAACGCTGGAATTATTTTATGTTAACTTAATTAACTTCCATTGACGAGTTATTAATTTTATGATAATATTCACATATGTGAGCAAGCTATTACATTTGTGAAGACGGAGTTTTTTGCGTGGTCGATTCAAATCGCCAAAATGACCGGCTGGATTTACTGGCTGATGTTGCGGAAATGTATTTTCTCCAGGGTAAAAACCAGGCGGAAATCGCGCGCAAGATTGGCATGACACGCTCCAATGTATCCCGAATGTTAACCGAGGCCCGCAATTCAGGGGTCATTCAAATCCATATCAATCGCCCGCTTCAGGAAAACCACACTCTCGCCCAGCAACTGGTCGAGCGTTTTGGTTTAATCAATGCCCGTGTCGTGAAGGTGGATATTCCCGCACAGCTTTTGGATAAACTCGGTCAGATAGCAAGCAAAGAGCTTCTGGCGCATCTCAAGCCGGGATGGATCCTGGGTACATCCTGGGGTACGGCAATTCACGCTGCGGTTGATCAGCTTGAGGTCTCTGACCCGGTTTCCGATATCAAAGTCGCTCAAATGTTGGGCGCTCTTGGTGCTCGAATCAAAGAATATGATGGACATTCAATCGTACGGCTCTTGGAACAGAAACTTTCTGCAGAAGGCATCTACATCAACGCGCCATTTCTTGTTGAAAATAAGGACGTTGCTCACTCTTTATTGGAGAATAAAAGTGTTCATGAATCCCTGAACTTTGCAAAGCGTTCGGATATCGCGCTTTTAGGTGTAGGCAGTTCGGAACTCGCTCATTGCAGCTATTATCTCGCGGATTATGTGACCCGGAAAGAAATTCGTGATATTCAGAAAACCGGCGCCATTGGGGATGTCTGCGGCCGTTTCTTCAATCTTCAGGGAGAAATATGTGCAAAGGATTTTCAGCAACGCTTTATCGGTATTTTTGCTGAAGACCTGCTTAAAATTCCCCTTCGAATGGGGATTGCGGGCGGGCCAGCGAAGATTGAACCAATTCTTGGTGCCTTGAGAGGAAAATTGATCAACATCCTGGTTTCTGACGAAGCCTCGGTAAAAGAGGTCCTCAAAAGATCGGAGCAGTAGCAGAGTTTACCCATTGAAAGGATTATATGACAACTGAAAAACCAAAAATGAAATTTGATAATAAAAAAACCACAGATATCTTGAAAAAGGCCGATGAGCTCGGGTTTTCTAAAGATGATCTGATCGAGATTTACAGCACGATGATCAAGATCCGCCTTTTTGAAGAGATGGCCGATCACCTTTATGCCATGGGAAAAGTGCACGGCACAATGCACCTCTCGGCTGGTCAGGAAGGGGTGGCTATTGGGACAGGTTTAACGATGAAACCGGAAGATTACCTTCTCAATCATCACCGGGGACATGGACACCTCATCGCTAATGGCGCTGATGTTAATAAAATGATGGCAGAATTCCTTGGGAAGCAGACAGGGTACTGCCGTGGCCGAGGCGGCTCCATGCACATTGCCGATGTCGAGGCCAACAATCTTGGTGCAAATGGCATTGTAGGAGGCGGGATCGAACTGGCCGCCGGCGTAGGCCTTGCCATCCAGATGCAGAATCAGGAACGGATTGTCCTTGTGATCTTTGGGGATGGTGCAGCCAACGAAGGGATTTTCCACGAATCGCTGAACATGGCTGCCATCTGGGATTTACCTGTCGTGTACCTATGCGAGAACAATCAATATGGTATGTCGGCCGATGTCAGCCGGGTTTCCTCAAAAGTGCCTTTCCGAGGCCGGGCAGAAGCCCACGGCATTCCCGGATATTACATTGATGGGAACGATGTACTTGCCGTCTATGAATACATGAAACAGGCCATCGACCATGCGCGGTCAAGGAAAGGCCCGGTCTTTGTTGAAGCTCAGACTTACCGCTACTTTGGTCATTCCAAGAGCGATCGCAACCTTTATCGAACCAAAGAAGAGATTTCAGAATGGCGAGCCAAAGGCCCTATTACTCGGTTTGAAGAATTACTGATGAAAGCTGACATGATGACGGATCAGGATATTGAGCGGATAAAAAAGGATATGGCCCAGGTCATTAATGAGGCTGTTGAATTCGCAGAAAATTCGCCGGAACCTGATATTAATAATGTTACGGAGTGGGTATATGCCTGAAATTACTTATCGCCAAGCCATCCACGATACAATGGTTGAAGAAATGCGTCGTGATGATAAAGTCTTTTTAATCGGTGAGGATATCGGTACCTATGGCGGTGCTTTTGGTGTGAGCGCTGGGATGCTTGAGGAATTTGGGCCCGATCGGATCAGAGAAACGCCAATTTCGGAGCAGGCCATCGTTGGCGCAGCAGCCGGGGCAGCCATGGTCGGGATGCGCCCAATTGCCGAGATGATGTTCATGGATTTTATTCTTCTCGCAATGGAACCCCTGGTCAATCAGGCAGCTAAAGCCCGTTATATGTTCGGTGGTAAAGCGACCGTCCCAATGGTTGTCAGAATGCCCAGCGGATCCGGAACCGGGGCTGCCGCCCAACATTCACAATCCCTCGAAACAATTCTAATGCATATCCCTGGGATCAAAGTTGTAGCACCCAGCACCCCCTACGACGCCAAGGGATTGCTTCTCAGCAGTATCCGTGACCCCAACCCTGTTTGTTTTGTGGAACACAAACTCCTTTATAAGGCAAAAGGAGAAGTGCCTGAAGGTGAATACACAATCCCGCTCGGCGTAGCAGATATCAAACGTTCCGGGATAGACATCACCGTGGTTGCATCTCAAATTATGGTTCACAAAACCCTGGCGGTAGCCGAAAAACTCCAGGATGAAGGCATTTCGGTCGAGGTGGTTGATCCCCGGACCATGCGTCCACTGGACGTGGACACCATCGCAAAATCTGTGAAAAAGACCGGGCGTTTGCTGGTTGTTCATGAAGCCGTAAAAACCGCTGGATGGGCAGGTGAAGTTATGGCCTCCATTTCTGAGACCCCTGCCTGGGATTATCTGGACACCCCCATGCGGCGGTTGACGGGCAAAGATGTGCCTATCCCTTACAATCCCAACCTTGAAGCCGCAGCCGTGCCACAAGAAGACGATATCCTCCGGGAAATCCGGGCGATTGTCAACAACACGTATTGAAAAGGAGTTGAGCAATGCCAACCCCGTTTATTATGCCAAAAATGGATATGGACCAGGAATCGGTCACCATCAACGAATGGCTGAAAAAAGAAGGTGATCCTGTCAAGAAAGGCGAACCTTTGGTTGTGATCGAGACCGACAAAATCACCAGTGAGGTCGAAGCGCCAGCTACGGGCAGGCTCGCCGGAATCATCTATCGTGAAAATGTCGATGTGCCTGTCTCCGAAGTTGTTGCCTATATTTTGGGTGAGGATGAGACTGAATCTGACCTGCCTGAAAGAACAGAACCTGAGACAGACACCCGTGTTAATCAGGAAGATAAAGATAAAGAAGAAAAAAGCACATTAAAAACTGAAAAGACTGCTACAGCTGTTGCCCAACGGATGGCGGAGGCTGAAGGCATCAACCTCCAGGATATTCCCGCCTCAGGAGAAAAAATCACCAAAGAAGACGTCGAAAAATATCTGGGCGGTCTGGAAGGTGTCGAGCCACGAGTCCAGACGCCTGCAACGCCAGCCGCCCGCAGGATTGGCCATGAGAAAAACCTTGATTTGACCCGGGTTGAGGGATCGGGCCCGAGAAGTCGGGTTCAGGCAGCCGATGTTCAATCAGTATCAGGACAAACCCCGGGGCTTGGTGAAACCCTTGCCCTAAGTAATATGCGTAAACGTATCGCTGAACGGTTGACCACAAGCTACCAGACCACACCGCATATCTACCTCACTACTGAGGTGGATATGCGTGAAGCTGAAGCAAGCCGGAAACGGATGAATGAGCTTGCCAACCAAGATAGTACGCCTGCTATATCTATGACTGCTTTCATCACCCGGATCGTCGCCTGGAGCCTGAAACGGCATCCATATCTGAATGCGTCCTTCCAAAATAATGAAATCAGGTTTTGGGAGGAGATCAACATCGGGATTGCCACAGCCCTGGACGACGGTCTGATTGTGCCCGTCATCCGGAATGCGGACCAAATGACAGCCAAAGAAATCAACAATACACTCCGAGATCTGACCCGGAGGGCAAGGTCTGGTGACCTTTCTCTCGATGAGATCCAGAATGGCACCTTCACGATATCCAACCTCGGGATGTATGGCATTCAATCTTTTACAGCGATTATCAATCCCCCGCAGTCAGCAATTCTTGCTGTCGGCACCCTGACCCGTCGCCCGGTTGTTGTTGATGATGCTGACACACTCGAGATACGACCGATGATAATGCTAACCCTTGGGGCGGACCATCGCATTGTAGACGGTGCCGTTGCAGCCGAATTCTTAGCTGACATTGTCAAAGCGCTGGAGACCCCCGAACTGTTACTGTTTTAATATTTATTTTTATCATAAGGAGAATAATGGAATCAGTACTGAAAATCAAAGTCGCCCACCCTGCTGGACTGCATGCCCGGCCCGCTTCGCTGTTCGTTCAAACCGCCAATAAGTATTCCAGCGAGGTCTCTGTTCAGAATCTCACAGATAAGAGCGAAGTCGTAAATGCAAAGAGCATCCTAAGTGTATTAACTCTGGGTGTAATGCAGGATCATGAGGTTGAAATCGTCGCTAAAGGCGATGATTCTGCTGAAGCTACTGAGGCATTGAAGGCACTGATTGAAGATAATTTTGGAGAAAAATAAATGGAGTCACTGGGCAAACTCCTTGTCGAATCTGCCATCATACTGAATTATCCAGCGGAAGACGCAGCGGATGTAGTCTCAGCCCTGGGTGAAAAGCTATACGAAGCCGGATACGTCAAAGAAACCTTCGTTGAAGCAGCCCTTGCACGTGAGAAATCAATGCCGACCGGGCTCCCCCTGCTTGGTGATACCAATGCCGCAATTCCACACACGGATGTAGAACATGTGATCAAGGCCGGCGTGGCGCTGGCTACTCTCCCTCAACCGGTGATTTTCCATAATATGGCAATTCCGGATGAGCAGGTCGAAGTGAAACTGGTCTTTCTTCTGGCCCTGGATCAGCCAAAGACCCAAATTACAATGCTTCAGGAAATCGTTGGCGTTTTACAGGATCCGGATCTGATTGAAAAAATCATGCAAATAGAAAAACCTGAAGATGTTCTTGGATATGTCTCAGAGGCAACAAAATAAACCAACCCTTTTTGAAATCATGTTCAAAACATTATAGAATAAGGTAATAAATATCATCAAAGTTCATTATCAGGAGGATGACAATGGTAGGAAAGAAAAACATCTTGGTGGCTTGTGGGACCGCAATTGCGACTTCAACTGTCGTAGCAAAAGCCATTGAAGAAGCGCTGTATGATCGTGGAATCAGTGTCAACATGCGTCAGTGCAAGGCTTCAGAAGTGCCCAGCCTGGCTGACGATGCTGACTTGATCGTTACTACAACGCCTGTCTCCGTAGATCGAGATATCCCGGTCATTCAGACCCTGGCGTTCCTGACAGGTATTGGAAAGGAGGAAGTTATCGAGCAAATTGTTGATGCACTAAAAGATTGACTGTCTAAATCCAATATTATTTTCACAGGAGAGATAAATGTTAGATTCAATTCTTGCTGGAATAAAGTTATTCTTTGATACCTTTGGCGCGACGATCATGCTGCCGATCATCATCATCATCCTGGCATTGATCCTTGGCGCAAAATTTGGGCGTGCATTCCGCGCAGGCGTCACGGTGGGTATCGCCTTCATTGGTATCAACCTGATCATCGGTTTGATGTGGGGTTCATTGTCCAATGTGGGACAGGCTCTTGTCACCAACCTGGGGATCCAGAGGTCCGTCTACGATGTCGGGTGGCCGTCGGCAGCTGCCATTGCTTTTGGCACCGATGTCGGTCTGGCCGTTATCCCCGTGGCCTTGCTGGTGAACCTGGTCCTGCTCCTTACCCGGCTGACCAAAACCCTCAATGTGGATATCTGGAACTTCTGGCACTTCGCATTCCTTGGTTCCCTGGTCGCCATTGTCACTGACAGCCTGGTTTATGGCCTGATCGCTGCTGCCATAGCGGCCGCTTTCGCGCTCTTCCTGGCCGACTGGACCGCTAAAGCTGTGCAGTCCTTTTATAACCTGCCGGGCATTTCCATTCCCCACCTGACCACCGCACCAGGCGTTCCCTTTGCAATCGCTGTAAACTGGGTCTTCGAGAAGATCCCCGGATTGCGCGATATGAAAGCCGATCCTGATACGATCCGCAGGAAATGGGGACTCTTTGGTGAGCCCGTTATCCTCGGTCTGGTCATTGGTTTGATCCTCGGTGTACTGGCTTATGCCTTCAATGTTCCCGAAGGTCAGTCAGCGATGGTCACCATCAGCATGATCTTGGGCGTTGGTATGGATCTCGCTGCTGTTATGCTGCTTCTGCCCCGCATGGTTGCCATCCTGATGGAAGGTCTGATCCCCGTCTCAGAAGCTGCCCGCGAATTCATGCAGAAACGTGCTTCAGGCCGTGAGATTTACATTGGCCTCGACTCTGCAATCCTGATCGGACACCCCGCAGCCATCTCGACCGCGTTGGTACTGGTCCCGATCGCCATCTTGCTGAGCCTGATTCTGCCCGGCAACCAGGTCATTTTGTTCGCTGACCTCGCGATCATCCCGTTCGTTGTCGCCCTCTTTGCACCGCTTATGAAGGGCAATATCGTAAGAATGATTATTGCCGGTACCCTTGAGCTGGCTGTTGGTTTCTATATCGCCACCAGCATGGCCCCCATCTTCACCCAGGCCGCAGTTAACGCTGGCTTTAGCATGCCCGAGGGTGCGGTCCAAATCACCAGCATCGGCGACGGTTTCCTCTGGCCCGTCTGGTTGTTCACCAACCTGACAAAATGGCTGGGCGGCGCAATCGGCATTGCAGTCGTTGTCGTCCTTCTCGCTGTCGTCTGGTTCTTCTACCTGCGCAATCGTAAAGCCTGGGAACAGGCCGCTGGTGCTCCCGTAGAAGAAAGCGCTTAGTTCATACACACTTGTTCATAAATAAAAGGGACGGTGAAATAACACCGTCCCTTTTCAAAATCAATATGAGAGGTTTAAATGATTAATGCCATCATCCGAGGCAGCCTTGGCAGTTTCAGTGAAGCCTTACTGGATTTTTATCTCAACAATGCCCTCTGGATCAATTTTCTGGTTCTGGCTTACGCGCTGATCATTTTCATATCAAAACATGCCAATCAAAAGATCAGTCAGGCTGTCAAGCAATCATTGATCGAGAAATATGGGCTTGAGATCGCGCAAAAAAATGAACGCTGGTTTATCAAGACCCTGGAAAGAGACAACATCGACTGGCAGGCGATCTCCCGGCAAACCTGGATTCCCATCATATCAAAAAAAGGTTCCTGGGGATTTCGCATCAAGAATGCTGACACTTTGAAAACGATATATACCCCTCAGGCGATCAAAGCCTTGTTTCAGGCTGATCCTCATGATTAGAACTAAAAACTGTTTAGGAATGTTTGGGGGAAATAAATCAATCCTGACCGATTGATATTGATTCAGAAGTTTCTTTTTTGGGCTTTGCGGATAGCCTTCTTTTTAGCGATCCGGCGCTGCTCACTCTTTGAAATAAAGAAGCGGCGTTTGCGATTCTCAGAAAGGACCTTTGATCGGGTCACTTTTTTACGAAACCGCCGCATTAGCTGGCTGATCGATTCGTTATTTCGCTTTTCAACTTTTACCAAACTTCATTCACCTCCTTGATTCGCACCCGGAGAAAATGCCATATTCGGTCATCAACCAGCTTACGGTCAGGATTGAAAGCGTTAACACGCAAAAAAGCTGTTGATAACCTCTCGTAGACAGCAACTCATATAGGGCTTATTTGGTTCTCAGAGCCCGATCACCAATAATATGTGGAAAAATAAACCAGGTTGGAACCGCTGGAATTATACCTGCTGGAAATTGTAACTGCAAATTATGCCTGCCAGTATGCTTCGACCTGCAACCCAAAACGGTTACTCAGGTCTGCTTTAATCGTCTTGAGACGTTTTGGTGTGACACAGATCACAGATCCATCAGCTGCTGGTCGCTCGGTGGAATAGATCTGAACACTGGAAGGACGCAGCCTGCTCAAAACTACGGCCCATGCCTCATAAGCGTCTCCATGGATATTGGATACTATGCCATCAATCAGAACACTCTGGACCATGAGGTCTGGTAAAGCTTGGAGGCCTTCGATGATTTCATTTAAATGCAGGCCAGTGACAGGTTGATTAATTGCATAAAAAGTATTTTCGTCACCCGCATCAAGTTTCATCAAAGGCACATCGATCATCTGCAAAGCTCTTCTGATCTGTGGATCTGTCACCCGGGATGAATTTGACAAAATGGCCAGCCGCACCTCGGGACGGAGGCGATCTTTGATTCTTTTGACACCTTCAACAATTTCACAAAATTCTGGATGGATGGTCGGCTCACCATTTCCAGAAAAGGTCAGATAATCCAATGATCGGGGTTTCTTCAAAGCCTTCTCCACAGCCTGAAATACTTCGCTTGAGGTCGGCAAGATTGAACGATTCGGTGTACTGGTTAACGACCTTGTTCTCCCATACTGACAATAAACACAATCAAATGAACACACCTTTTTACCAGAGGGTAACAAATTAATCCCTAATGAACGGCCCAACCTTCGAGAGAGAATCGGACCATAGATGATTCCTGACTGAAAGGGGATGCCCGACATTCATTTTCCTTTCTCAAGGTACGCTGTTTCATTAATTATACAGGGATCTGAGCCCCTTCGCTTAAACCACTTCTTTATCATTTCTGAATAAGTATCCGATAAGGTTGACTCATTAAGGAGACAATCAATCTTCAAACATGTATAATTCAAACGCAGCGTTTATTAAGGAACAAGATTTTGCCATGGAAGACAAACTGATCTTAATCGTTGATGACAAGTTCTCAGTTACCCGTTTGATTGCGGAGTATCTTGAGTCAAAAGGGTTCCGAACGATAGCAGCGCCAAACGGTGTTCAAGCCCTGACGGAAGCCAGGATAAATCATCCCGATCTGATCCTCCTTGACATTATGATGCCGCATATGGATGGCTATGAATTTATCAGAACTTTTCGCAAAGAGAATTCCTCCCCTATCATTGTCCTGACGGCAAAAGTTGATGAGACCGACAAGGTGATGGGGTTGTCAATCGGCGCGGATGATTATGTGACGAAACCGTTCAGCATGGCAGAGCTGGCGGCGAGAATCGAGGCCATCCTCAGGCGGGTTGATCAACCCGTCACAGATATTCAAATGCTCCAATTTGGTTCCTTAAAAATCTACCCCGAGCAATTCCTCGTATTCATTCAGGATAAAGAAATCAAACTGACCCCTATGGAATTCAAGCTGCTGTTGACCCTTGCAAGCCATCCAGGCCGTGTGTTCACCCGCGAACAGTTACTCAGCGAAACGATGGGAGCTTCCTTTAATGCCTTGGAAAAGACTATCACCGTGCACATCCGTAACCTCAGGGTTAAAATCGAGCCGGATCCTGCCTGCCCTATCTTCGTGCAAACAGTCTTTGGTGTTGGCTATAAGTTAAATAATGGGCTGAAGACATGAAGTCCCTGTCCATTCGGATAAAATTCATCCTTGCCTTTATGGCTGCTGGGCTTGCCGCTATCGCACTGGTGGGAATCTTTACATCCGCCGTGTCAAACCAACAATTTCAGAATCTGGTTCTTGATCGTTTGATCGCAGAAATTTCCGGTTTCGTAACGGAGTATTATGCAACCCATGGATCATTGTACGGGATTGAACACCAGTTTCGTTCAGCTCAACAAAACGCCGCTTCCGGATTCGAGAATATGTTTCGATCAGGCATCATTCTCGTCCTACCCGACCGATGGATTGTATTAGGAGATGAAAATCGCCCTGCCGGGACTTACATTTCATCCGCTGACTTTCGAGACGCAAATGAAGTTATTTATAATGACGAGATCATCGCTTATCTGGTGACATTCAATCCGCCTTTCCAACCCAACCCTCAGGAAGCACGATTTTTGGAACGTACCAACAGGGCGTTGATTTATGCAAGTCTGATTGCGGTTTTATTGGCAATTATTCTGGGGCTGATCTTCACACAAGCATTACTTAAACCTCTGGCCAACCTCAACACTGCCATCAGCAATATGAAAAATGGCGAGTTACGACAGGCTGTACCTGAGACATCTGATGATGAACTAGGAGAAGTTATTATTGGATTCAACCAGATGAGTACAGCCTTGGCCGAAGCCAATTCTCGCAGGGATCAGATGACTGCCGATATCGCACACGAACTCCGCAGCCCATTGACGGTTATCAATGGTTATCTTGAAGCGATGCAAGACGGGTCCTTGGAAGTAACCCAGCAGAGGCTATCCTTTATCCAAAATGAAGTCAATCAGCTAAACCGTTTGGTTGATGATCTACGCACCCTTGCTCTCGCTGATGCAGGTGAACTCGAGATCAATAAAGAAGCCATTAGTCTTCAAGCGATATTCACATATCTGGAAAACGCCCACATCCTGCAAGCAAATTCTAAAAGCATTGAATTGCTGTTTGAAAAAGAACCTTCCGCTGAGAGGATTTTCGCCGATGAGGGCCGGATTATTCAAGTCTTATCTAACCTGATCACCAATGCTATCCGCCATACACCAGAGGGAGGAAGTGTAACGATAAAGGGTTATCAACATAATAAGGATATTTCTATTGATGTCGCTGACACAGGCGAAGGCATCTCGGCACAGGATTTGGACTTGGTCTTTGACCGTTTTTATCGCGGCGACACATCCCGTCTCTCCACCAGCGGAGAATCCGGGTTAGGTCTCAGTATTACAAAAGCTATTGTAGAAGCACATGGGGGAACGATCGATGTAAAAAGCAAAGTCGGTGAGGGGACAACTTTCACGGTCACATTACCTCATAAACCGACCTAACTCATTATTCTTGATACCATCTGGCCGATTATGCCTGCGGCCCTTTTCCTGCCTGCCAATAGATAGAGTTTAAAAACAAAAGAAGGCCAACGATCAATGGCCTTCTCATTACATTTTGTGTCACACAGGTTAGAGATAGGTTCTCAATTTGCTCTGGTTCTGTGGGCTGCGAAGTTTTCTTAGCGCTTTCTGCTGGATCTGGCGGATTCGTTCACGGGTTACGCCAAAGATTTCTCCCAATTCCTTCAAGGTGTGGCTTCGATTGCCTTCGAGACCGAAGCGCAGTTTGATAATACTCGCCTCACGTTCTGACAACTCACCCAGGGCACTACCGATATCCTCTTCCAGCAGCGTTTGTTGAACAGAATTGAAAGGAAGTACCGCATTTTCGTTTTCGACGAAATGCAATAACTCGCTCTCACCTTCCTCGCCCACAGGCTGATCTAATGAGATTGGCAGCCGGGCATAATGAATCAGCTGTCGAAGCTCTTCAGGACTTTGATCCACATGTTCGGAAATTTCCTCCAGTGAGGGTTGCCGGCCCAGGTTTTGGGAGAGTTCGCGGGTGACGTGACGGACTTTACGCAGCCGATTACTCAGATAATTCGGCAGGCGAATCGTACGCTCCTTCTGGTTAAGGAACCGAAGTACAGACCGTCGGATCCACCAGGTTGCGTAAGTGCTGAACCGGTTTCCGCGAGAATAATCGAACTTATCCACTGCCCGGATCAAACCGACATTCCCTGCCTGAATCAAGTCCAAGAACGAAGATCCATATCGCCGATATTTCTTTGCAATGCTGACGACCAGCCGGATATTCGCTTTGATAAGATATTCACGAGCTTCCTTACCCTCACGGATCAGGCGCATAACCTCATCGATATCCTCAATTTCACCGTCGCTTTCACTCATGGTCTGGCGTGCATGCCGCCCTGCTTCCATCTTTTTGGCTAATGAAATTTCTTCCTCTTTGGTTAAAAGAGGGACCCGACTCATTTCGTTAAGGTATAAACTTACCGAATCATCTGACGTGATACCGGTATGGTCGGAAAGATGTTCTTCATATGTCATTTCGTTCTCATCCGAATCGGTATCCGCTTCAGCGAGAAAACTTGAGAGGTTTTCATCAGCGACCATTTCTTCAGATTGTTTCGTATTTTTTGTCATCATATTTTTTTACTCCTGATTGTTTTTCTACAAAATTGGATAATCAATTCTAGAAAAACGCGATAAAAAAGCCCTTGACATGATATCCATTGGGTCAATGGGCTTCACTTTGTATTCAATACTCCAGAGGAGAGATATCAATTGAGTTTCTTTCTTCATATTATATCTCAGTTTCATGGTTACTATAGCATCCTAATGTTAATATTTGATAAACATTTATAATATATCTGATGAATTACTTGTCCTTCGGTTACATTAACGCACATCGCATGACAGAAGTTCCATCAAAATGCTGAAGGCAAACGATGAATATAGCCCAATAATGCCGTAATGGTGGTTCTTAGGTTGGCGGGTATTAAATTAAAAATAATTTCTATTAAGTATGCGCTTTCGACCTAAAAGAAGGAATTCCTTGACTGATGCTGGGCAATACCTGCCCCATCCAGCTTGGTTCCGCAATTCAGACATAATCCATCCTCATCAAGGCCAACGACTCGAACAGAATATCCGTTCCGGGAAATCAGAACCTTACCGCAATTCTTGCAAGAGGTGTCAGAATGACCGCTAACGTTACCCAGGTAGACATAAGCTAACCCCACATCTTCAGCCATGGCTTTCGTTTCACTAAGGATGGAAATTTCAGTCGGTTCACAATCGGTCTTTTTATATTGCGGATAAAACCGGCTCAGGTGCCATGGCGTTTCAGGACCAAGGTCTTCATAGATAAAGGTCGCCAATTGCCTTAGCTCTTCTGGATCATCATTCACGCCGGGGATGATCAATGTCGTAATTTCCAACCAAATCCCCAAAGCCTTCATCAGTTTGCAATTTTCCAAAACCGGCTCCAGCCGCCCACCCATCAGACGCCGATAAGGCCCATCGGTAAAGGCCTTGATGTCAACATTGGCAGCATCCAAATAAGGTGCATAGGTTTTCAACATCTCCGGGGTCATGAATCCATTGGTAACGAAGATATTCTTGATCCCCTCATCTTTAGCCAGCTTTGAAACATCATAGGCATATTCAAAGAAAATTGTCGGCTCAGTATAAGTATAGGCAATTACCTGACAGCGGTTCCTTTTCGCTTGCTCAACAACCCGCTCAGGAAAAACGCGTTGCGACTGAGGCATCGCCATCTCACGCGGCATTTGTGAGATCTGCCAGTTCTGGCACCAGTCACAACGGAAGTTGCACCCTGGCGTGGCAATCGAATAGGCGCGGGATCCGGGCAGAAAATGATAGAGCGGTTTTTTCTCGATTGGGTCTACATTTTGAGAAATCAAATTACCATATACAAGCGTATATAGTTTTCCGTCCCTGTTCTCCCTGACTCGACATAAACCCCGTGCGCCTTCTTCAATCACGCAGCGATGGGCACAAAGCCCACATCGGACACAGTTTTTCTCAAGTTCGTCATATAATTGAGCTTCATGAAGCATAGATGGACTTTCCAAAAATGATGTGCTTACTTTAATGATATTCGATTCAATCCGTCAATTCAACCTGGCTTTACCCATCAGGAGTTTATGATGTCATTTCAAATCGCAATGGTGCAATTTGCACCTGTCCGGAAAAATATTAGTGCCAACATCCGATCAATTCAGAACCTCCTTCACGGAGTCCGGGCGGACTTAATCGTCCTTCCTGAATTGGCGAACAGCGGTTATTTATATAACGGTAAAAACGCACTTAGGGGTATTGCTGAAGAATCGGATGGTAAAGGCCCGTTCCTTTCCGCAATTCAGGACCTGGCCACCGCGTCCAACGCAGTTATTGTTACAGGTTACGCAGAGAGGGCTGGGCAAGACCTCTTCAATTCTGCAGCAGCTGTCTCACCCGAGGGAGTGCTGGTCAACTACCGGAAAACACATCTCTATAACACAGAATCTGACCTGTTTTCCAAAGGTGACACCGGATTTGTCACGTTTTCCTGGCGTGATGTGGAAATTGGGATCATGATTTGCTTCGACTGGATATTTCCGGAATCCGTCCGGACACTATCCCTGGCCGGCGCACAGATCATCGCTCATCCTGCGAACCTGGTACTCCCCTATTGTCAGGATGCAATGATCACTCGCTCGATTGAGAATCGTGTTTTTACGATCACGGCCAATCGGACTGGCCACGAAAAATTGAGAGGTGCCAGGCTGACTTTCACCGGTAAATCTCAAATGACAAGCCCAAAAGGAGAAATCCTGTTTAGAGGACCGAAACAAAAGTCCACAGTCCACATCACGGAAATCGATCCAAAAGATGCGCTGGATAAACTTGTATCTAAAAAGAATAATATTTTCGCAGACCGCAGACCAGAACTCTATGACCTGTAGAAAACCGTGCGAGTTAATCAGAAAAGAGCCGGCGCTTTTTGAACCGGCTCTTTGAGTTATGCCAACAAAATCACGCGCCAAATTTCTCTAACCTGCCTGCATATGCAAGCGCGAGGGGCATCAATTCATAGGCCGGGAAACGCACGCCCAACCCGCCCTGCAGACAGGCGCGTTCACCGAAACTGCTGACGCCATCCGGCCGGCAGGTCCTGGCATGCAGCAAAACAGGGACAGGATGCCAGCTATGCTTTTTCATGACACAGGGTGTACTGTGATCACCTGTGATGATCAAAACCGACGGGTCGAGTGCCAGAATCCTCGGGATGAGCGCGTCCACTTTTTCGATTTCTTCCACTTTCTTCTCAAAATTACCATCTTCACCAAAACTGTCTGTCTTCTTGATGTGGACAAAGAAGAAATCATACTTGTCCCAGTTGGCTTCCAAAAGATCTATTTCTTCATCATAGTCGTGGGCTGCCGGCGGGCTGTCCATACCTACAAGCTTTGCCACACCTCGGTACATGGGGTACATGGCAATCGCAATTGATTTTAATCCAAAGGCTTCCGGGAATTTGGGCCAGTCGGGAATTTGGGCAAAACCACGTAACACCAGCATATTCGCAGGGTGCTCATCCGCCAGGATCGTTCCAGCCTGCCTTACAAATTCCTGAACAATCTCAGCCGCTTTTGCCGAATCCGGATTTAGTGCTTTTGCAAGCAGCGGTTTTTCTCCAACGACCTGGGGATCCGTTTCTGCAATCACCGCACGCAAGCCTTCTCCTCTGATCACAAGTAAAAATCGGTATTCCTTCACCGGGCGGAGGAAAACTTCTACGCCGGGAATACTGACCTTCTCATTGAGCAGTGCGCAAAGCCGTTCACCTGCCTCAGTCGAAATCCTGCCTGCCCGCCGATCTGTAATCCGGCCATCCTCATCCACCGTGCAGAAATTACCACGGGCAGCGACATCGTCATCTCTCAAATCAAAATTGATTCCCAAAGCGGAAAGGGCTCCGCGGCCGACAACATACTTCAGAGGATCATAGCCAAACAAGGAAAGATGAGCCGGCCCGCTCCCCGGTGTTATCCCCACTCTGATCCCCTCATGCAATCCCAGCTCACTGGTTTCTGCCAGCCTGTCCATATTCGGCGTATTGGCAGCTTCCAGCTCCGTCTTTCCACCCGGTTCCATGGGCAAGCCGCCAAGGCCATCCATAACCAGTAACACGATTTTTTCTTTATTACCGCTGATTAATAGCGGTTTAAGTACATCGAAATCCATTTCTTTTTCTCCGTTCGCTTATAACCGTTAGACTTTGATTGATCCATACAGATTAGTATTATAAACCGTCTTCACTATTATTGAAGAGTCCATCTTCGGGAACTTGGAAAACCTGTATCCTTAAAGACTCGTCAATTACAAAAATTCTCCCGGGTTGACAATTGTTAGATTTAAACCTATGGACAGATTGCCTGTCAAAGCTTAACATTACTGCATGAGTTGCTTTCAAAGAATAATCATACTTGTGCTCTTATCATTATTTCTGACCAGTTGCTCGTCATCTCCTATGGCAGAGATACCCTCTCAGATTGACGCCAATCAGGCTGATGCTACTGAGGTCTCAGGACAGATTGACTCTCCAACGGATAGCATGAATGATATTGCTGTCGAGGGAACACCATATATAGCTTCAACACCAACCGCTGACCCTTTTTCAAATCTGTACAATTGTGAAACCCAGATCCTGTTTGTTACAGGGCCTTTGGAAGGACAAAGCACAGAATTTTTTATCCTTGGAAAAGAATATTTTCTGGACAGAAGCCACCAGTTCTCACCTGGCGATGGCACAGCCGTATATTATGAGCCACAACGGTACATTATTCTTCATTCATCCTACGAAAACGGGAACATCCTCCGTCCTTTGGAAGCGGAATTCATCCGGAAATATCTGGAAACCTGGGGAGGAAAGAGTAATGCCTATATCCAGGAGCAGATTGACAGCCTGATCGGATCTGAGGTGTTGTGGTCCTGCAATGGAGATCCATTCCTTAAAACTTCTCTTGACAGTGTGATCAGGCTATCTCACGAAGCCTCCACGCAGCTTTGGCAAAAACCCCAAGACCTGGAAAAAATCCTTGATAATAGAGAGGGGTTGACCTCAGAATGGGTCGGAGAAATATCATTTGGGGACTCTGGATCAATATATATTGGATTCTGTGGATGGGGACCGGAGGCAGAAAAAGAAGACCGATACTCGTATTATAGATATCTGATAAGATTCACCCTCAATTAAGTCTCAAAACACCATCTGATTTTTTAAGATTCATGGATTGACATAACCCCACAACCCTTTTATTATCACTTTATATTAATCTTTCGGTCCAAAGAATTCCGATTCATTAGTCCTTTAAAAGAGTCGACACCGGGGAAACATGATCAGAGTCCGAAAAATTTTTCCAAACAGCCTAATTACAAAAAGGGGTTTATAGTGAAAAGAATTCATAGATTCTGTTTTGTGCTGATTGCTGTATTCCTACTGCTTTCCTTGAAACCTGATAATCCGGCAATAGCGAATAATCTTCGCACCCCTGTACCAAGAAATGTCGAAATTGAAATTGGAGAATGCCACTGGAACGGTGAGAGATCCCTGACATCAGTTACCTTTATTGTGCAAAACACAAAATTTACAGCATATGGGCCTTTAAACATCGGCCCGCTTTTCAATGAGCCCTCCGGAATAACCTTTGATCTCTGGTCCGGCACCTATACCTACACCTGGTTTGCCGGCTATGACAGCACGAGCTATGTCTGGACCAACCCCGTCACGGGTTCCTTTACCCTTAATGACTGTTTTCCCGAAGCGTCTGCATCGGTCTCTAAAGGCGTATGTACCTGGGATGAAACAAATGGATCTGTCACCCCTGTGACCATCACCCTTGATCATGCCAGCTTATCACTTAATGGTGTGACCTACACAACCTCCACCAATGTCAACTTGCAGCCCGGCACATATACCTACAGCTGGGAGGGAACCGGGGGGTATCAAGGCGGAGAATCCAATCAAACCTTGACCATTCCGGATTGTACACCCTTACCTTCCACAGTCACCGCATCGCAAGGAACCTGTTCATGGTCCGAAGCTAATGGCTCACAGACACCGGTAAATCTCACAATCGTGGGCGCATTTGGCACGCTGACAAAAAATGGCAGCGTTCTGGGTACCTATAATTCAACTAATTCTCCCGTTCAATTGAACCTGTCACCCGGAAGCTATCTATTCAATTATCAGCCAGAATCAGGGTATTTCGGCAGTGGTTCTTTGGAAATCAACCTGTCAGGCTGCAATCCAACTGCTTATGTCTCTCACTCCATTGGGAACTGTACCTTTAATAATAGCCAATCCATAACAACCGTATCATTCACGACAACAGGCGCTGTCGTTACGGTTACTGGCCTGAGCGATGATGTTTATCATCCCTCTTTGGATAATCCCATCTTGAATTTACCGCCAGGCGCATATGATTACTCGTGGACCATTATGCCCAATTACGATGGCCAGGGGGGTTCCCGGAGTTTTGCACTTGACAGTTGTGTTCCTTCCTCAGTTCAATACGAAATCGGTGAATGTAACTGGTCAAATAGCCAACCTGGCAGAAATGTAAACTTCTATGTAGAAGGCGCAACAGCTACCCTCTCAGGAGATGACGGTACCTATCCATCCTTTACCTCAGATTATGAATTTTTGAATCTGGCCAGCGGAAATTACAGCGTCGACTGGACGCCACTCGAAGGATATGCGGGTTCGGGGAACCTCCAGTTCGAGGTCCCACCCTGCGTGCCAGGCCTTGCCAGCGCTACGGTCAATCTCAAGGGCTGTGGAAAAGATGCTAATCAAAAGGATTGTGGAGAAGTTGACATCCTCATTGATAACGCTCTTCTTGTTCTGAACGGCGTTACTTACACTGAATCGAGCGCTGTAACCCTGTTACCCGGGATGTATCCCTACATCTGGCAAGCTCTAGCCGGCTATGAAGGCGAAGGTCAGGGAGAAATCGATGCAACGGTCTGCGCGCCAAAACTGGGTGCTTCCGCTGAAATACAAGTTGGCACCTGTCACCTTATCGAAAATGTTTCATTAACAGACGTCATCCTGATTCTGGAGGGATCAGAACTAACCCTTGAAAATGGTGATCATGAAACTTTCGGGCCATACAACATAAGCCAGACCATCAAACTCCCACCTGGTGACTACCATTATTCCTGGGTCAGTTTGATGGGGTATGAAGGTACTGGTTCCGGGGACTTCACCATCACCCCTTGTGAGACCACAGAACGCAAATCCTCCAATAATGATTCATCAGCCGGGATAAGCGACCCGGATTCAGGATTCGACCTCACATTTGACGAGTTATACGCCTATTCTTCAGAAATTGATCAGCCTGCCGGCGGCTTAGGGCCATCCATTATCTCTTACATCATCCCCCTTACGTTAGCCCCGCTTTTTGTTGGGGTATTCTATTTTCTGATTACACAAAGAAAAAGTCCATTGCAATAAACCTAGAACAATAGATCACCATTCGGTATAGACCTGGCAGAACGATAAGGCACAGGCCCTCATGTGTCATCATCATTCTTGACTTTTTCGCCCCCTTTTAATCTAACTTCATACTCCTTTGTTTCACGTTTCATCTATAATTAATGTTTCATTACAGTGTCATTTTCACCATTGACAAAAGCGTTTATAAAATGATACTATAGATTAAAATTAATTAAGAGTCCATGCTGGGTTGAGTGTTGCCTTAATTTTTTTTTCATTTATTGTCCCTGACTTAAAGGTGTTCATAATATTGAAATGCTAAACCGATTCGTCATGAATCATTTTCGGAGTGCATTATTAAGATATTTCTTTTTTTATCCATTCACTGTTAAGGTCTACCAAATCTGTGAGGCCAAATCAAGAAGTGAGGACAATTATGTTTGTTGTTAATAATCATAATAGGAAGAGAGTGAGTGTTCTGGCCCTGTTTGGGCTGTTCATGATTCTCTCAATGCTTTTGACATCTGTTGTTAATGCCCAAACGATGGGCGATCAACAGGTCACTGAAGAGATCATCCTTGCCAGCCCAAATTTTGTGGATTCAACAGGGAATGGCGGCGAAGAGGAAGGCGGTGTACCCACTGCCACGCCAACGCCGGAAGAAATTCCCAGTGAAACCGATCCCGGTGATGAAGATTCCGGTGGAACTGATCCTGGCGAGGAAGATCCCGTAGAAACTGATCCTGGCGAAGAAGACCAAGGTGAGGAAGATTCCAGCGAAAAAGACTCCGATGAGGATGACCTCGGCGATGAAGACCAAGGTGAAGATAATCCTGGCGAGGAAGACCCCGGTGGCGAAGATCCTGACGAGGGCGAACCCGATGAGAAGGACCTCGGTGAGGAAGAAAATTCTGATGAGGGTGAAACCGATCCTGAGCTAATCCTCATGGGAATGGGTGAAGAAGGAGATAGAGGGTTATTACCTCAATGCCCGAGTGGGGGAGATTGGGTCAAATTCACATTTGGTTTGTTTTCCTTACCGACTTCGTACACCTATGATGCCCCAGCAGGCAAGGAAATCGTTCGCGCCTGTTATGTCTCAGTTTCTTTATTTTCTTCTAATAAACACGAATACCCGGTCAACCCGCCTGAATCCTCTCACACTGTGTCGGTGGGAATTTTACAACGGATAACCGAAGCAAGTTTCAAACTTGCAGACATTAAAATAGACCCCTCCATCACAGCCGAACAGACCTGCGTATGGAATGGGAGCTCGAACATTTCCGTCACCTTCACCATGGTGGGAGTCGCATCACTCACCTTTAATGGCACAACGTATACCTCCGTCGGCGAAACACTTACAATCGACGACCTGACTGCCGGCACATATAATTACTCGTATACCGGTGCTGCCGGCTATAATGATGGCAGTGGAACACTGGAACTCTTCGGATGCGAACCTCTACCCCTCATTCTGTCAGAAACCTGCTTGGAGAATGGGAATCATCAATGGACGGTGACGAACCCCAACCTGAATTCCATTAGCTTCAACTGGTATACGAATGAGACATCTCCCCTCCAATCGGGTGGACCATTATCAGTTCCAGGTAAAACTGGAGATACTGCTGGTTCTGTAACCTTCACATCCGATCACACCCAGCACACGATGGTTATCGAATATGATTATCATGAGGTGGGATTTGTAATTTCTTTGGCGACCGCATCAGTATGCGCATTACCTCACTACACACTCCAAGTCGAACCGGTTTGCTCCTTCCCAACAGATTTATTCAGGACATGGAAGATCATCAATAATAACAGCTACCCTGTGAACTACTGGATTAAGCATAACAACATCATTCCCGAATTCAACCTCATTGCTCCTCCTGGAATTTCCCATATCCAGACCAGTCTTTTAACATCGAAGATTGATGTGTACGAAGAATCTTCGAAGGTTGCTTCTGCCACCAGCATCGGCGCATGTTATACCGACCTTACTCTGGATTATGAATGTCTGGATAACGGAGATCACTTATGGACAATTTCCAATCCAAATTCTGTTGAGATCGAATTTCAATGGAAGAAGAACCATGGATCTTACAGTGGTTGGATAAATCTGGCTGATAATTCATCAACAACGTTTACTGTTGCCGATTCCAGCATCCAAACAATATATATCAACTACCGAATCGCGCTGGGTGGCGGAAAATATCTAACAGGTTCCAACTATAAATTTGCTTCTTATTGTGAAATCTTCAACCCGCCCGCCATTGATGTCGAATGTGTCATGAAACATGGTGTGCTGAAGCATAAATGGACCATTCATAACCCCAATAATTTTAGTATTTGGTACAAATGGTCTTCAACCTCCGGCGAATCAGATACGACCTTTGATAGGTTATACCCGAATAACCATTGCTACAATTGTGATACCGACACCTTTTACACTGACCTTACCGGACAAACACTAACCATTTATTACAAAAAAGCCGGTGGGGTTGAGAAATCCTTTACTGTCGATACAGAAGCCTGTGATGTGGTTGATCTCGATATCGTGATCACCGGAAGCGGTGAAAGCTGTGAAGATTTCGATTTCAATATTCGGGTGACCAACACAGCCACCTATCTAGATGCAACCAATGTTGCTGTAACAATTAATATAACAAACGGGAATGCTTATTATATTGACGGATTTACTGGAAATCCATTCGCAACTCAATCAATCGGCAATCTTGGCCCTGGTCAATTTGTTGATATCCCCTTGTCCATTGATACAATCGATAGTCTGTGGATGCCTGCCGCAGCCGGGACGACCATCGATTTTGAGGTGACCGCTGGATCTGATCAGGACAACAGTTCAAAGTCAGGATCCGCGGCCCATCCCGGAAGCTGTGCCATCAATCCTGAAATTGACTACCAATGCCGCGATTATGACAACAGCCATATATGGTCTGTAAATAACCCGAATCCATTCCCGATTGAGATAAATTGGAAAATCGATGCTGGCGATTATTCGGATACCTGGCTTGAAATTGCGGCCAACACCATAACAGAATTGGAGCCCACATCAAACACAGAACAAATAATGACTCTCAAATACCGTTATGGGAGTAATCCTGAAATCGAGATGGCCCCCCAAACCGCTGAAGCATGCAAGACTGCCGGGTTGGGTTTGTCATTCATCTGCGGCTATCCCTCCGACACTGAACTGTTCTGGCAGGTCGAAAATCCATTTGATTTCGCTGTTGATTTCACCTGGGAAGTTTCAGGGTCTGGCGAAACAGGATCAGTATCTGTATCTGCTAACGGAGAAACAGTCTTCTCAACCGGCTTGACCGCCGATACGGTCATCCTGTCCGTCAATGGCAATGAAATAGATCAGGAAAACAGCGGTAATGCCTGCCTGTTTGACCTTGAACTGACCTACCGGTGCCTTGACAACGGAACCCATCTATGGACTGTGACGAACAACAACAAAGACGATCTCACCTTCGACTGGTATAAGAACGGGATTGCAGGTGGAACAGGAATTGCCGTCAAAGCTGAAGGCACTGCGACCTTTACCACAGTCACTGGCGAACACACCGTCCGGATTGAACATGATGACAATATCTTCGGTACGAAGGTCGTCGAATCCTTGGCTGAAGCCTGCAAAGTTGCTGAGGAACCAGAACCACCTACTTTATACTCTTCCACATTCAAACAGCCTGAAATTGGTGGATGTCAGGAATGGGTGATTTTCCACACCTATCGCGATGGCAGCCTAGAAATCTACCGGCTGGACGGCGTTGAAGGTGTAGGTGATTTCCAGCTTTTCAATTTATCAAAGGGCGTTGGTATTGATTCAGGCCCAAGCCGTTCATTTGATGATGCCTGGATTGCCTTCCAGAGCAAACGTGATGGCAACTATGAGATTTACTACACAGACAGCGCTGGTAATGAGCAAATCCGCTTGACCGATAATCCTGCAGATGACGTCAATCCCGTCTTCCGTTCCAATAATGTGGATATTGTCTTCCAAAGCAACCGGAACGGCAATTGGGATTTGTTCATGGTGAATCGAATTACCGGCCTGGAGATCCAATTGACGGATCATGAGTCAGATGAGATAAATCCTTACTTCTCACAAAATGAAAACCTGTTGGTCTTCGAAAGCAACCGTAATGGCAAGAGGGGCATTTTCATCCTGAATATTGCCACAGGCGTTGAATATCAGGTGACCAATGGCGAAGAAGAAAAAATCCATCCCGTCCTTTCACCTAACGGCCAGAAGATTGCTTACCTGTCCCAGGTGGACGGTATCTGGCAATTGTTCGTGATAGGCATTGATGGCACGAACAAAATCCAGGTGACTAATGCTGATGGCGACTCATTCAATCCTGCATGGTCCCCTGACAGCACACGAATCGCCTATCAATCTGAACGTGAAGGCAATCTCGACATTTATACCTACGACCTGAGAAATGGCACTGAATACCGCGTTACCGATCATGAAGGCCAGGATTATGGTCCGACTTGGGATTGTGCCGGTATGAACCTCTCATACACCACGCAGCTTAATGGCAGTGCTTCGGATATCTATTCCGTCTTCTGGCAAGGCGGTGATCCCAGCTTCCTGACCAACCATCCTGGAATGGACAAATGGTCGGTCTGGTCACCTACTATGAAAATGCCATCCCAGAACGATTAATTTTTTCAATAGTCCTCACTATTGGTCATCGGGGGTGGGTTGTAAGTTACCCACCCTCGATTATTCTTTAATCCACACGCTAATTTCCTTTCCATATGAGAAATTTCCTGTTTCATAACTTCACTCAAGTCATATTTTCAATTTTGGACAATTCTGGTATCTTTATTCCTGATACAATTTCCGTAGTAATGTAGGCATAAACTTGAGAGAAATGCAAAACTTCGATGACGATAAGTCAGACTCGCTATGAATCGCTAATCCGGCTGGCGAAGCAAAAACTCAGAGAAGGAAAACGCAGAGCGGCTAAAGAAGTTGCTCATTTTGCGGTTGTGCATTATCCCAATGGATTTGAAGGATGGCTAATCCTTGGCGGGTTATCAGCCCCTGAAAATCGAATGAAATATTTGTCTCGCGCAAAAGATATTGCACCGAGCAATCCCCTTGTCATCAACGCCATGGCATGGGCGTCAACTCAATCACCATCCCGATCATTGCCCCCTCGTCAAAAAGCAGCTCCTATTGAGTTTACGCAGCCGATCAGGCGGATACCTCCGATTCCCTCTGATGTCGTAACCGAGAATAGGTATCGTGTTTGGGTCGGTGCTGGCCTGTTTATCATTCTCCTGACAGCTCTTTTCTTCGGAATGGGTCTCTTGGGGAATCACCCGAATCTCACTAACAGGAATTTCAGCATGTTGAACCCGGCATCCTTTATCAAGCCTTCTCAGACATTTTCACCAGACTTGTATACCGGGCAGGACATCCTTATTGAAGGGCTTTCAAGCAATACGCCTGAACCGACAATCCAGCCCTCGCCAACCCCAACCCCAACCATCATCCCAGACCTCTTTGGATGTTCTATGGAGATATCCTTTATCTCTGGTCCCGTAGTAGGCGAAGGGACAAACTTCACCATGCTCGCCAAGTCATATTTCTATGACAAAGGCGATAAATTTGATATCGGTAAAAACACCGGCATTTTCTATGATGACTTGGGGTATGTCATTCTCCACTCAGGTTATCAGGATGGAAATCTGTTGTCACCGTTGGAAATTGAGTTCCTGAGAAAGTATCTTGAACTTTGGGGTAATAGTGGAACGGCATATATTGAAGATAAGATTCAAGAGCTGAAGGGATCTGAGGTGATTTGGCGCTGTGATAACCGCCAGGTTATGACAACGATTGTTGAAGATGTCATCCGCTTATCACATGATGCATCCAACCAATTATGGCTGGAACCCTACACCATGTTTCAGCTGATTGATGATCGACCCGGAATAGCTTCTGAATGGGTTGGAGAATTGGACTATTCAGATAAAAAATCAATTTATCTTGGCTTTTGCGGCTGGGGGCCACCTGAGATCTCATCCGGCAGAAGCGTCTATTACCGCTACCTTGTCAGACTTAGTATTGTCGACTGATCTCTCTCCGTACAACCCTAACAATCAAATTTTCGATTAATTCCGGATAAATTAAGTCTTCTGCCTGGCTCTTTTCTTTAGGATGTAAATTGGGGGCAATGATCTATGAAACGCTTGCACACCATCGTTAATTTCTATTAATTCTCCTCCAATAAATAACAGACGAGCTTATCACAAACCAAATGCTCACTCGTTGTAACCAAACCCTCCCTAAATCTATCGTCAGAAACTAACCAAAAGCTGATTAATCCTTATCCCATAATTGATAAGTGGAATTTAATCATTAATTTATTTGTTACACATTTGTAATTAATCCTTATTTACAAATGGGAGAATTCTGGTATTATTAGCTTTAGATTAATTTCGTGAGGACTATTCTGAAAATTATAATAAGTTTCTTGCATATCAAGTTAATGATTTATTTATTTTCAAGTATTAGTCATTCACCTCATCGTTAAATAAATTTACTTCTTATCCGGGTCCTCACAATTTAGGTCGTTATGCAGAGGAGCATAAAAATGAAAAAGAGTATCTTCATAATCATAATGGTGGCTGTCATTCTTATCCCCCTTGCGGTCGTTTATGGCAGTGGGTATGGCAATTCACCAAAATCGGAATGCGCCGGCTACGATTACTGGCGCAAATTTGATCAGAATGGAAGTGTTGAAGAGCAAAGTACCGAATTAAACCCGATCAGCGTCACACTGACATCGCAGAACAGTGACGGCGAATACACCGGGTTTAATTGGGGCTCAGCAACCGGTATCTGGAAAATCGTGGTGAAATCAGGAAATGATGGCACCAATCAATACGCATTTAACTCGCCCTACCCAACCAGTGGTTCCGGCGCCACAAATGAAGATAAGGAGATTAGTCATCTCACATTCTGCTGGAACGAACCGGCGCCTGATCCAACACCAGAACCTACACCAGAACCCACAGCCGAACCTATCCCCGATCCCATATATTCAATTACCTTGAATAAATCAGCAAGTCCGTTAACCTTTTCCGCTGAGGGTGACGTGATTGATTACAGCTACGTCATCACAAACACTGGAAACACGCTCCTGTACCCGCCTTACACCGTTTCTGATGACAGGGTCCCCGTATCCTGTCCATCAACACCCGAAAACCTTGCGCCCGGGGCCGCCATTTCATGCGCGGCAGCTTACACAATTAGCCTTGAGGACGTGAATGCCGGCAGCGTCACCAATGTAGCCGTTGCTGCGGTCCAGGATGAAAAAGGTCAACATGTCACCTCTAATCAAGATGACGCAACAGTCACATTAGACCAGGTCAAAGCTCTTGGTCTGATAAAAACAGCTTCACCTGATACCTTCAGCTCCATGGGTGAAAGCATCACTTACAGCTACCAACTGAGGAACAATGGCAATAGCCCACTTACAGCCCCGTTCAGTGTGATCGATGATAAGGTGACCGTCTTCTGCCCTGAAGAACCGGACATCTTGAACCCATCTGAAAGCCTGATCTGCACAGCCACCTATGTCATATCCCAGGCAGATCTGGTCGCAGGAAGTGTTACGAATATCGCCACAGGTTTTGCGGAGGGTGGAAGTGTTGCTTCAAATACCGACACAGAAACAGTTGAAGGCCCCAAATCAGAACCCTCCATCAGACTTGATAAGGAAGTGGCAGCGGTGAACGGTAATCCAGCGCTGACCTTCTTTTCCAAAGCTGGGGATGTGATCTCTTATTCATTCACGATCACAAATACAGGCAATGGAGAGCTTAATAATGTACTGATCTCAGATCCCGCAGCCGTGGTTACTGGCAGCCCGATCGAAAGCCTTTCACCCGGGCAAACTGACAACACAAGTTTCACTGCGACCTATACAATCACCCAGACTGATCTGGAGACAGGTTCATTTACAAACACTGCTTCCGTGACCAGCCTGGCACCAGATGGTTCTACTGTCTCAGATGATGATTCTGCAGCTATCGAAGGGCGTCAGGAAATTGGTTCCATCCAGCTTGTCAAAGAAGTTGTGGCTGTGAACGATGTTCTCGGTGTAGAAAAATTCAGCCTGGTCGGAGACAAAATCACCTACGCTTTCACTGTGACGAACACAGGAAATGCGGTTCTTACCGATGTCATCGTTTCAGATCCTGGAACGGATGTTCATGGTGGGTCAATCGCCAATCTTGCGCCAGGTGAGAGTGACAGCACAACTTTCACTGCAACCTACTTTATCACGCAGAATGACCTCAACCTGGGCTCATTAACAAATACAGCAACTGTTGTCGGAACAACGCCTGCCGGAGAAATTGTCTCAGCCGAAGCTTCTGCTGTGATTGAACGAGATCCAAGACAACTGTATTAACTATTTCAGGTGCAAAGATCACCTTTTGTTATCGGTCCAAATTACTGTATCTTTTCTTTGGGAGATCAGCGTATTGGTCTGAGGAGATAAACATGAAATCAAAAACCAGATTAATTATTTCGATAGTTGTGATCATGGCAGCTCTGGGAGTTGCCCTCAGAACGGTGGCAACTGCTGAGACACCTACGTACGAACTCACCTCCTCATCAGGGGTCTGGTCATCCGTGGTGGGTGGTGGTGACACCGTTACTGGCGTGGGAACCAATGAGATCCGTTGGGGCAATCAAATAGCAGGATACCAAAAAAGCGGCCTTCGGTTTGACGGTGTGCCCACCCAGAGCTTCAGTGAAGGTGAAACATTCACCCTTGGAACACTCACCCATATGAACTGGCCTGTTTACGAACCTGCGGCAACAGGGGCAACCCTGCAAATCACGCTGGATTTTAATGTCCCTGACATCACACCAAACCCGCAATTCAGCTTTAGCTTTGAGATCGATGAAACCCCTAACAAGGACCACGAATCTCAATGTGCTGTCTGGCATACACCTGGCAAGCCCCCCTGTGATGATATGGTCACTTTTCCAAACCAGTATGGTCAGGAAACTTTCAAAATTGGTGACAAATTGTACACCCTGATGATTGAAGGGTTCGTCAATTCAGCTGGTGAAACCGTACCTGGATTCATCACTCATGAACGTGAAAACAATGAGGCTTTCCTCATTGGTTCGCTTTCCTCTGTCCTGGTTGCGGAACCCGATATCACAATCACAAAGAAAACGAATAATATGGATGTCGAGTCCGCCCCAGGACCGTACCTTTATGTCGGTGAGCCTGTGACCTGGCAGTATGTTGTCCAGAACACCGGAAACGTTGACCTGACTGAAATTACCGTGGTTGACGATCAGGAAGGGACGGTAACCTGCCCTGGAACGACCCTCGCTGCCGGCGAGTTGATGACATGCACACTCTCCGGGACGGTATCGACCGGACAATACATCAATACCGCCACCGTTTCCGGGAACCCCTCAGAAGGGGACCCTGTCACGGATTCAGATACCAGTTATTACTTCGGGATTGATCCGAGTATTACCCTTGAGAAAACGGCCGATCCCGTGGCCTTCACTGCTACCGGTCAGACGATCACTTACTCATTTTCTGTAGAAAATACAGGCGATTCGACTTTGACACATGTCAAGATTAATGACCCTCTTACGGGATCGGTTAATTTACCAGTGAATCCCTCAACCTTAGCGCCAGGTGAAACCGGAACAGCTACAGCCACGTATTCAACAACCCAGGCTGACTTCGATGCAGGTCAAATCCTGAATACAGCAATTGTCACTGCAAAAGATTTGAAAGGAAATCTGGTCCAGGATGAGGATGACGCAATTGTGGAAGGTCCGAAAACAGGAGCTTCAATCAATCTGGTCAAGGAAGTCGCAGCCGTCAATAGTGACCCCCTGATCAATGAATTCAGCCAGATTGGTGATGTTATCTCATACACATTCGTAGTAACGAATGACGGGCCATTTACTCTAACTAATATCACACTCACAGACCCTGATGTATCCGTCAGCGGCGGACCTATCGCTTCACTGGCACCTGGCGCCTCTGACAACTCAACCTTCACAGCGACTTACACCATCACTCAAGAAGATATTGATGCGGGTGAATTCATCAACACTGCTACGGTTACAGGTCTATCCTTGGTGGGAGAATCGGTTTCAGATTCGGACAGTGCAACAACTGCCGGCCCTGCAGCAAATCCTGCGATCTCATTGATCAAAGAAGTGGCGGAAATCAATGACAATCCCTCGTTGACAAATTACAGCCAGGCCGGTGATGTAATCACTTATGCCTTCACAATCACAAACACAGGCAATGTGACCCTGACGAATATTGTTTTATCCGACCCTGATGCCACAGTGACCGGAGGACCCATCGAAAGCCTGGCTCCAGGGGAGAGCGACAGCACCAGTTTCTCTGCCACTTACACGGTTACTCAGGAAGATATTGACGCCGGTTCATTCACAAATATCGCAACAGTGACGGGTGATCCACCGAAAGGCGCATCAGTCACTGACACTGACGATGCTGTTGCCCCGGGACCAGGAGCAGCACCTTCGATTGATTTAGATAAGACCGTTGCAGAGATCAATGGCAACCCTGGAACGACAGTCTACAGCCAGGTTGGTAATGTAATAACCTATGCCTTCACCATTACCAACACAGGCAATGTAACCCTGACGAATGTAAGTCTATCTGATCCTGATGCATCGGTAACAGGTGGGCCGATCGTTTCTCTGGCCCCGGGTGAAATTGACAACTCAACATTCACTGCCACCTACATAATCAAACAAAGTGACATTGATGCCGGATCATTCTCAAACACCGCCACAGTGACAGGCACCCCTCCTTTCGGAGATAATGTCACCGATCAGGATACAGAAAGTGTCGATGGGCCTCAAACAGGTGCGGCGATTAGTCTGACAAAAGATGTCGCAGCAGTCAATGGTGAGACTGGTGTTGATGTTTACAGCCAGCTGGGTGACACGATTACCTATCGTTTTACTGTCACGAACACTGGCACATTCACACTTACCAATATCACACTCACTGATCCTGACGCAACCGTGTCAGGTGGCCCAATTGCAAGCCTCGCGCCTGGTGCGAGTGATAGTACCACTTTCACTGCAGCTCATACCATCACACAAGCTGATCTGGATGCCGGTGCGTTTACCAATACCGCTGTTGTGACGGGAAGAGCGCCGAACGGCAGCACAGTTTCAGATGACGATGATGCAAATGTGGAAGGGCCAAAAACGGGTGGGTCCATCAGCCTGATCAAAACTGCGAATCCAACCGCCTATACCCAAGTTGGCGACCAGATTACCTATACCTTTACCGCCACCAATGATGGCCTTTTCACACTCACAAGTGTCGAAATTGAAGATCTATTACCCGGTTTGTCAGCCCTGGTCTGTTCTCCGAACCAACCGACGACCTTATCACCCGGTGAAACGATCACTTGTACAGCCACCTACCAGGTCACGCTGTCAGATATCGACACAGGTGAAATCGAAAACACTGCATTTGCCACAGGCCGAGACCCACAGGACGCCCTGGTTCAAGACCAGGATGACGCAATAGTCCAGGGGCCGGCGCATGATCCGGAAATTTCCCTGCTCAAAACTGCCAACCCCACGACTTATACTCAGGTCGGCAATCTGATCACCTACACATTCACAGTTACCAACACTGGTAATGTGACCTTGAGCAATGTTGTGGTCGACGATCCGCTGACTGGATCCACCGACCTGCCTGTGTCGCCTTCCACGCTCGTGCCTGGGGGAACCGGGACAGCATCCGCAACTTATTCTGTTGTCCAAAGTGATCTTGACGCTGGACAGATCCTGAATACAGCGGTTGCGACCGGTTATGCACCTAACGGCGATCCAGTGGATGATGAGGATAACGCGACGGTTCAAGGCCCAACTTCTGAGCCTGCGGTTATGCTGGTGAAGACAGCCAACCCTCAGGCCTACCTCGACGTTGGTGATGTGATTGTCTACACTTTCGCTGTTACCAACACAGGGAACGTCACATTGACTAATCTGGTCATCAACGACCCTCTCACCGAATCAGTGAATCTTCCTGTTGTCCTATCCACCCTGGCTCCCGGTGAGTCGGGCACTGCCTCGGCAACCTATACCATCACCCAATCTGACATCAATGCCGGCCAGGTCCTCAATACCGCCACTGTCACAGGCGAGGATCCGGGCGGGAATACAGTCGAAGATCAGGATGATGCCACAGTCGAAGGGCCCAAACAGGAGGCGGATGTCACCCTGCTCAAGACCGCTAACCCGCAGGTCTTTACCAGTGTCGGTGATATCATCACCTATACCTTTACAGTCACCAACACAGGGAACGTCACATTGACGAAGCTCGTGATCAACGATGCTCTGACCGGAACGGTTAACCTGTCGGTTACCCCCTCAACCCTGGCTCCCGGTGAGTCGGGCACTGCCTCGGCAACCTATACCATCACCCAATCTGACATCAATGCCGGCCAGGTCCTCAATACCGCCACTGTCACAGGCGAGGATCCGGGCGGGAACACGGTGGAAGATCAGGATGATGCCACAGTCGAAGGACCCAAACAATCTCCGGCCATCAACCTGGTTAAAACAGCCAGCCCGCAGACCTATAGCAAAGTTGGAGATAAGATCACCTATACCTTCACAGTGACCAACACAGGAAATGTGACTCTGACCAATGTGGTCATAGATGATCCTCTGACGAAATCTGTGAACCTGGCGGTCTCCCCATCCACTCTGACTCCAGGTCAGCAAGGAACCGCCACAGCAACTTACACCATCACACAGGCGGACCTCGATGCCGGCAAAGTCGTCAACACAGCAACTGCAACAGGGACCAGCGAAGGTGAACAATATTCAGATACCGATACCGAAACCATAACAAAGGAAACGGATAAAGGTTTGGATCCAACACCTGACAAAGCATCCGGCGGCGTTGATATTAACTACTTCTCGTTCATCAATGTCATCTACGATTGGTTCTGCCAGATTGGTTTCCAGTGGGACGGGTGCAAGTAATCAATACCCCTTCCAAAGGAGTGGCCAGTTTATCATGACAGGGTCCTGATAAGTTGGTCACCCTAGATATACCCTCAAACGGATTAATTGAGGGAGAAAAAAAGTAAAACAATGGATTTGATTTCCAGGGACGGCAGACCCATGTCGTCCCTGGTCATTTTTATTTTCCTCCCCCAGATTAAGATGTCTGCAATTCCTCACCAGCTAACTTTTCGATGACACCCAAAACAGCCGAGTTATCAAGCTCTCGCATACCCATTTCAAGCATGGCGTTGAATAGCTGCGTGTTAACGGCTGTGGAGGGAAGCGGCACGCCGTATTCACGAGCGGTGTCCATGACAATCCCTAGGTCTTTTGCCTGCATATAAGCTTTAAATCCCGGCTGTCTTTCACCAGCAAATAAACGCTGAGGTTTATTTTCAAGAGCCCAACAACCTGCAGCACCGCCTCTGATCGCGTCAATAACTTTCTCCGGATCAGCGCCAGCTTTTTGAGCAAAGATCAGCAATTCTCCCATCGCCACCATCTGGGCTGCTACCATGATCTGATTCGCTACTTTTGCGATCTGTCCATCGCCCAAACCTCCGACATGCGTAATCGTCTGGCCTACCGAACATAAAACAGGCATGACCTTTTCCAAAGCCTCAGCAGAGCCACCAACCATGATGGTCAGGGTTCCAGCTTTTGCGCCAATATCACCCCCGCTCACCGGCGCATCCAGCATGGTAACACCTTCTTCAGCCAACCGCTTTCCTATCATTTTGGTATTTGCCGGTTTGATGGTGGAATTGTCAACAAAGATCAATCCCCGGTGCGCACCTTCAAAAATGCCCTCCTCACCCAAGGCCACCAGCTCCACATCAGGCGAATCCGGAAGATTCGTGAAGACCACATCCACTTGCTGAGCAACTTCTTTCGGGGAATATGCTTCATGGGCTCCCTCGCCTACCAGTTCCCTAACGCTCTCCCTGCTTCGATTGTGGACGGTCAGATCAAATCCTGCTTTTAATATATTTCGCGCGATCGACTTGCCCATTAAGCCCAGGCCTATATATCCGATCTTCAATGACATTGCATGTCCTTTCTGGAATCCATTGATAATTATTCCATAACCTCATACCCCATTTTACCCGTTCTTCCCCAACCCTAATAAAAAAGGCCGTCTAAAAAAGACAGCCTTGAGTTTGGCCACATCCATTGATCAGGATGATGGTGTTATTTCTCAATAACGGGCTCCGACTGAAGGATTTCAGTCCCATTAACCATGACATCGCTGACCGGGCAGCGCTCCTTGATAAAATGCATAAACTCGGCAACTTTCTCATCCGAGGAGCTGGTCTTAATGTGCGGTGTAAAGCGGACTTGCTGAAAGCCCTTGCGGACGCCTGGTTTTCCTTTGAGGAAGCCATCAGGGTCGAGGTCCCCTTCCAAATCGACCCAAAAAGCCTGAAGGTCAATTTCCTGTGACTCTGCGAAGGCAGCAGCTACGATGGTTAAACAAGAACCCAAAGCTGCCAATTGGGCCTCAACCGGGTTCATGCCCGTATCCGTGCCGCCGAGATTCTTCGGTTCGTCCATCCGGACCGTGAAGTTCCGGACTGTGTTTTCAACCTGCATTCCTTCTATCCATCTACTCGTTGCTTTGAACGTTGCGATTGGCATCAGTATCTCCTTGTGATTACTGGTCTAAAATGAAATTTATCTTTGTGATTATATTCACAATAGATAATATACCTTTTTTTATCTATTTTGTCTATTATCAATTTGTTATAAACGATTGAGCTGATCAACCCCAGGGAGATAAATTGACAGTTGTCGAGTGGCTAACCCGCAACTAATGTCCAGAATGGCAGTACTGAAAGACTGGCCCATCGAAGCACGCGAGCCAACCTTCGGGCAATGCGGGATCATACACCTGCGGTACCTCACAACTTCCGCAAAGCCCCATCCCACAACGCATATGCGCTTCCCAGGAAAGTTGATAATCCACGCCAAGCTTTTTACAAAGTCCCGCCAGAGCGGAAAGCATCCCAACCGGGCCGCAGGCATAAACGGTGTCATAGACGCCTCCCTGAAGAGCTTTTTCCACAACCTGGGTGACCCATCCCTTTTCTCCCTGGCTGCCGTCTTCAGTGGTGAGAGAGACCTTACACCCTAATGTGAGGAATTCATCGACCAGTAATAATCCGGAATTTTTTGCTGCCCCCAAACAAGTATGAACCTGGATATCAGATTTTTTTGCAAGTTTTGTTAATGCAAATAATGGTGCAACACCATACCCCCCGCCCACCAGCAACGGGGCTCTTCCTTTCAAAGAGAACCCCTGCCCCAGAGGGCCTTTGATCCAGACCCGGTCGCCCGGAGACAACTTTGAGAGTGCATGGCTAAAGGGACCGACATCCACAACGAGCAAACAAAAGGGATCAATCGAAGCAATACTATAGGGTTTTTCACCCACCCCGGGCAGCCAGACCATCACAAATTGCCCAGGCTCAGCCTCAGGAGAATCACCAAATTCGATCCAACAAGTGGATTCGTTGAGCTTTTTAATTACTTTGATCTTATGGATATTAAAATCTGCCCTCATTTACCCACCCCCTTGCCGATCAGGCCCTGAATATCTGGGATGCCATTCTCCTGCAGGTAGACCTCCATCTCATCCAAGATCAAGGAAATTGCATCCTGGCCTCGATACCAGAAAGCTGAGCCCACACCAACGCCCGTCGCGCCGGCCAGCACCATCTCAATCGCATCCCTGCCGGTTATCACACCTCCCGTACCAATGATCGGCACATCAACAGCCCGGGCGATCTCCCCCACGCATCGCAATGCGATGGGTTTGAGTGCCGGCCCAGAAATCCCCCCGATCCGGTTATGAAGCACCGCGCTGTGAGCGTCAGCGTCAATAATCATCCCGGGCATCGTATTGATGGCTGTGATGACATCGGCCCCGGCACCGACAACCGCTTCTGCGATTCTCCCAAGATTAGGAACATTTGGTGCAAGTTTCACAGCGATGGGAATCCTCCCCACACGTGCTTTGACGGTGGATGTGACCTCTGCGGCGCTTTCAGGCGCAGCAGCAAACGGCGTTCCATAATCATCATGGACATTGGGACATGAAATATTGACTTCAATCAGGTCGGGTTTGGCCCTCAGAATGGCTTCGGCAACCATCCCGAATTCCTCAACCGTTCCGGCAAAGATACTGGCAAACAGCGGGACACCCATCTCGTCAAGGGCTTTTTTCGCTTCCTGAAAAAGCGGGACCTCTTCGTCAACACCAGGATTCGTCAAACCAATGGCGTTGAGCAACCCATGATCCCATTCCACCATCACAGGGTTGGGATGCCCATCCCGTTTGTGAAGTCCGCAGCTCTTGGCAGTCACAGCGCCTGCTCCTGATAGCGCAACCCGCTTCAACAAAGTCGGACTAATACCCATGACGCCCGACGCCAGGATCAGGGGATTTCGCAGCGATATCTCTCCCAACTTAACTTGCATGATTACCTCAAAGATAAATCCAGATGAAGAACTATCTGTTACATCTCATCTGGTGTAAAATTAATTCATTCCCAAATTGACAACAATCTCCCTGATTTTAACATTATTTGAATTCTAATTGACAGGAACCAACATTAAAATACCTTACGCAATAAGACTTTGACATCCTGACCTCTATCGGTACACTTAACTGGGGTGAAACACAACTATACATGAATATGTTTTTGGAGAGAAAATGGGCAACAACAAAAAATGGCATAATCTAACACGACAAGAAGTATTTGAGAAACTGAAGACACGCTACGAGGGGTTAACTGTACCTGAAGCCGAAGCCCGGCTGGATGAATATGGATTCAATGAAATTGAACACGAAAAGAAGATTAGCAAACTGGAGATCCTGTTTGCCCAGATCAAGAATCCCCTGGTTTACGTTCTCCTCGGCGCGGCTGCGATCTCACTTCTCGCTGGAAAAACCATCGACGCTATTGTGATTGGGGTCGTTATCATCCTCAACACAATTATCGGATTTGTACAGGAATATCAGGCAGAATCCGCTCTCGAAGCGCTGATGGCTCAAGCCGCACCGGAAGCTCAGGTTGTTCGAAAACCTGAGGATTATGAAGACTATATGGAAATGAGCCTTCCAGCGTCCTATATTGTCCCTGGCGACGTTATCCTTCTGGATGAAGGTGCCCGCGTACCCGCGGATGCTCGAATCATAGAGGCTTTCAACCTCGAAGTTGACGAAGCGATGCTCACCGGGGAGAGCTTCAGCGTCCAAAAGAAAGTCGAAGCAATTGATGGCGAGCAGTCTGTTGCAGACCGCACCAACCTGGTTTATGGCGGGACCGCAATTACCCGCGGCCGCGGTCGGGCTGTGGTTTATGCAACAGGCAAAAACACCCAGATGGGAGAGATCGCAACTCTTATCCAGGAAACCGAAAAAGTCACCTCACCCCTGCAAAAACAAACTTCCGATTTGGGAAAAAAGCTGGGATTTCTGGCCTTTGGCGTCGCAGCATTAACCGTCATCATCGGTCTGATCATCTCAATGGATTTGCAGGAGATCTTTCTCTATGCCTTGGCATCGGCCGTGTCCTCCATTCCAGAAGGACTCCCCGCAGTCATGAGCATCACCCTCGCGATTGGAGTCAACCGGATGGCAAAACGTAATGCCATCATCAGGAGACTGCCAGCGGTTGATACACTCGGGGCAGCCAGTGTGATCTGCACAGATAAAACCGGCACTTTGACAACGAATAAAATGTCTGTGGAAGAAATCTATGCCGGTGATAAGACCGTCACGATCACAGGTTTTGGTTATCAGCCAACCGGTGAATTCAAGTATCAGGATAAACCGTTCGACCCCTGTGAAGACCCTGACATTCGTATGAATCTGAAGATTGGGACCTTATGCAATAATGCACGGCTTGTCCAGTATAAAAACGATAAGGATTCCTGGGATATTCGTGGGGATCCCACTGAAGCTGCACTTGTCGTTGCTGCCGCCAAAGCTGGGTTCCACAAAGAGACGATGGAGAAAAAATTCCACCGCCTGGATGAAATCCCATTCAGTTCAACAGCCAAGTATATGGCCACCTTTAACCGGGGTGAGGATGACAAAATTTGGCTCTATGTCAAAGGTGCACCGGAAAAAATTCTCTCCTGTTCAAAGTACGTCCAGAAGAATGGCGAGATTCAGGAACTAACAGACAAAGAACGGGCCAAAATCCTCAGCACCAACAATCAGATGGCCGATAAAGCTCTCCGGGTTTTGGGGCTCGCTTATAAAACGATTTCAGAAGAGGATATTCAGAAGGAAAAAGAAGCCTGTGAATATGAGCGCGGTGCTGAACTGGTCTTTGTTGGACTTTCCGGGATGATGGATCCTCCCCGGCCGGAGGTTCCGGAGGCTGTTCAACGCTGCAAGGATGCTGGGATCAGGGTCATCATGGCAACCGGCGATCATAAAATCACCGCGCACGCCATCGCCAGGGAGGTCGGCATCATTGAAGAGGACAGCCGGGTGATCACTGGCCCGGAACTCGAAAATATGGAGGAGGATGAACTGGCTGAAGCCCTGGATGACGTCTCGGTTTTTGCTCGAGTCGCACCCAATCACAAACATCGTTTGGTAGGGGCATTACAAAACAAGGGGTATGTCGTTGCCATGACCGGGGACGGCGTCAATGACGCACCTGCACTACAAGCCGCTGAGATTGGGATTGCCATGGGGATCACCGGCACGGATGTGACCAAAGAAACTGCTGAAATGATCCTCACAGATGATAATTTTGCCAGTATTGTAAATGCGGTTGAAGAAGGCAGGATCGTTTTCAAGAATGTCCGTAAAGTTGTGAAGTTCCTTCTCGCTACAAATATTGGTGAGGACCTGACCTTATTAAGTGCGTTGGTCATCTTTGGGGCAACAGGATTGATCATCACCCCAGTGCAGATTCTGTGGGTTAATCTCGTCACGGATGGAATCCTCGATATTACCCTGGCCATGGAACCAAAAGAAGAAGACGTGATGGCGGAGCCGCCGCGCAAACGTAACGCGAGAATCATCAATCTGGAAATATTATTCAATATCCTGATTGTTTCAATCGTTATGGCAACAGGGACACTCTTCATGTTCCAGCGGGTAAATTCCGGTGGAGAGATCTTCTCACAAACCATCGTATTCACAACTCTGGCGATGTTCCAGGTCTTTAACGCTCTGAACTGCCGCTCACGCACCCGGTCATTCTTTACACTGGGCTTCTTCAAAAATCCCTATCTCCTGATCGCCATTGCTGCATCCATACTCTTGCAACTCGCGGCAATTTACGTACCCTTCATGCAAAACATCCTCGGCACCGCCCCTCTTGCCCTCAAAGATATCGGGTTGATCGTACTGGTCACCAGCAGCATTTTCTTCGTTGATGAAATCCGCAAGCTCATCCAGCGAAAAATCGAAGCCAGGAGAAAATAATTGATATCATGAACTTGAATAGCATTATCGAGAATATTCCCCCTGCTTTTTATGGGGTTATCATCGGCGCATTATTGACCATCATTGGTGTTCTGCTGACGAATTCCTCAAATACAAAACGCCTTCGAATTCAACACGAATTTGAACGTGAGATTCGGAACAAAGAGAGAGATCTTAATTTGCGCCGAGATGTGTACATGGACGCAATGGAAGCCCTCTCCGCAGGGATCACTGCGGTCAGTCGTTTCAGCGATCT
>CAZXRL010000002.1:0-16159 GCA_964643275.1 uncultured Candidatus Brevefilum sp.
TATTCCACCGAAGAAATGCAAAAAAGGATCGCGCAGGAATCTTTGGATATTTTTGCACCTTTGGCCAACCGATTGGGGATCTGGCAGATCAAATGGGAGCTTGAAGACCTGGCTTTCCGCTATGTTGCCCCGAAAGATTATAAAGATATCGCTGAGAAACTGGCCAACCGCCGGGCAGACCGTGAACAGCAAATCCAGGAAATCATCACCCGCTTGAAGCAGGAGCTGGAGGCTGAAGGTGTTACTGCCCGGATATCCGGCCGCCCTAAGCATATTTACTCCATCTACAGGAAGATGTCCCGCAAGGAAATGCCCTTTGAGATGTTGATGGACTTGAGGGGCGTCCGTTTGATTGTCGATGATGTCGCGTCCTGTTATAAAGCCCTCGGTGTTGTGCATATGAAGTGGCGTCCAATTCCGGGTGAATTTGACGACTACATTGCCGCCCGTAAAGACAATGACTACCAGTCTTTGCATACTGCTGTAGTATTTGATGATGGCAAGCCGCTGGAAGTTCAGATTCGGACCCAGCAGATGCATGACCGGGCAGAATACGGCATTGCTGCCCATTGGCGTTATAAGGAAGACCAGGCGCATCTCAAGGAATCCTACGAGCAAAAGATCAGCTGGATGCGCAGTCTTTTCTCATGGCAGCAAGACGATGAAGACACAGAAGAATTGGTCAATGAATGGAAATCCGACGTCTTCAAAGACCGGGTCTATGTCCTCACCCCACAGGGCGACATCATTGACTTGCCGGCAGGTTCCACCCCGATCGACTTTGCTTATCATGTTCATACTGAGATTGGAAACCGCTGTCGCGGTGCAAAGATCAACGGGAAACTCGTCTCTCTCGATTATGTCCTGGAAACAGGAAATCAGGTCGAAATTCTCACAGCAAAACGTGGCGGTCCGTCCAGGGATTGGCTGAATCCCAACCTGGGTCTGGTACGCACGAGCCGAGCCCGGTCCAAGATCAAACACTGGTTCAAACGTCAGGACCGCGAACTAAATCTGGCGCAAGGCAAGACCATGCTCGATAAGGAATTTAAGCGTCTTGGGTTAAAGAATGTCGACCTTGAAGATATCCTGCCAGGATTCAGCATTAAAACGGTTGAAGACCTTTATGTTGCCATCGGATGTGGGGATATTGGGGTTGGACGGGTGGTTAATAAGCTCGCTGAAGCTGAGGAAAAAGAGCTTGATGATGAGCTGGAACTTGACCTCGTTGAAGCGCCAACAACCATCACGCCGTCAGATACGATCACTGTTATGGGACTTAAGGGGATCGCGACAACCATGGCTAAATGTTGTAATCCGATGCCCGGTGACGAGATTGTCGGCTATGTCACCCGTGGCCGAGGCGCAACGATTCACCGTCAGGATTGCCCCAACATCCTGCGTGTGACTGAAAAAGAACGTCTGATGAAAGTTTCCTGGGGCCAACCTGGCAAGATGTTCACAGTACCGGTTCAAATAAAAGCCTATGACCGCCAGGGATTGATGTCGGATATATCAAATGTACTCACAGATGAGAATGTCCACCTGATCGACATGTCCATGAAGATGAACCAGCATCTGGCTGTGATTAAATTAGTGCTGGGTGTCAAAGGGATTTCACAGCTCAGCCGAATCCTGACCCGTCTGGAAAGCCTTCCAAATATCTTTGAAGCAAAACGTCAGCGACCCGGGTAAACTCTGTTATAATGTTGCCGGAAAAATGACGAAATTGGTCTTTACGGGATTCTGTTCATAGTGTAAAATCGCATCCTAACCATTTCGAATCAGGATTAACATAAGGAGGAGAAGATGCCACGAATTCATTGTCATTATCTGGATTGTCTTTTTCTTGATGGAAAATATTGCACAGCAGCGGCAATTGAGCTTGACCCGGACACGGGTTGTAAAACCTATCAACCCGGTGATGACGTAAATTTGGAAGATTGGGACGAACACGAAGATATCGAACAATGGGACGAGATTGAAGAAGATGAAGAGGAGGATCTCTGGATTGATGAAGATGAAGATGATCTCCTTGACCTTGAGCTCGATGATGACGACGAGGAATTCTGAGGCATTCTCCTCGTTCCGATATCTTGACGTTAAGAACTAAGGGAAAAATGAACTGAGTAGTGGCGCGTGGCCCATTACTGACGAGAGGCTTGTTGGAGCCTCTCTTGTTTTTCTGCTAAATTTACTTTCACTCGCACCACCAGGGATTGAGTATAATTCCTTTATTGACCCATTTATGATGTCAATCCGATATTCAAGAATTGGAGGCTAACCATGACCGATAAGGAAACCCTGCCCTATAAAGCAATTAATGTTTTCATTGAAAGAGACTACCTCGAAACTGTCCTGAGAACGGTTCTTGTTGGTATTAAGAAACAACCTAAGGAAGAACAAATTAAATTTACTAATTTCCTGAGGAAGTATGTGTCAATTTTGGGTTTCCGTGATCCTTCGCGAGCCCCCCTTCCCTTACAGGTCAATGCGTATGCCAGTGCTTTTGAAGAAAAAGATGAGGTGATCCCATATTCGTTGAGTTTGTGGGTCAAAATGAATAAAAAATTACCCAAAGTCGTCAAGAAATGGTTGGAGGATGACGGATGGAAAGACCTGGCTCTTGAACGTGATTTTGAAGAGCAAGGCGGTTTCTTATCTGTCTGGCCAAAGAAGATGACCTTCGATAAGCTTGTGAAAAAATTCAATAAAGATAACCCAGATGTTTCAATTGAACGTGACGATTTAATTTTATTGGTGTTATGGATATCAGGGCAACTTCCCAAAGAGCAATCTGATATATAATTAATATGCTCACCTTTATGTTTTTTAGCACTGGAGTTTTCTCATGGTAAATGCACCGATGGAAAAAGAGGTAGGAAAAACCACGGTCTCCCCAGAAGTCCTTCATAAGATAGCCCGTCTGACAGCGCTGAGCGTCCAGGGTGTCAGCCGAATGGCAAGCATCAGGGGCAACCTGGATCGGCTATTGGGAAAGGAAGATTATCAGGGTGCCAGAGTCAGTGTCAAAAATGGACAGGTTTATGCAGATATTTATGTTGTCCTGATGAGTGATCTCAATGTCAGAGAAGTCAGCCGGGAGATTCAATCCAGGGTCTCGCGCGCCATATCCGAGATGATTGGCATGGAAGTTGGCGGCGTAACAGTACATATCATGGATATCGATTTTAGTGTTTGATTAAACTTGAGAATTGAAGCACATTCAAAATGAAATCACGAACCAAAGCCCGCAGTATTGCCTTAAAGGTGCTATATGAAGTTGATTTATGCGGGCATCTGCCGGGACAGGTACTGGCAAATCGGCTTGAAGATGAAGCACTGGATGATTCATTAACTCAATTTGTCAGTCATATTGTCTCAGGCGTGGTCAAATATCAGCAGATCTTGGATGAATTCATTGCGGATTTTGCTCCGGATTGGCCGCTGGACCAGGTGGCTGTTATCGACAGGAATCTCCTCAGGATTGCATTGTGGGAAATCGCGGTTAATAAACGAACTCCTGTAAAGGTGGCCATCAATGAAGCAGTGGAATTAGCGAAAGTTTATGGTTCGGAAGGTACGCCAAGGTTTATTAACGGCGTTTTGGGTGGGTTTATTGATAACTTGCAGGAAATCAAAATCAGCATGGAGATCATATCAGATGAAGAAGATGAATAAATCCATGTCAATCTTTCAAAAAACCTTGTTCTTATTGATCAATTTATTACTGATAACCAGTCTGCTGACAGGATGCGGGTTGGAATTTAAATCAGATGATGCTCCTGAGAAGGTTCAAGCCGACCTGGATGACCTCATACCGCCCGCTGTGGATATCCAGTTCATTTTGAAACTCCCAACGATCCTTTCCGAAGGCGAAAGGGTCGTTTTGGAAATCCTGGATGATGTCACTGGCCTGCCTTATAATAACCATCAATATGAAATGATAAAACTGGGGGACCTTCAGTATTCGGTTACACTTTCGCTTAATACTCACTCCATTGTAAAATATAGATATGTGAAAGTGGGAACAACATTCACACCCGAAGCAACGGCTTCCGGCGATCCAGTACGATATCGAATATTCCGGGTGCCAGGTGCTGATACGATCACGGATAACCTTCAAATCTGGCAGGGCGAGAGTTTCTCAGGCAACACGGGAACACTCCGAGGTACGTTGACAGATCATCAAACAGGAACGGCTTTAGCAGATATCCTTATCAGTGCCGCAGGCTATTTGACATTTACGGATGCCAATGGAAAATTCTCACTTGAAAGGATTTCAACAGGGGTCCATAACGTTGTGTTCTTAGCTATGGACGGACAGTACCAGACCTTTCAACAAGGCGCAAGAATTGCCGGGGGTGTGGTAACTCCTGTGGAGGTCAGCCTGAATCCCATGCCGGCGGTTGAGGTCACTTTTACTGTGACCCCACCAAATGACGCTCTTGGGGTGCCAATTTATATGGCAGGAAATCTGCTTCAGCTTGGCAATACATTCGCAGATCTCTCAGGTGAAATGAGTATTAAACCTAAAAGGCTGCCGATGTTAGTCCAGCAGGAAGACGGCACCTTTGCACTTACATTAACACTTTATGCGGGTACCGATCTCCGTTATAAATTTACCTTAGGAGACGGGTACTGGAATGCCGAGCAGCAGGATGAAGGCGGCTTTCTTTTACGTCAGTTGGTTGTCCCTGATCATGACATCACTTTGGACCATACTATCGCATCCTGGCTGTCGCCTGAGTTCGAACCCATTACATTTGACGTGACACTTCAACCCGAGACCAGCCCAACTGAAGAAGTATTTATTCAATTAAAAGCCAGGGATTGGACAGAGCCCCTCCCTCTTTGGCCGCTGGGCAGTAACAAATACCTGTTCATCGTTTTCTCGCCTTTGGATGATTTAATCCCGCTAGGTTATCGATTCTGCAGAAATGAGAACTGCACACAAGCGCGGGATGCAGAATCCGTCATTACAGAAATGACCGTTCAACCCTCAATCGAAGCGTTGACTGTTACAGTGACTTTAGGTGAGTGGCAAAATTGGGACATTGAAACACAAAAACCGGATTATCTCCACTCGGCTATTCCCAATAAAGAAAGCAATTATCTGACAGCAGTTGAACTGAGCCCTGAGATGGATCCCTCCTGGCCAATTTATGCACCGCTTGGTATGGAAGACGTCAGGGATTCAGGGGCAAACTCTGTTGTTTTTAGCCCGAGATGGTTTCTTGATGAGGATCAGGCAGGCCTTTTCCCGGAGATCGGCAAGACGCTTTTCACCTCCGATTTAGCAAAGTTGATCCACTCAGCAAAACGTGTTGGTCTGTCTACCGGTCTCTACCCACAGATAGGCAGTGATGTTCCAATCACTGAGTGGTGGAAAGCGCAGTCTCATTCAACCGAGTGGTGGCTCACCTGGTTTGATTCCTATTCCCGGTTTATCTTAAATTACGCCAGGATAGCAGAGGACAATGGTGTCCAACGCCTGATCATTGGCGGTAAAGATATCTTACCCGTGTTTTCAGGTGGTCTTTATGCCGATGGGACAGAAAGCGATGTACCAGATAATATTGATGGTCTCTGGCGGCAACTGATTTCCGAAGTCCGATCAACTTATCAAGGGGAGCTTGTTTGGGCTTCAAATGCTCAGATCAGTATGGATCCCATTCCTGACTTTATTGACCTGTTCGATGAGATCTACATCACGGTTGATGCCCCTTTGAATTGGGGTGAAGGAAGCAGTTTTGAGATCATCCAGGCGGTTTTTGCTGAAGTTGTGGATACGCAGGTTTATGATGTCTATCAGACAGCATTGAAACCGATCACGCTAGCATTTGCCTATCCATCTGTTTCAGGAGCAACAGAGGGCTGCCTGCTTGTTGACCCTAACTGCACAAACGATGGGCTGTTCCTGTCAGAGGAAGTCGGAGATTACCCAGTCGATCTTCATGAGCAGGCCCTGATTTACAATGCTATCCTCCCTGTCGCAGCGGGCCGGGAGTGGCTCAGCGGGATTTCAATCAGAGGTTATGACCCGATAACAGAATTACAGGATGGCTCTTCATCAATCAATGGCAAACCGGCTTTGGAAGTCGTAAAATACTGGTTTACAGGATTGTCAGCACACTAACAACTATACGAAATTCGTGTCGACATGATCTTTAAGGAGGAATACCTTATCCATGTCTCAGAAATTGCGTGGTTGGCTTGAATCACTTGGCATTGTCCATCAATTGTCAATTCTGGTCAATCCTGACAGGTCATACCTTATCTCCGAAGCCATAAAAAATGATGAGGGGCAACTCACCCATAAAGGCGCTCTCGGCGTGATCACCACCCCTTACACAGGTAGATCGCCCAAAGACAAATATATCGTTGATTATGGAAAACGCACCGATCTTTGGTGGGGAGATGTAAATAAATCAATTTCTCCCGAAGTGTTTACCCATTTGAAAAATCGGATAGCTGCATATTTAAACAATCGGCCTTTGTACATTATCGATTGTTTTATTGGTGCCGACGCCGATTACCAACTTAAAGTGCGAGTTGTGACCGAATTTGCCTGGCAGGCATTGGCTGCCCAGAACCTTTTTATTTACACCGGGTCTAATCACCACGAAGCACCGGATATCACAATCCTGGCAGCACCTGATTTCCATACCCATCCTGAAATAGATCAGGTCGCTTCAAATGCAGCGATTTGTATCGATCTGGAGGAGAGAACGGTCCTCATTGCGGCATCAAAATATATGGGCGAAATAAAAAAATCCGCTTTCACCATTATGAATGCACTCCTCCCGGAATCAAATGTGTTACCGATGCACTGTTCTGCAAATGTTGGAGAAAAAGGGGACGTTGCTCTCTTTTTCGGTCTGTCAGGGACTGGAAAGACGACCTTATCATCAACAATGGACCGCAAATTGGTTGGCGATGATGAACATGGCTGGGGTTCAAATGGCATTTTTAATTTTGAGGGGGGATGTTATGCAAAAGTCATTCGACTTGATCCCGACCTGGAACCGGTTATCTGGAAAGCGTCAAACCAGTATGGTTCAGTTCTTGAAAATGTTGTGATCTCATCAGAGACCCGTCTGCCGGACTTCGAAGATGACACGTATACCGAGAACACACGGGCAGTTTATCCGCTTTCCCGGGTTGCGAATATTATTCCATCCGGCGTGGCTGATCATCCAACCCATATTTTCTTTCTTTCCGCAGATGCTTGTGGCGTATTGCCTCCTGTCGCCAAACTTACTTCAGATGAAGTAAGTTACTATTTTTTGTCCGGATACACGTCTAAAGTCGCAGGCACCGAACGCGGGCTTGGCGGGCAGCCGGAAGCAACATTTTCAACCTGCTTTGGAGAACCTTTCCTTCCTCTCAAACCTAAGATATATGCGCAGCTCCTGAAAGAAAAGATTAATCAGCATCAAAGTCAGGTGTGGTTAATCAACACAGGTTGGACCGGTGGGGGATTTAATCAAGGGCACAGGATACCCCTGCCCCACACGCGGAGAATGGTCAACTGGATTTTAAACAATGAGTACAAAAGTGGGGAATTTCATTCGGACTCAATATTCGATCTGCAGGTACCCGACTCAATCAATGGCGTCCCCACTGAGCTCCTTTATCCTGAAAAGACCTGGAAAGACCATGACCTGTTTATCCAAACAGCCGGACGACTAAAAACCGCATTTGATGGAAACTTTCAAAAGTTTGTCTGATTGACCTCTCACATACTCATTTGGATAGCTTCGATAAGTAAGAAACAGAGCGTTGATAAAAAGAAATAAGAACCTAATCTGATCTTTCGTGACAGAAAGCCGGTTTTCTGAATAATCGCACCAATGCCAGCCCCAAGAGTGGCCAGAATTAACACAAAGATTAATGCATAGATCGCCATTGGAAATCCAATGAAGAAACCCATGGTTCCCAGCCCATAAATATCTCCAAACCCAAACACCTGGTTAACTTCTGATCCACCTAACTTATAATGTGCATACATTCTGCCTGAGAAATAAATACCACATCCGATCATCATGTTTACAACTCCCCCTAAAAAATGCGTTCCATGTGAATTGGATAGCAAATAAAAAAAGCCAACCATAATCAAGCTTATTGCAGGAAAAACAATGGATATTCGTCCAATTCTGTGGTCAACCTTGGCCAGGATGGACATGATTAAAATCGCAAGTATCCATCGCCCTATCATGATTGGATCTTTCGAAAGCATAAAAATGCTGCTAAAAGCAAAGGTTTCAAGGATGAAAAACGAAGATAAGAAACCTTTACGTCCTGAGCTCATCCGGATATGATAAACTTCTTGTGTAGTTAGGACGAGCATCGTGCTCACAATTGAACTGACTACGGTCAATCCGATGCTCAGGAGCATGGCATGAAAGTAACGGTATGCACTCATGCGTCCATTATAATTCAGCAAAACTACAGGAGTAACTGGAGCACCTATGGAAAAATTCATCATCGAAGGCAGAATCCCCCTCCACGGCGAGGTTACACCATCCGGGAATAAAAATGCAGCACTTCCAATCCTGGCTGCCTGTTTGCTTACTGACGAAACCATTACCCTGCACAATGTCCCGGATATTCTCGACGTACGTACCATGGTCCATCTATTACAGAGTTTGAATGTAAAAATTGAATACCTTGATGAAACAACATTACGGCTGAATGCAGAAGAAATTAGACCAGCTGACCTCGACCCTGACCTTTGCAGAGGGATCAGGGCGTCCATATTGCTGGCAGGGCCGCTTCTCAGCAGGGTTGGTGAATTTATTCTCCCTCCCCCCGGCGGCGATGTGATTGGTCGCCGAAGGGTAGACACGCATATGTTAGCCTTCTCCAGTCTGGGTGCCTGTGCGGAATATGCCAACAACCAGTTTTATTTCAAGACAAAGAAACTGACCGGGTCAAAAATCCTGATGGATGAGGCATCAGTCACCGGGACTGAAAACGCCATTATGGCCAGTGCTCTGGCCGATGGCGTGACTGTCCTGCGGAACGCGGCCAGCGAACCGCACGTCCAGGAACTCTGCCAATTCCTAAACCTCTTAGGTGCAAAGATAGAAAATATTGGCTCTAACACACTTCGCATCACAGGTGTTGAACGGTTGAACGGGGGGGAGTTTGCAATCGGCCCGGATTATCTTGAGGTTGTCAGTTATATCGGGGCTGCTGTTGTGACAAATGGCTCAATTCGGATCAAAAACGCGGGTGTCAAACACCTGGACATGATCCATCTGGTGATGAACAGGCTCGGTGTTACCTGGGATTGTGTTGGAGATGATATCATCGTACCGAAGGACCAGAGGTTGTGCATCGAACCCGATCTGGGCAATGCTATCCCTGAAATCTCGGTGATGCCCTGGCCATCCTTCCCTACTGACCTGATGAGCATCGCTATTGTGATTGCAACCCAATCGCAAGGGAGTATTCTCTTCCACGACTGGATGTATCCCTCTCGGATGTACTTCACGGATAAACTCGTTGGCATGGGGGCTCATATTGTCCTTTGTGACCCGCATCGGTGTATCGTTCAGGGGCCGACTGAGCTGAGTGCAGAACACCTTGAAAGTCCTGATATCCGGGCTGGCATGGCGCTCGTTTTGGCGGCATTATCCGCAAAGGGTGAAAGCAGCATTCGTAATGTCAGCCAAATTGATCGCGGCTATCAACAGGTTGATGTAAAACTTCAAAAACTGGGGGCGAAGATTAGACGTATCAATGGATGAAGGATCAAAAAAAGCGCTAAAATTAGCGCTTTTTTGATCCTTATTCAGTTCTTTTAACCAGAAACTTCATGGTCTTTGACGATATCAAGAAAATCACTGATGATCTCACGCAGCATAGGCTCCGGTAATGCGCCGACCTGTCGGTTGATGATTTTGCCGTCGTAGATCAGTAGCATGGTGGGGATACCCTGGACGCCGTATTTCATTGCCCATTCAGAATCCTCATCAGTATTCACCTTGGCCACCAGCATTTTTCCAGCGTATTCCTCAGCCAGTTTATCGAGGATCGGTGCAACCATTTTACAGGGTCCGCACCAGGGTGCCCAGAAATCAACAATGACGGGAAGGGATGATTCCAAAACAGTTTTTTCGAAAGCTGCATCCGTTACTTTTATCGGTTCATTTATCATGTTCGTTTTCTCCTCAGATTGGTTAATGTCAGCAGTATAACATAGTATCATCGGTCTTTATTAACTTTGCGTATAAATTAAGACAATTATTGTTATATTCCTATTAATATTTTTAGAACAATCCAACCAACTCGAATACCGTCTGAAGTTTATGCCACAGCGGTGGTCCCAGGATCAGGATACCGATAACAACCGCTGAAGCAGCAGCGACCAGAACTCCTGCGGCACCCACATCTTTTCCAACCCGTGCAAGAGGGTGTAACTCCGGGCTTGCAAGGTCCACAACGATCTCAAGGGCTGTATTCAGGAATTCGGCTGTCCATACCATGGCTATTGTCAGGATCAGCACCGCCCAATCCCAGGTTGATAATTTCAGCCAGATCGCCATCAGCAAGGTCAGAATCGTCGCAATGGCATGAATCCAGGCATTCTGCTGGGTACGGATGACGTGCCACCAGCCGATTATGGCATGTTTAATACTGGTCAATCGTGAACGAATGAACCTAAACATAATAAGCAACCTCTCCCATGCAAGACCTGTTGCCGTTGCATTCAGTCAATGGTATAGGCAATTCCTAAAGGCTTTGGGCCTGAGTGCGTTGCGAGAACACATCCCACCTGGGCTGTAAGTATTTCGATGGGTCTGCCCACCGCTTTTATTTGTTCGAGTAAATAATTTGCTTCATCCTCGCAGTTCAGATGGGTAATGATGATCCGACTGATATTTACAGTTGTTAATTGCTCTTTGAAGTGATTCAGCAATGCATTGACTGCCTTGAATCGGGAGCCACGGACCTTCTGAAGAATACCCAGCGTGCCATCCTGGCGGACATTGAGAAATGGATAGATTTTCAAAACGCTGGCAAAGAAATTTTCAATTGATGAACAACGACCGCCATGATAGAGATAATCCAATGTATCGAGAATGAATATCCCCCGTGTCCGGGTGATTAATTCTCTGATTCTTTGTCCTAACTCGTAAAAACCCATCCCCGCATCCCGCCACTCAGCTGCTTTCAATGCGACCTGACCGTAGCCTGTCGAAAAACTGAGAGAATCAATCAGATCCAATGCCTGATAACCCATTTCTTTTGCTGCAAGCTGCGCATTACGAAATGTGGTAGAAAGTTTACTGGATACTCCGAGATAAATTGACGGACCCTTACGGTCAAAAAACCTGACAAAGTCACCTGGTGATGGCGCAGAGGTGGTTGGGTAACGGCCAGTCCGTCTGACTTCCTCAAAGAGCATCTCAGGATTGATTTCCGACCCGTCCTTATAGGTTTGTCCATCGAGCTGGATAACCATGGGGATGGTTTCAATTCGGTGCTGTTTTAGGAGGTTTGGTGAAAGATCAGCCGTGGAGTCTGTCAGAATGTTTATCATGATCCATCCAGTGGGTCGAGCTGCTGTAGTGAGTTTTGATTATGCCAACGATTATCATTGGACATCAGACCAATAATATCATCAAATGGAATTTTGAATAGTGAGGTATAATCTGAGATCGCAAACATGACATTAGATAAGTGAAGGAACATTAGTTGAGGCAAGACCATGGTTTTTTTCGAAATTGACTTAAGTGACTCCTATTGGGAAACAATAGAGATCGACCAAAAAGACATCGAGTTTCTATATTCTTTTCTTCTTGAAAAAGAAACGCCCCTCCCCTCTTCTGTGTTGGCTGAAGCTTTAATCAGGGAGCGGATCCAAACTGAAAAACAGAATCTACAGAAGAAACAGCAAACAAACGGGGATATTTACTTACCAGGGAATGAATACAAAGTCGGGGATAAAATTCAATTTCCTGCCATGAACTGGATCAGCGGCGATGTCACGGATATTAGGGATGGCAATAACCCTCAACTTGCGGAACTAAAAGTAATATCTGTTACCCTTGAAAATGGTCAATCCAAACAATTCGCATCCGGGATTGATGATCACAAACTCAATCAAATAGCATCTCAGACTGAAGACTCCAGCGTTGAAGATGAGCAAGAGGCGATCAGCAGATTTGGTGAACTGATCACGGAAAAACTGGATGATAAGTTGGAGGAGAATAAAGACCTCGTGCGGATTGGCGCGGAATGGTTCCCAAAATCTCTTCTGATCGAATTCAACATCGGACACCTGAATCTTGCTGAAGCGCTTCTCGATATGCACGAGGGCGGACCGCTTCCTGTTGAGAGCTTGCTTGAACAAATCGAGATTGGAACAGATGACCCCCCAGAGCTGGTTCAATTCTCGCTGAATTACGCACTCCAGGAGGACCCTCGATTCGATGAGGTCGGTCCTCGGGGGATTGTAAAGTGGTTCCTCAACCGGTTGGAACCAGTTCCAGTCAGGGAGAAACCTCTCCAACTGATCTACCATCCCGATGAATACGATCGTTCGGCACTGACCGAGGATATGTTATTTGCTGAACAAAGAATTGATGATGAACTTGTTGAACCTGACCCCAGCTTTACGAAACGAGATGCTGGAAAAGAAGTTACGGTAGCACTCAATTATCCGCACTGGCGTGTTGGTAGTATTCCACTCACCCAATTTACCCGGCCTTTCTTCCCCACGGCCATTGAAACGCCACGGGTAAAGTTCACCCTCATAGATGAGGAAAGTGAAGAGATCTCTGCCTGGGTAGTCCGCCCGTTCAACTATGTCTATGGCCTCAGAGAGTGGTACGAGGAAAAAGAATTAATGCCCGGCAGTCTGATCCGAATAAAACCCGGGAAACAGCCTGGCGAAGTCCTGATTGAGGCAGAAAGGAAACGAACGAATCGTGAGTGGATTCGAACCCTGCTGATCGGCACCGATGGCGGCATCGTGTTTGCCTTATTAAAACAGACCATCGCAGCAGGTTTTAATGAGCGGATGGCGATTATGGTTCCTTCCACTGAGGTCCTGGACGAGCTGTGGCAGAAGCGGGCAAACCATCCCCGTCCGATTGAAAAGGTGATGCTTGACACAATGAAGGAACTTGCGAAATTGAATCCTCAGGGACATGTCCATGCGATTGAGCTTTATGCAGCGGTAAATTGCATTCACCGCTGCCCACCCGGTGCGATTTTTAGTACCCTCGAAACAAATCCGGCTTTCCATTCTGTCGGTGACCTTTACTACCGTTTGGGTGAAGATGCATAAGGAAAGGACATCATGAATTCAAAACGGAACAGCCTTGTCAAACCCAAACTGGACACGCCCTTCAGGATTGATTTCGATTGGTGGAAAAACCACGACCGGGATTGGCGGGTTTATTTGCGAAGTTTCCTATGCGATGAACACCAGGAAATGTTTGAGAGCTTGAATAACGATGAGACCATCGATTGGGTAGATCCTGAAACCGCCGAAGTCACGCAGGTAGATGGGCTTCAGCATGTCCTGATCAGCCATTGCGCCAAACAGGAAGAATTCCTGACCAGCCGGATGGCACTTGTTGATTCAGTTTTTCGAACTTTCCTCTCAAATGGAAACAAACCTCTTTCATCCAATGAATTAGGCGCAGCTCTTAATAAGCAGCCAACAACTATACTCCGTACATTCTCCGGCCCTCGTGTTTATCAGGGTATCCGTCCGATTATTGAATGATGGCTGTGATATAATCTGTTTTGTAATCTGCCCCTGTAGCTCAATTGGACAGAGCACTGGACTTCTAATCCAACGGTTACAGGTTCGAGTCCTGTCAGGGGCGCTGTACATCAATTTTTATCTACAAAAACCGAAGGAGGCTTCGGTTTTTTTGGTATAATCATTAATAATTACAAAAAGAAAGAAATTTGGAAAGGAAATAAATACTATGAAACTCATTCTTCGCTGGCTCATTATTGCCGTCTCACTCTATGTTGCTGTTCTCATTGTTCCTGGGATTGCGGTTGAGGGAGACGCATGGATTGCGTTTTCAGTGATGGCACTTGTACTCGGGCTGGTAAATGCCATCGTCCGCCCGATCCTGAAAATGTTATCCTGCGGGTTTATCATCATCACTCTGGGTCTGTTTGTTTTCATCATCAATGCCGGAACGTTCATGCTCGCTTCAAATATTGCCCGCAACTGGCTGGGCGTTGGTTTTTATGTGGATAATTTTGGAGCCGCCCTTCTAGGGTCTGTTATTGTGAGCATTGTATCGGTCGTTTTATCACAAATTCTGATTGATGAGGATAAGAGATAAGCAAATTCTCTTGCTTGCACTCGTCAATAATCTCGAGTATACTTTATCGCTGTTCTGGATAGGTGATATTCAGGACAGAAAAAAGAAGCCAAATTCAAAATCCGGTTTCTTTCCGCTGCTCAGCTATCTACGATAGCAAAGGGTAGTAGACCCAAGGAAAGGAGAATCCAAATGCGACAGTATGAATTAATTTTAATCGTCCAGCCTGATCTGGATGAAGAAGGCACGCAGGGTGTGATTGACCGTGTCAAAGAACTGATCACTGGCAATGGTGGAGAGATCAATAAAATGGACCTTTGGGGTGCCAAGTCATTAGCCTATGAGATCCAGGGTTTCCGCGAAGGTTACTATGTGTACATGGAAACCACATTCGCACCTGAATTTGGTACTGAACTTAAACAAACGCTGCGCTATGTCGAACCGATTATCCGGTACATGCTCGTTAAAAAAGATGCCTAATTGAGCATAAAATGAGAAAGCGAGGTTCTCATGGCTCGTGGTTTAAATAAAGTCATGGTCATAGGCTATCTTGGGAGAGATCCCGAGATGCGTTTTACCCCCAGCGGTAAATCAGTTTCGAGTTTTTCTGTGGCTTGTGACCGCACCGGGATAACATCCGATGGTGAAAAGCATCGAGAAACCGAATGGTTCAATATCATCGCCTGGGGAGACCTCGCAGAAATTGCCAAACAATTCTTATCCAAAGGCAGTTTGGTATATGTTGAAGGCCGTTTGCAGACCCGTTCATGGCAGGATAATGAAGGCGCTACACATAAGAGCATCGAGATCGTCGCCCGAGAAATTTTGTTATTGAACGATAAAACCAACAGTGAAAAAATGGAAGACTCTGAAGGATTTGAAGCCTATCCTTTTTAGCTCTTCAAATGGATCTATAGGAGAAAATCATGAGTGAATATCAAGGTAACCGTTACTATTCACGTTCAAAAGTATGTCAATTCTGCACCGATAAATCAATTGTTATTGATTATAAGAATGCAGATTTACTCCGTCGATATATTGACGAAACCGGAAAAATCCGACCTCGACGGCAGACCGGCACCTGTGCCAAGCATCAACGCGTAATTGCTAACGCGATTAAAAACGCCCGGCATATTGCACTGCTGCCATTTACAAACAATTAGCTATTACCAGATCTAAAATAATAGATAGACAGGCCAACAAATATGGCAAAATCAGAACGTAAGCCGAAAACAGTTACAAAAAAATACCTTGCCAGATCACAACGTGAGGAGCGGCAGACTCGGACCATCCTCATTATTACGATTGTGATCGGTGCGATCATCCTGGGTCTGGTTGGCTATGGACTTGTTGAACATTTGATCGTACGTCCAAATAAAACAGTTGCTGAAGTTGGCGACAATGTCATCAAAGTGAACCAATTTGAATCACGGGTTCAATACATGCGTGTTCAATTGCTCAATCAAGCCTTCCAGTACTATAATTTTTACCAGCAGTTTGGCGAATATGGTCTAAGTTTTCTTCAAACAGCACAAGGACTTGCTTCTCAATTAGCCCAGCCCACCCTGGTCGGAAGCAATGTCCTGGATGAAATGATCAATGACATTATCCTCCGTGAAGAAGCTGCTGCAAGAGGTATCACAGTAAGTGACGAGGAAATTGACCAAGCGATCCAGGCTGCTTTTGGTTTCTTCCCGGATGGCACACCAACCCCAACCGTGACATCCACAATCCAACCGACGCCGACCTACGATGAGACCATCCTTTCTCTAGTCTCTCCAACGGATTTACCGACTGCAACAGACTCTCCCGATGAATCGGAGGATGATTCTTCCATTATCGATGAAGAA
>CAZXRL010000002.1:16259-38453 GCA_964643275.1 uncultured Candidatus Brevefilum sp.
TCGATGAAGAAACTTCAGCAGACGAACCGGTGCAGGAAGAAGCTCAGGCTGAAGCTGACGAGGTTGAAACAACGGCTCAGGATGATGAATCAGAAGAGTCAAACTTGCCTGAGGAAACACCGACGATCACATTGACGCCTACGATAACGCTGACACCTACCCCTTATACAACAGCTTTGTTTTCTCAGAACGTTGATGAATTCAATGATATGTATAAAGCATACAATTTTTCCATAAACGATCTTCGAGAGATTTATGCAGTTGAACTTTTACGTCAGAAATTGATCGAAGAAGTTACGAAAGATCTTGAACCAATTCGTGATGAAGTCTGGGCTCGCCATATTCTCGTCGAAACAGAAGAGGAAGCTCTGGAAGTCCTAGCAAAATTGAATGCGGGAGAGAATTTTGTTGATCTTGCTGCAGAATATTCTTTGGATGATTCAAACGCAGAACTTGGCGGGGATCTGGGATGGTTCAACTATGACATGATGGTCGCACCCTTCTCTGAGGCAGCTTTCAATTTGGAGAGCGGCGAAATCAGCGATCCTGTCGAAACCACTTTCGGATTCCATATAATTCAGGTAATTGGAAAACGTGAAAACCAAATCTCTGAAGATGAATTCCAGAATTTGAAAGAACAGGAATTTACCACATGGTTGATTCAGACCCGAAACGAAAGAGAAGATATTGTAATCAGTGAAAATTGGGAGGATTACGTCCCAACCCGACCTGAGATTCCGCAGCAATTCCTGCTGATGCTGTACGAGTAATCTCTTCAAACCTTAATTACACAATAATTGAACCCGGGTATTTATGATAACCCCGGGTTCTTTTGTTTTGATGTGGTGGTAAACAGCGCGAAAATCACTCTACATAGCTTTCATCGACGTCTTCAAGCTTGAGGCTGATCATTTGACTGGTGGAATCTCTGCCCATGGTTACACCATATATGACATCCGCTGCCTGAACGGTATTCCGGTTATGGGTAATGATGACAATCTGGGTCTGTTCAGCCAGTTCTTTCAGAAGCTCAATGAATCTGCCGACATTCGATTCGTCAAGCATTGCATCCACTTCGTCAAGGATACAAAAGGGTGTGGGCGATACTTTAAGCAGGGCAAAAATCAGAGCCACCGCCGTCAGGCTGCGCTCACCACCGGACAACGATGCCAGTGACTGACTCCTGCGGCCAGGCAACCGGGCTTCAATATCAATGCCACCTTCCACTGGGTTCTCGTGGTCTGAAAACAAGAGCTTCGCCTCACCACCGCTGAATAATCGTGTGAAATACATCGAGAATTCCTGATTTACCGCTTTAAAGGTCTTAACAAAATCACGCTCCATCAATCCATCCAACTCGTTAATAACCTGATGAAGGTCTTTGCTGGCTTTCTCCAGATCTTCAATCTGATTTGATAGGAACGTATGGCGTTCTTTGACCTCAAGATATTCGTTTTGAGCCTCAGGATTAATAGCACCGATCCTTCGAATTTGAGTCTTTAACTGCCTGATGTCATTTTCAAGGTTCTCCGGGATTTCCTGGACATTCGGCAAATCTTTTACGGATCCATCTTCAAACGGAAGAGGTTTTGGTCCATCCATCGCATTATCATAGTCATAAGAGACTAGACCAAAATCTATTTCGATCCGCTGTTTGAGATTATCAAGCTGGTCATTCCGACGTCCCAGTTCAAGCTGGAGCTGCGTGTATTGACGCTCAGCCAGGATCACCTGCTGATGGGTGTGTTCCTCCAATTTCTGGAGTGCAGAAACTGAATTTTCGGTTTCTTTTCCCGAATCCATAAGCGGGTTGATACGATTTTCCTCGATTTCCGAAATCGATTTTCGTACTTCATTAGATGCTGCTTTCAAGGTCTTTTCGTTATCAGCAATTTCAATCAGACCTTCAGTAAGCGTAGACAGCCTGGATTTATGGGTCTCAAGGCGTTCAGCTGCTTCATTAATCCGATTCTGATGTTCTTTGTACCGCTGTCGGGCAACGTCAAGTGCATTTTGAGTGATGATTTTCTGCGTTTGCGATTGGTTTAATTCTTGCTGAACCTCAAAAACCGGGTAAGCATTAACAGCAGATTGTTGTTCTTTCTCCAGTTTATGCAGTTCGCCCAACTGAGTTTGAATCGCATCAAGCTGTTCTTTATTGGACTGGACAAGGTTTTTGGTTTTCTCCTTGTTTGCTGAAAGTTCAGTTGATCGTGAATTATGCCAGGTGAGCTGTTCACCGATCCGGGTTAAAGTATCCCGGTCGTTTTGGATCAGTCGCAGGACTTTCTCGCGTTCTTTCTCAAGGATAAGTTGATCATCGTTTAGCTTCTTCTGGCTGCTGCCAAGCTGATCAAGCGAATTGGTGAGATCGTGGATTTCATTTTTTATTTGAGAAATTTCAGATTCGACTCCTATTAATTTTTCAGCCATTTCTCGCTTTTGCCGGGTTCGTCCAATGCGTTTCCCGGCTGCGCTTTGACCGGAGATCAAAATGCCATTTGCCTGATAAACCAGGCCGTTTAATGTGACTGCTCTTTCCATGCCCTTCAACCTGGGTTGGACGGCTTTAGCCGAGCGGCGATCTTTGACGATGATGATATCGGAGAACAAAGGCAGGAGAAGGTCCTGGTAATTATCGTCCACTTGAACCAAATCGGATGCGTACCCAATAATTCCGTCATCATGCATCAAGGACTTCGAAGTAATGGATGTATCATGACCTTCGGATGTCAGGACTGCAACGCGATCCCGTGTCTGGGATTCCAGATACTCCACGATAACATTCTGGCTGCCAGATGGCAGGAGTAGCAAATCTGCCAGTTCACCCAGCGCTGCACTGAGTGCACGTTCATATTTTTCATCTACTACGATATGTTTAGATAACGGCTCAATCCCCTGGGGCAGCCGTCCTTTGAGGGAATCTTCCAGAACGGCTTTTGACCCTTCTGAATAACCGCTTAGCGCTGCTTCGGCCTGTTCGAGAACATCTATCTGTGCCAACAATTTAGCTCTGCCGGTTTCGAGTGCAGACAATGATTCTGAGAGGCCGTTCTTCTTCTGGATCACCTGCGCCATCCGAGAATTATGTTCTTCGATTTCCAACCCGATTTTTTCGCTCTTTGCTACAACGCGATCCAATGCTGTATTATGCTCGTCGATTTGATGCGCCAGGCTCTCTTCTTGAAGAGCAAGTTTTCCTGTCGCTTCTTCAATCTTCGAGCGCTCATCTTCAAGTGTGTCCAGGCGGTTGACCAACTCATCGAGCCGGGCTGAGATCTGTACTTTCTCAGTTTCAAAGGAAACCCGTTTATTTCGAATGGAAGCCAGCTCTGATTCCGCCGCCTCTCTCTTTTGGATGATCTCTGAGAGCTTGACTTCAACCTGAGCGACATCCTCTGTCGCAGCATTAAACTCGGCAAGCCGCTGCTCGATAGCCTGTTCTAATTGTTCCTGCTGAGATTCCAGACCGATAATCGCTTCTTCAATGTTGGCGATATCAATTTCAAGACTGCTTTTTTGTTGGAGGTAAGAACGCCGGCGCTCGTCGATAATGGCTAGTTGTCGGGTGGATTGTTCTAATTCCTGATGATACGCCGATAATTTATTGTGAGAAGCCTCCAGGTCTTTGCGATTTGCCTGAAGCTCTTCAAGGGCTTCCACGACATTTTGTTTGACTTCTGCATACTTATTCCGCAGAAGACTTAACCGGTTTTCCTGGTCATCGTAGGCATGCCGAACGTTTCGGAGGTCCTGTTGCTTTTGATGCCAGTGAAAGCCATACCATTCTCGCAGGAGGAGATTGAGATCATCACGTAATTGTTGATATTCATTGAAGCGCGTCGCCTGCCGTTCAAGGTTCCGGAGTCTCGGCCTGATTTCGGTCATGATATCCAGCACCCGATCCAGATTCTTGCGGGTGTTTTCCAATCGGCGAAGCGCTTCTTCCTTGCGGGACCGATAAAGGCCAATCCCTGCTGCTTCTTCAAATAACTGCCGTCTTTCATCAGGCTTTAGGGCTAAAGCGACATCCACGAGCCCCTGCCCGATGATTGTGTAGGACATTTCAGCCAAACCTGTCTGAGCCAGGATTTCAGTTATGTCCCTCAGACGGACTTTCTGGCCATTGAGTAAATATTCATTTTGCCCATCACGATAGGCCCGGCGAGATATGGAGACTTCCGAATAATCAATTGGCAGCCAGCCATCCTCATTATTGAAAGTCAGTGTTGTGAGTGCCATTCCTGATCGAGAACGCTGCTGTGACCCGGAAAAAATCATATCTTCTGTGCGCTTTGCCCTCAGAAGTGAATAGGATTGCTCTCCCAACACCCACCGAAGGCTGTCCGCGATATTCGATTTGCCAGAGCCATTCGGGCCAACAATGGCCGTGATTTGGCCTGGAAATTCAAGGCGGCTTTGTGTCGCAAATGTTTTAAATCCCTGGAGTTCCAGTGATTGTAGACGATGGGTCATAGATTAGTTTCGCTCCAGAATTCTTAATGCCATGAGCGCTTCTCTGGCTGCTGCTTTTTCTGCGGTTTGCTTGCTGGAACCAGTCCCTCGTCCATAGGTTTTCTTTCCAATTCGGACTTCCATTTCGAAATTTTTAGCATGATCAGGCCCTTCTTCACCAATCAGGACATACTTTGGTGACGTATACCCATTTCCCTGTGCCCACTCCTGAAGTCTGCTTTTGGTGTCTTCGTCCAAGTGATTAATAAATATTTCATCAACCACATTTTCAAGGAGTGGCATCATAAATTGATTGACGGCCTGGATCCCTCCCTGGAGATAGAGCGCACCTATCAGAGCTTCAAAGGCATCACAGAGCAAGGTCAATCTTTCGCGTCCACCAGCTTGAATCTCCCCTCTTCCCAACCGTAAGGCTTGACCAAGCTTGATCTCTTTGGCAAATTTCGCCAATTGATCAGTATGGACTAAAGCTGCTCTCAACCGGGTCAGGTCCCCTTCGGGCTTTTCTGGATAGTGATTATACAGCCATTCGGCAACGATAAAATCAAGGACAGCATCCCCCAGAAATTCCAGACGTTCATTGTCCTCAATTGCATCCTTATTTTCATTTAAATATGATCGATGTGTGAGCGCGCGTGATAATAAAAAATAATTTTCAAAGGGTAAGTTCAGGCGTTTCGAAACTTGTTCGGGGGATTCCGCCGTAAAAACATCTGCCATGTTCTGGATCCTTTCTCCAGAACTATCGATGCGCGAGCCATCTCGGGAAGAGTAAATAGCTTGCGCATCAACAGTTCGATATTAATGATAACTGCTGATCAATATAAAATTGTAATCGATATTAATCATTTCTCAAAATCAATTAACTGGTTGTCACCACAAAAAATTTTTGTGACATGGAGGTATAATTCATCGTAGGTAAAGCATTATGGCTATTATAAACAATCCTGGTACAGTTTACAAAATCAAGACGGATGTGTATGAAGGCCCACTGGACCTGTTGCTGGACCTGATCACGAAGGCTGAACTTGATATCACACGACTCTCCCTGGCCAAAGTAACCGACCAGTATCTTGAGCATCTCGAAACAATTCAGCAAACAACAGCTGTTGAGGTTTCGGGGTTTCTGGTGATTGCAGCGAAGCTGATCCAGATTAAGTCAGAAGCCTTACTCCCACGCCCCCCCATCCGAGAGGAAGGTGAGGAAGATCCAGCCGAGAGCCTTGCCCGCCAGCTGCGGATTTATCGTGAGATTAAAACCACAGCTATCTGGCTCCAACAACGCGAACAGGAAGGGTTCCGAACTTATATTCGTCTCGCCCCTCCCCCGGCGATTGATGAAGAACTGGATCTGGAAGGCGTCACCATTGACAACCTGATTGAGTTCCTTAAAGCACTTTATCATTATGAAGAAGATGCGGCACCTGTTACATCAGTTGTTGCAATTCCCAAAGTAACGATCAGGAATAAAATCCAAGACCTCATCCAGAACCTTCGGCGGATGACCCATCTATCATATCGCCAGATGCTTCCTGAAGTGCACGATCGTATTGAGGCAATAGTTCTTTTTCTGGCCATTCTTGAACTGATCAAACAGCAGTACGCCACTGCCCAGCAGGAAGGTCTATTTGCAGATATTAACATATCTGCAACAGATAAAACCTTTTACGAAGAAGAAATAAAATTGGCATTGGATGATTAAATCCGTTATAATTAAATTTGAATATGAATTAATAAATTAAAGCCCCTAGATGGCAGACTTGTGGAAGACAACCTATGACAGAAGAATTGAAATCAGCCAGCGAAATCGAAAATACTCCTGATGTTTCTCAGGAAGAAATCTTACAGCCTGATGCCGGCGCATCGAAAAGGGTTATCATCATTGCAGTTATCGTCCTTCTGGTCGTCCTTGCACTGGTGGTTTTGGCCACTATTTTCCTTGTAAATCCTGAAAACAGTCAAACCACCGAACAAATACGAGATGTATTCATCATATTCTTAGCCCTGGAATCATTGGTAATAGGTGTCGCACTGGTGGTTTTGATTGTCCAGCTCTCCGTTCTGATCAATTTGGTACAAAATGAGATCAGACCGATCATTGATTCAACAAATGAGACCGTGAACACCTTGAAAGGTACAGCAACCTTTATCAGCAACAACCTTTCAGAACCGGTGATCAAGATCAACCAGTTGATGGCAATGATGAAAAAGCTTTTTGTTCCCGGTAAAAAGAAATAAGAAGCAACGCATTGTGTAATTAATTCAATTAGTCAATAAGGAGAAAGATATGTCAGAAAAGAATGATTTTGGAGCATTTTTAGTCGGTTTCATCGTTGGCGGACTTACAGGCGCTGCAGTTTCATTGCTATTCGCACCGCAATCCGGCGAAGAGACCCGGACCCTGATCCGCGATAAAGCGATTGAATTGCGCGACCGCGCATCCGAAACAGTTGAAGATGCCCGCGTCAAGGCGGAAGAAGCCTGGATTGAAGCAAAAGAGAAAGCTGAAGAATGGTCACACATCGCCAAAGATCGTGTTGATGAATTGGCTCAAAAAGGCGAAAAAGCAATTGATGAAAGCCGTGAAAAATTGGCTGAATCAATTAAACCCAAGGAAAAGAAGGAAGCAAAATAACCTTCAACCTTTAAACAACAAAGGGCCGGAATTGTCTCCGGCCTTTTGTTAATTATATTACTAAAAGTAACAGGATTGATGCGAGCCATTGTTTCCAGACATCATCGTATCTTTGATCCTGTCACAGTTGAAATAGCACTGGAAATACAATCCAGAATATCACAGGCAGTTACAGGTAGAGCAGAACCATATTTGTTGTGGGCAATAACCCCAGCCTGCGAATGAACCCAGGTACCGATTGCTGTTGCATGATTGACAGATGCACCCTGTGCCATAAAACCACCAATCAAACCGGATAAAACGTCTCCGCTGCCGGCCGTCGCTAACCCGGAATCGCTGACTGGAGCGACGACAAACTGTCCGTCTGGCATCGCAATCACACTGCCGGCACCTTTCAATAAAAGTGTAACATCCCATTTTTTGGCAAAACGTTGTGCAATTGACCAGCGATTACTCTGAATTTCCTGAATAGTAAAACCTGAAAGGATTGCCATCTCACCGGGATGCGGTGTTAGTACAGATTGCTCCGGGATCTTTGACCACCATTTTTCCAATTTTTCCAAGAGCTTCAATCCATCAGCGTCAAACAAGGTGGGCAGATTGTCAGGAATGACTTGTAGTAATACCTCAAGATACCTTGCGTTCTTGTCACCCAATCCCCACCCCGGCCCAATAACAAGAGAATCCGCATTTTGGAGGGCTGGAAGTAAGAGATCAATTGCATGTCTGTCGTACTGTCCGTCATCGTCTGGAAGAATGATCCAAACGGCTTCAATTAATTCGCCTGAAAGGCTGTCTCTGACAGTCTTGTGGGCAGCGATATTCACCAATCCACATCCGGCACGGTAGGCCGCTTTTCCTGCAAGGTACGCAGCCCCGGTATATTTATCAGAACCCGCAATAACCAGACATGTGCCAAAAGTGCCCTTATGCCCGATATCGGGACGATCAGGCATTATTCTGTGGACCATATCCCGGTCCAGCATCTCGGGTAAGGGTTGTTCAAAAAATTCCGAGTTATCCTCAATGCCAATCTGAATCAGATGGATTTGCCCTGCGTAAGACCTAGCGGGATGTTTAAGCAGACCTTGTTTAACGGCCGCCATGGTAAGCGTATGCAGAGCAGATAATGTCACTGCTGAGACTTCCCCGGTGTCACAGTCCACACCTGAAGGGCAATCTACAGCGATTACAAGCGTTTTAGGGCTCCTTTGTACCAGCCTTGATACCTTGCTCATGATACTGAGCAAATTTCCTCTCAGTGGCAGTTTTACACCGGTACCCAACATACCATCAAGGATGATAGCGCCAGCATTAAGCTCCGCTGCAAGTTTATCTAAATGATTCTGGTCCGCTAGATCAACGACAACGCCGCCGTGTTCAACATAAGCCTTTATTAATTCGTCTTTTTCTTGTTTCTTAACCAAAAAAGCACATGTCCTGACGCCTCTTCTGGCTAAGGTCGTCAAAGCAATGAGGGTATCCCCGCCATTATTGCCGGAGCCGATCAAACCGATGACACCCTGCTTTAGAGAGAGGTTAGTTATCACCCATTCGCCCACGCCAGACCCGGCATTTTGCATCATCGTATCATATGTCAACCCACGATCATTGGCGGCCTTTTCTATGGCGATCATCTGGTCAACGGAAACAATTTTCATAAATTCACTCCTCTTCCCTGCTTGTTTTAAACATTATACGGGATAAACATGATAAAGATGAAGGATAACACCTACTTTGCTGACTGAGAAAAAACCAATGGGGGTAGGGTGTTTTTCTTACAAAATTCGTAAATTTTCAACAGAAATGCTTGACTTTTGATACCCCATGTGATAAGATATCTTTCGCTTGGGGGCGTGGTGTAGTGGTTCAACATGCGGCCCTGTCAAGGCCGAGACCGCGGGTTCGAATCCCGTCGCTCCCGCTCAAAGTGTGAGGTCAGCCTCACACTTTTTGTTTTAATAAGCTTTGCAGCTCAATATAATTAGCACTGATGGCTCAACGATTTTCTATCCCATAAACTTGCGAGTATACTGAAATAGGAGAAGGCCCAATGTTTGGAATTCTCTTATTACCTAATCTGGTAGTTTATGTGGAACTGCAATGAAAATGAATGAAAATATTAGACCTCAGCAGAATGTGGATCCGTGGATTGCTATATTTGATGGTGAAATTGCCAAAATGATCGGCGAATATGATTGGGGTAAAAGTGCTTTAGGCCCAATGACTCTCTGGCCAGCCAGTTTTAAATCTGCTGTCTGTCTGATCCTTTCTGCGAAGGTCCCTATGGCACTAATTTGGGGGGAGGATTTGCTTTTCCTGGGTAACACTGCCTGGTATGAAGTCTTTACAAATGAACAACTGGGTCGCTTAGGTGATTCTGTTCAAAATGCCTGCCCGGAACTCTGGAATGCATTCACTGAGGATATCTCGCGCATTATGTCCGGCGACTGTACACGCATGGGGCATGAACTGAACCTTGATCCTGGAGTTGGCGGAAAGGCAGATGAAAGAAATCTGCGTAAATACAGTCTGAGTCCGATTTATGATGCGGATAACACTATCGGGGGGATATTCGTTTTATCATACCGGAGAAGTGATCTAAAACAGCTTGTGAATGATCAAGGTCACCTTCTCGCTGAGCGCACCGCTGTAATGGAAAACCTGGTGGAAGCGTTGACACTGGCAGACCTCTCAGGAAAAATTATCTATCACAATCCTGCTTCTCTCAGCTTGCATGGCTATGCAACCTTCGATGAAGCTCAATTGCCAAAATCAGCTTATTCTGAGACCTGGGAAATTCGGGATCTCGAAGGCAAACCTGTTCGAAAAGAAAATTGGCCGATGCCAAGAGCACTTAGAGGCGAACAGTTCACTGATTATCAACTATCGGTCCGTCGGAGAGATAATGGTCACACATTTATTGGAAGTTATTCAGGGACATTGGTCAAGGACAAAACAGGTAAACCCTTGTTTGCAATGTTAACTATCCGGGACATCAGCCAACAAAAGAAAGCGGAAATTGCTCTGCATAACGAGCGGGAGTTGCTTCAGACCATTTTTGACAGAATCCCTGTCATGCTATCCGTTTATGATCCAAAGTTGGAAAAAATTACCCTGAATAAACACGTGGAACGGGTCACCGGTTGGACGGAAAAAGACACGGAACAAAAGTCCATTATGGAACTCGTTTATCCTGATCCTGACTACCGTCGTGAGATGGCAGCGTATATGCAATCTATCAAATCGGGATTCAAAGACATTTTGATGACGACCAAAGATGGCAGCACCGTTGAAACGAGCTGGGCCAACGTTCGGATTCCCGATGGCCGGCAAGTTGGCATTGGCATAAATATGTCAGAGAGGGTTAAGGTTGAACGTGCGCTCCAACAGTATTCCGCAAGATTGCAGTTTTTGCATGAGGTTGATGAAGCCATTCTTTCCGCCAGGTCTGAAGATGAAATTGCAAATGCCGTGGTTATGCATATACCTGAGCTTGTCACGGGATGCATTCAGGCTAGTGTAACTGTTACTGATCTGGAATATGAAAGGATCTCACTGAAGGCCTGCTCACCAATTGCAAGTGAAGCACAACAGCAAAGCTGGCCTTTTCCCCAGAGCAAATTATGGCAATCATTCCTGGAATCGCTACAGGCAGGTGAGTCCTATAGTATGGTTGTCGAAAAATCCAACCCGGTTTTACCCCCCTTCATTGAACACCTAGCTGAGCATGGGATAAGGAATTTGCTCTTGTACCCGATCCTTATCAATGGACAATTAGCTGGCAGTTTGAACCTTGGTATGAAGACGGATCAGCCGCTGACACCTGAGCAAAATGAGATCGTCCGCGAATTGCTTGTCCCACTGAGTATTGGGATCGAACAAACCAGATTGCATGCAAAAGCGCTTGAGATAAACCGGCGCCTGCTTGAGACGGTAATTAACAATATCCCAGTTGCTGTTTCATTGATCCGTGGCAGCGATCAAAGAATTCTCTATGCCAACCCAATATATTATGACATTTCTCCAGGTAAGACCTTGATAGGAAAGACTCTTGATGAAGTTTGGGGAGAAAACGATTATGACTACGCGAGCATCTGCCAAAAGGTGCTTGATTCCGGGCAGCCATTCATTCTTGAAGATGATGAAATATCCATCAACCGCTCTCCCGATGGAACCCCGGAAAAAGCTTATTTTTCATGGTGGCTCTTCCCGGTTGATATTCCCGATGAGCCGGAACCGGGAATATTGAATATGGCTTATGAGACCACGGACCGAAAAATGGCTGAAGCTGCCCTGGTTGAAGCCGAGCGATTAACAACAATCGGTCGGATGGCAACCTCGCTTGCCCATGAGATCAACAATCCCATTCAGTCTGTCGTAGGATGCATGGGGTTGGCAATGGAATCACTGGAAGATTGCGACGATGCCAGGAAATTTATGGGAGTCGCCATGGAGGAATTGATCCGGGCATCCCAGATTGTTCATCGGATGCGTGATATGGCCAGAAGCGGTAACGATGAAAAGAGTTTTGGCTGTGTCGATGAACTTCTTGAAAAGGTACTTCTCCTGACACAAAAGCAAGCTGAAGATCAGAACGTTGAAGTCGTCTGGAAGAGGGAAGCGAATCCACCTGATTTGTTGATGTCATCAGATAAGATCCGGCAGGTGTTTCTCAATCTTGTATTAAACGCTATCGAAGCAATGCCTGAGGGTGGGAAATTGGTGCTGGAAACCCACAGGGTCAATAACCCGGATGGAATCCAAATTGTATTTGAAGATACAGGCGTTGGTATTCCTCAAAATGATTTAGACAATCTATTCAATGCTTTTCACAGCACAAAGCAATTGGGGCTGGGGCTGGGTTTATATGTGAGCCAGCAAATCATCGAGGATCATGGTGGAAAAATTGCTGTCGAAAGTGCTGTGGGTCAAGGGTCTAAATTCACCCTTTGGTTACCGTTTAAATAATCTTTTCAAGAATGGGTGACATAGAAAAGAAGGGAATCTGTCCTGACAGAAACCCTTCTTTTTGATCAGTAACCTGAAAAATACTTAATACCTTACTAAAAACCTTGATCGATGATCTCAGCTCTTTCTGCCATTAAGTTACGTAATGCAGCAGAATCTTTAGGATAGGTGATGTAAAAAAGACTGAATAACAAGGCACAAATGATCCAGGGGAATGGCACCGTCCAGATCAAGGCGTTTGTAAAACCTATCCTATCTGCAAGCGAACCGGCAATCACACCTGCAACAGCAGCAAAGCCGCTTTCAATAAAAGTCGTGATGGAGAACGCTGTGCCACGCAACTCAGGCGGCGTGACACCCTGCATCATGGGTTCCTTTGCGCCTTTTCCAGGCCAGCTTATCAGCAAAGCGGTGCCAAATGCGAGCAGCATGATAGCCCAGATTGGCCAGCCTGCTGTCTGTGTAAAAAGAACATAGGTCAGGGGTATGCCACTGACAATGGAAACCTGTCCCACAATTGTCCGGCCATATTTTGGATTGAGCGCTTCCGCCCAATCGCCGAGAAAACCACCGATGATGTTTGAAAATACAGTCCCCACAACAATTCCTGCAAATACAAAAGTCGCAGTTTCAGCCGCGATATTCCTTTCATTGACAAGCCAGGTGATAAGGAAAGAACCCATCACGACCCAGGGCATCGTTCCTGCCAGCCCCTGACCGATGGCTACCCAGATCGTTGGAATTTTGAGAACTTTAGGTAAATCCGAGAATTTGATCCCAAATTTCTGTGCGTCTTCATGTGTGATTTTCCCAGCTAATTCCGGTTCGGCCTCACCACGAACCGGTTCCTTCACCAACAGCCAGACCAATAAACCACTGATGACGCTGAAACCACCCAGCAGGAAGAACCCCCATCTCCATAGCGTGGGGGATGCAAGAAAACCTAACCCAACTGTCGCAATAACGATACCCATAACGCCAATAGCTTCAAGAAGTCCGAGCGCTTTTCCACGGTCTTTTGGTGGAAAGGTATCTGACATGATCGAGAAGGTTGCGGGCATTAAACATCCCAATCCGATACCCGAGATTGCTCGGATGACAAGCAACTGGCCAAAATTTTGTGTAAATCCAACAGCCGCTGTCCAAAGCCCCCAGATGCCTGTCCCAAAGATGATCACCATTTTTCTGGATACCTTATCCGACATAAAGCCCCAAAAAGGTGAAGAAAGGGACTGCAGGAGGTTGCGGATCGTGCTGATGACGCCGAGGTTACTGTAGGATAAGCCCCAGATCGCTTGCAGTGTGGGAAACAGAACGGACATTGCCTGACCTTCACCCTGGTCAATAAAATAGCCGAAGGATAATGCAAATAAGGTCCGTCGTCTTTCTCGTTTCTTCTCAGGGGCGATTTTGACATCTTTTGTGATCGTTGCCATGTTCTCTCCTTTGAAAACAATTGATGAGGTTTCGGCTCATTATAACCGCAATTCACGATGCAATAATGATCTGGAGTTCAGATTTTGATACAGATCTTTATCATCATATGAATAATTTCTCCCTTATAATTACTGGCGATAATGAACCATGAATGGATTGAGGAATCAAGAGAGCTATGTTTGAGCATAATAAGATAGCATTTCAACCCGCAGCCGATCCAGCGGCAATTGTCAGGATGGGGCCTTATCGTTTTACAGTGCTGACCTCGAAATTGCTCCGAATGGAATTCAACCCGGATGGGTTATTTGAGGACCGGCCGACCCAGGTGGTCTGGTATCGTGAACTACCGGTGCCAGCATTCACACAGAGCATAAATGAGGACAGTATTCATATTGAAACTGAACACCTTCTCCTCAAATCATCAATCCGGGATTCGGGTTTTCATCCTGGTTCTCTACAGATTGAGCTGAAAGACAGCGGGTATATCTGGGAGTTCGGACAGGAGAACAAGGCCAATCTCCTCGGTACAGTGCGCACGCTTGACCAGGTGGATGGAGATATCCCCTTGAACTCAGGGCTACTATCAAGAAATGGATGGTCTCTTGTTGATGACAGCGACTCCCTCGTCTTCAATGACGTGGGCTGGCTGGAAACACGTGATCGAAGTTCCGAGCTAAAAGATCTCTATTTCTTTGGTTATGGAATCGAATTTACTGAATGTTTAATTGATTTTCAAAAGCTTTCAGGCCGGGTTCCCATCCTCCCCCGTTTTGCATTAGGGAACTGGTGGAGTCGGTATTGGAAATATACGCAGGATGAGTTGCTGCGTTTGATGGGTGATTTTCGCAGACACCAGGTGCCGTTCTCCGTTTGTATTGTCGACATGGACTGGCATATTGTCGATACCGGCAATGAAAGCTCTGGCTGGACGGGGTACACCTGGAACAACAACCTTTTTCCAGATCCTCAATCATTTTTAAATGAAATTCACGATCTCGGCCTGAGAACAGCCTTGAATCTCCATCCTGCATCGGGTATTTATCCTCATGAAGAAAAGTATGAAACAATGGCCCGGCGGATGAATATTAACCCGGATTCACAGGAACCGGTCAGGTTTGATATCGCGAATCCAAATTTCACCAAGGCATATTTTGAAGTCCTGCATCATCCCCTGGAAGCATTGGGCGTGGATTTCTGGTGGCTTGACTGGCAGCAGGGTACAGAATCCACAATGGAAGGCCTTGATCCATTGTTCTGGTTGAACCACATTCATTTTTACGATCGCAGCCGGGATGGAAAAACCCGTCCTTTCATTTTTTCGCGTTGGGGAGGCCTGGGAAGCCATCGTTATCCGATTGGTTTTTCAGGTGACACCCTTGTCACCTGGGACACCCTCCAATTCCTACCCTATTTTACAGCAACAGCCGCAAACGTTGGTTATGGATGGTGGTCTCATGATATCGGCGGTCACATGGGTGGGGTTGAAGAACCTGAGCTGTATCTGCGCTGGGTTCAGTATGGCGTCTTTAGCCCCATCCTGCGCCTGCATTCCACCAACAATCCTTACCATGAGCGGCGTCCATGGGGATATGATGCCGAAACAGAACGCCTCTCTTCGGATGCCCTCCGGCTGCGTCATTCTCTGATACCGTATCTGTACACTGCTGCCTGGCGCAATTTTAAGGATGGCATTTCCCCCATTCGTCCCCTCTACCACCTCTATCCGGAAATAACTGACGCATATATCTGCCCCAATGAGTATACCTTTGGCAGCGAGTTGATCGCGGCACCTTTTACAAGTCCCTCTGATGCCCATACCCGGTTAAGCAGACAGGTGATCTGGCTGCCAGAGGGCGATTGGTTCGACTTCTTCACCGGTCAATATTATGAAGGGAATGGCTGGCATGTAATCTATGGCGGATTGGACCGGATACCGGTCTTCGCCAAAGCAGGAGCCATTGTCCCGCTCGGACCTTTTGTTGACTGGGGAGGTGTTGATCTGCCGAATATCCTTAATATCAATATTTTCCCTGGTGCCGATAATTCTTTTTCCCTCTACGAGGATGATGGGGAAACGTTGGATTATGAGAAAGGGAATTACGCATTGACGGAATTCAAACAAATCTGGAATAATACCCGGACAGAGTTCTCAATCAGCCCCGCGAAAGGCGAGCCCCACATAATTCCTGAAAACCGGATTTATCGACTTGTTTTCTCTGCTTTGGAAGAACCCGAGTCAATTAATGCAAAAATAGATGGCGAGAAAACTGCAATTGACTGGCAATATGACAAGTCAGATCACAAAATAACCTTGACAGATATCGTTCTTCCTTCCACCTCAGAGCTAAAAGTGGAGATTCTGAGCGAGCCTGGACTTCTATATTCCAATGATTACAAACAAGACACTTTAAAGCACATGCTGAAGGACTTCAGGCTTAACTCTTATATCAAAGATAAATTTTCTCAAGAATTGGATGATTTTATGACCAATCCAATGATGCTGGTAAATTATTCTGATCGGATGGAACAATCGCATTTACTCGCATTGGTTGAAGCCTGGTTGGGTAAACAGACCGAGAAGATATCCGATGATCCTGAGGAAGCATTTCACAAGATTATCAACATGATCTATAAACAATAAACATTTACAGTCGAAAACGCTTGCTTCCCATTGGATTAATTCCTCATGCACGCAATGAAAGTATGTTATCGTCTGCAGATTTATTTGTTTGTCTTTTCCCTGCGCCAGCGAGGTTCCACAACCCAGAATTTTAACATTGCCCAACCCAACAATGTGAGTAAAGCGCAGATTCCAAACAACAAACCATAACTAAAGTTGGCGAGTTGGGTTGCGATCAAGGGCGCAATCAAACCGAACAGGCCGCGGGTCGTATTTGCAAGACCTGCATATGTTGGTACTCTGGGAAGTTCACAAAATTCCCAGACAACCATCATGCCTGAGACAACACCGGAGGCAATGTTAATCCCTAATAATGCGTATACGACAAAATAGAGTGATGGATCGGGCATAAACATTGCGATCAGAAAAGCAATCAGCATGGCAAACACACCGATCTCAACAGATAATTTATGGCCAAACCGATCAGCCATCCACCCTAAAACCAGGTTGCCCACCGTCTGGCTGATCAACATAGTCAGTGTATAAAGACCGACAGAAACATCAGAGATCTGGAACTGCTGAATTGCGCTGATTGTAATAAATCCAGTCCCCATTGCGCCAACCGTGATAATAACTGTTGAAAGAACATATCTTCGGTAATTTTGGTCTTCACGTAATATTCTGAGCAGGTCCTTCCAATACGAGTGCCAATCCTGACTATCAGGCACAACTTCACCGGCCGGTTCCCGAGTTAATGCCAAAAAGATCCAGGATATCGTGATAAATAATGCAGCAATACCGAACAAGGCGATGAATGATTTCGGAAAGTCCCAGGCTTCCAGCAACCAGGCACTTACAAGAGAGCCAAGCGCACCTGTACCGGCTCCGATGAACATGGTCGTTCCAAGGAAGGATCCGCGTTTCTCCGGTGTAAAAATCTTAGCGATCAGCCCCATCCAGGATGGTGCTACAATACCAGACCCAACGGAATACCAGGTATAACAAATTAAGAACATGACCAATGCCAGCGTTGGAGACCTGCCGGCAATAAATGCACTTAAGGTCATCATCCAAATGGGCAGCCGTTCCAAAAAGATCCCCCAACCAATGGCTATCCGCTTCATTTTGGGAATACCCTCAGTGATCCTTGCGGAAAACAATTGCGGAAGAAACCACCCTGCAGAAGCAATCACACTGACCAAACCGATTGGTAGCAAGGATGTGGTTAATTTACTGATGAATAAGGGCAAGATCGTGGTGGATGAAATAAAGCCGAAGCCAAACCAGAAAGTTGCCCCATCTACAAGGTTTACGATAAAATTCCAACGGTAGTTTTGTTGTTTTTGTGCCATTATATGTAAGTTTAATTAAAATGAGTAAATATGACTACGCGATATTTTTTTATTTTTCCTCATAATCATGCAGGATCAATCTGTGCAGATCAGTACGCAAGAAAGTATCGCGATAAATTGATTTCTCAGGGATCGTTTGATATTTCCGCATCATTTCTTTATATGCTTTTTCGAGGTATCCATCACTTTGTCTGGAATTCCCGCTTTCTTTTAACGCAAGACCGTGATAATACAGAATCTCTTCACTGACAACCTCCACCATCTGGGTGAAACCAAATTCCTGAAAAGTTTTCAAAGCCAATCCAGATGCTTCGATGGCTTTCTTTTTGTAGTAAGTGCTTCCGCTCCTATCATCTGACTGATGCAGGATTTGCGAAATTCTCAGATACGCCTGGCAGGCATTAATGACAGCAGCCATACCGTATTGTCTGGATGCCAGGTTTTCTTCTTCAATCATCCGGTGGACCTTCTCGGCATTCTCCACAACGCGCAGTAAACTGTCAATTGTTCCAATCCTGAGAAGCATAGTCGCTTCAACCAGTTCATAACCAACCTTTGCAAGCTTTTTAACAAACTTCATGCTTAAGGGTTTTGCCAATTGAAGCCTTTGATGCGCTTTGTCCAATTGACCCAGTTCAGTATATATCTGTGCTTGCCTCAAATAAACAAACAGTCGTTCATCAAATTCCTTCCATTGGTCTTCAGCTTTTTCCAAATAAATCAATGCTGTTTCATAATCGCCCAGATACAACCCGATGATCTGACCAATATACATCAGAGAGCGAGCTTCTTCCATTCGCCGCCCAATTTTTTGTGCGATGTGAAGACGTTTTTTCTCGAAGTCTTCCAATAAAGTCAGGTAATCACCGGCACGTTCGTACTCTGTGCCCATCCAGTAAAGAAGCTCCATTTGAGCAGCCTGATAATTGATTTCCTGTGCGATGGGATAGGCCTTTTTAAGAAACTCAAGTCCGGTTTCCAGTTTATCCATGCCATAGGCATTTCCCATCGCCAGCAATAAATCTACCTGAGCTTTTTTATCCTGCATCTCTTCAGCCATCAATATCGTCCGGGCGCCAAATTCATGCCAATCGGGACTTTTTATGATGATCCGATGACCAGCAACCGCTGCCATACTTTTCAATTCTCGATGTTGATCTCCGATCAGGTGAGATAACCTTAAGGCTTCTTCTGCTTGAACAATTCCTTCCTGTAACATTTCCTGGTTTTCTGCAGTGGTGACGCCAGGCTGGCTCAATAACGCATCGATTCGCCACACATGCTCATCGGATAATCTTTCAGCGATTTCCAACAATCGGCTTGATTCACGATGTGCCTCACCAATCCTGCCTAAAAGATACAGTACTTCAATCCGGCTTTTTACTAACTCAAATCGCTGGGTAAGAATGGCATAAGTTTCGCCAGCGGTTGAACTTTTCTCCAGTTGGTCAAGGATGACCAGAGCACGGGTGTATTCCCGATATGCTTCATAGTTGGCGTAGAGGCTTTTCGCTTCCTCAGCTGCCTGGAACCTGTATAGTAGTTCAAGCTGAATGTTGCCAGCTTTCTCAAAATGGTGCGCTAAAAAGGCCGAAGTAATATCCTGGTTGTTGATGTACCCTTGCAGAAACTCACCAATCTCTGCATGGAGTTTTATCCGCTGATTGTTCAATATACTCTCATATGTAACTTCTCTGATCAATGAAGAGGAAAAACGGTAACCCTGACCTAACTCAGATTTCATTCCCAGCGTATTGATCAACCCCGCATCCTGGAGATTTTTCAACCCCCTGTCAATATCTATCTCATCTGGTGCCATTCCTTCCAAAACCGCTCTCCAGAAATACACCCCGATAACCGAAGCGATTTGAAGGACTGAACGATCAGTTTGGGTCAATGAATCGATCCGTGACAAGAAAAGGGATTGCAGGTTTTCTGGCAATTCAAAAGAAGTAATTGACCGTGAAAGATGCCAATTGTTCGTTTCTTCATCCTTAACCAGGATCTTCTCTTTAATCAAACCATTAACCAGTTCGCGGATAAAGAAAGGGTTACCTTCTGCTCTTTCAATGATGATATTCTTTGTCTCCCGGTCTGCTTTGCCCGGTTGAAGCAAGTGCTCAATTAATCCGGCTGAGTCTTCCTCGGAAAATGGGGGTAATTCAAGCTGTGAAACACGGTCAGGCTTTTCAGCTATCAGGTGCTTTAGTAAATTCCAAGTGTCAGAATCTTTTTCCTCCCGGCATATTATGAACCATAAAATTGGACGACCTTCGGTTATCTTTAGAGATTCACGCAACAGCGCAAGTGACCCAGCATTCGCCCATTGAAAACTATCCAAAGAGATGATTAACGGCGTTTTTTCGCTCAATGCACATAACCATTCGCCCACCACGGTAAACAGTTTGTTCTGAAAGCCCTGAGCATCCAAGGCAGCCAGCTGATTCTCATACTTATCCATTGAGAAAGAAAGAAGAAACGCCATCATAGGTATGATTTCTTGCCACTGGTCAGTCCAAATTTCCTGACAATAGATTTCTAATTTATCGTTGACCTGGCTTTCAGAATCGTCCGGCTCTACGTTCAGCCATGACTTTACTAGAACCCGCCATATGTAAAACAAGGAGCTCTGTTCATAGGAACTGCACCAACCTCTGAGCCACAACACCTTACCAGCCCAATCACCAGTTTCCTGGTCCTTTTCACCCAGAAAACCTTCATATGATTTCCACAATTGTTGTTGAAGCAGAAGGTCCTGGTGCACCTGACTCATAAGTAATGATTTACCTAAACCATGATCTCCCGAAACGATTAGGACATCTCCCTTTCCCTCAAGAACACGGTCTATCTTCTGCCTGAGTAAATCATATTCAAAATGACGGCCAATCAAAGGGGCGGATTGGATATAGGTTTGCATTTCCTGTAAATATTCTTCTTCAGTTCGTGAAGCCAGTGGACGAAGAACATGCAGAGGCTCTTTGAGACCTTTGAATTTCATCTTCCCTAAATCCATCCAATGAAACCTGTCAGCGACCAAAGCAAAGGTCGATTCGCTCACAAGTATTGTTCCGGGCTCTGCTGCGGTTTCCAGGCGAGCAGCTAAAGCGATTGCCCCACCCATTGCAGTGTCCTCCTGATGCATACCTTTTGTGCCGACTTGAGCGAGGATGATTTCATCTGTGTGAATACCTATACGAAGCCTTAGGTCTTTTAATTCGAGTGGTTGATAATCCTGCTGATATTGCTCGATTCCTTCATGCATCGCCAAGGCTGCCAGAACGGCCCGCTCAGGATCATCTTCGTGTGCATCGCTTGCACCAAAGAACGCCACAAGTCCATCGCCACGGAATTGATCAACTTTGCCGCCATACCGGTAGACCTGGGCTTCCATCATATTCAGTAATTTCCGCATCAAATCAACCCAGGTTTCGGTCCCGACCTGTGTCAACAGTGCTGTGGATTTTTTTACATCCGCCACAATCACAGTTGCAATCCGCCGTTCACCACTCACCACTCCCTCAGATGGGATAGCGTTGTTTTGTCTCTGAGAGGGTGTGACCGAACCAGATGGTTTAACCAATGACAGATAATTCACAGCCTCTGATGATTGGTAACTGATATCTCTTTCAACCCCCTCCTTCAGATCGGTTCCGCAATAACCGCAGAAAGAATAAGACAATGGATTATGTGATCCACACGCGTTACAAGGCGTGGAAATCTTGCGCCCACAATTTCCACAGAACCGATTTGTCTCGGGATTGATAAATTCGCAATCAGGACATTTCATCTTCGCTCATAAAAAATAAAAAGCGCATTACCTGCGCCTTTTATTGTAACCGGGATTAATTCAGGATCACAATTTCTCCAGCGCACGCCGAAATCTTTTGGTCAGTTCCTCCAGCATGCTGATCGCTATCTCCGGCTCCAGTGTTAATGCGTTCTGAAGATCCCATCGCACCAGAACCAGACATTTGACTATGCTTGTGGCCCTAACTGTTGCTGTCCTGACACCATCATCCAGCAAGGCCAGTTCCCCAAAAAAGTCCCCAGAAGCAAAATCATTGACCTTGACCTGTTCTCCATCAGGCAACTCCCGCACAGCCTCAGCTGTCCCCTCAGCGATAATAAAGAGCCCCTGCCCGCCCTTGCCCTGGACAATAATGGATTCACCTTTTTCATACTCTCTTTCAGTAAGGCGGTCTGCCAGGGTTTTCATCTGCCGGTTATTGAGACCTGTAAACAGTGGGACCTGACGTATTATTTCGAGCTTAGGATTTGTTTCGGCCATCTGGACTCCTTATTGTTTCGTAATAACAAAATAAATCAACTCTACGGCAACCTTTTTCTTTCCGGATTATGTGATTGTTATTGATTATACTCCCAAGGTTTTTTGTTAAGCGCGTATCCATTTTACAACAGATCATTAACCAAGTAAATGAATTCAAAAAGCCAAACCATTGTTTTTCAAAAAACTTGATTTGGCTTTTATGTCTATAGATTCTTTCCTGAACCCTAACAAATCATCCCTTGATGGAGCCCGCCATCAGACCCCTGACGAAGAAGCGTTGCAGTGCCAGGAAAACGATCAAAGGAAGGATCATGCTGACGAACGCCCCGGCAGTTAAGAGATGCCAGTCCTGCCCTTTTTCACCAACGATCGAGGCAAGCGCATAAGTCAATACCCTATTACGTTCGCCCAGGAA
>CAZXRL010000003.1:0-36511 GCA_964643275.1 uncultured Candidatus Brevefilum sp.
AATCCGGTTTTGGAATCGCCCGGGAGTCGCTTAGGGACTTTTTCAAACGCGCTTTTCCGGGAGAGCGGGCGTTCCGCGGGGCCGGGATTGGGATCGGTGTTCTCGGATATCTTGTGGCAATCGTGATGGCGGTGGACGCTTTCCTGCCGGCGGGATGGGTGTATTTCCTGATCGTGCTGGTCCTCTTTCCCCTGGCCTACGGCCTGGGAGCATCCCTGGTGATTCTGGTCCTCAAACTGATTCTCAAGCTCCCTGAGTTTTTCCTGACAGCCTTCGCACTGGGCTTTCTGCTGGCGATGACGGGGTTCGGGTTTTTTGATCCCCCGGGATTGTTCATGGGCGGGGTGGTGGCAGTTGCCGGCGCGTTGCTTGGCGCGAGCGTGTACACCCTGGCGCGGGGCGGCTGGAAGAATTTGATCCCGCTGCGGAAGGGGCTAACCGTGGCCGGCCTCGTCCTGGGCCTGGCCGCGACGGCCGTTGCTGCCGTCTGGCTGCTCCATCCAGGGAGACCCGTGGACATGCCCGACTCTGTGACAGTGGGCAGTGACGAGACTACACTGATGGCATCCCTCTCTGGCCCGGCAACGCGCGGGCCCTACACGGTGGCGACGCTGACCTATGGAAGCGGGACGGACAAACGCCGCCCTGAATTTGCGGAAAGCGCTGAGATTGTGACCGAGTCGGTTGACGGGTCGGCCTTTGTGAGCAACTGGACGGGGCTGCGGACGATGATCTGGGGGTTTGATTCCTCGGCGCTGCCGCTCAATGGCCGGGTCTGGTATCCGGAGGGCCGCGGGCCTTATCCGCTGGCGCTGGTCGTGCACGGCAACCATCTGGCGGAGGACTACTCCGATCCCGGGTATGCCTACCTGTGCGAACTGCTTGCCAGCCGGGGCACGATCTGTGTCTCGGTGGACCAGAACTTCATTAACGGCTCTGCGGTGGGCGATTTGCTGGGTTTCAACGGGTTGAAGGATGAGAACGACCTGCGCGGCTGGCTCCTGTTGGAACATCTCGCCTTGTGGGAGGGTTTGAACAAGGACCCGATCACGCCATTCCATGGCATGGTGGATTTGTCCAGGGTGGCCCTGATCGGTCATTCCCGGGGCGGTGAGGCGGTGGCGATTGCGGCGGCTTTCAACACCCTGAGCCATTACCCCGATGATGCAACGGTCAGCTTCGATTACGGTTATGGGATTGAAGCCGTGGTGGCGATTGCCCCGGTTGACCGGCAATACCAGCCCGCCAGTGAGCCGATCCCGCTGCAGGATGTGAATTACCTTGTCCTGCAGGGCTCGCATGATATGGACGTCAGGAGCTTTGATGGCTATAACGCCTATGAACGGGTGGCGTTCACGGGCGAGGCGTTCCGTTTCAAATCAAGCCTCTATATCTGGGGGGCAAACCATGGGCAGTTCAACTCGGTTTGGGGCGATAGCGACACCGGAACCCCGCGTATCTGGCTCTATAACCGCGGCCAGCTAATCCCGGCGGAGGACCAGATGCGGATTGCGCAGGTCAGCATCAGCGCCTTTATCGAGACGACCCTGCACGGGGAGATGGGATATCTGCCGTTCTTCCAGGACCCGCGGAACGGGGCGAACTGGCTGCCTGAAACGGTTTACATCAACGCTTATGCCGATTCCCGGATGGATTACTGGGTCACTTATGATGAGGATATCGACGTGACGACCGGCAGCGTGCCTTTCATCCATATCTCGGCGGATGGTTTTGAGGCCTGGCGCGAGGACAGGGTGCCGACCAAGTGGGGAACGATGCATACGAACAGTGCGGTCCTGCTTGGGTGGGATGAGGTCTCAGCGGAGACGGTTTACCGGATCCGACTGGAGGCGCATGATCTGGGCCTGATGCCAATTGACCAGCTGATCCTGAGCGCTGCGCAAACGACCAGGAACCCGGATGGGGACGACCCTCCCGAGCCGGCGGATTTCACGATCCAACTCGAGGACCGCTCCGGCAATGTGGCGGCTCTGCCCCTCAGTGCGGTTGCGCCCCTTCAACCGGGGATTGAGGCGGAGGTCATGAAGCTGGATTTCCTCTCGAAATCCGCCACTTATGAGCCCGTCTTTCAGACCTATATGATTGACCTGGCGGATTTTGTGGCTGAGAATCCGGATTTTAACCCTGCCGAACTGCGGGAGCTTCGGCTGGTCTTTGACCGGACGCCGGGAGGCGAAATCTGGCTGGACAATCTGGGGATCAGGTGGAATGAGGACCGGGCAGGTCCTGATGGAGGCGGGTGATCAAGCCCCCCCAGCGCGGATCGCTTTTGAGCGGTGTGAGATGCTCGCTTTGTTTCAGGTGATCCAAGTCCGTGAAACCCAAATCCAGGGCCCGGTCGAGCAGGTCGAACGCCCGGTCTATCTGTCCGGTATGGGCGGCTGCACAGGCGGCATTCCAGGCCATCCAGGGCTGGGGTGATTCCTCGTCCAGTGCGTTTTGGTACCAGACCAGCGCCTCGGAATAGGCTTTATTACTGAAACAGAAATTGCCATGTACCGCGAGGTTGATGGACCGTTCCAGATAAAGCTCGAGATTTTGCTGCTCCTCGACCAGCTTGAACCCGGTGCTTAGGGCTGTTTTCCAGGAGGGGGTATTTGACGCGTAACAATGCCAGAGGACGGTCTCAACCCCGTGTTGGCGGGCTTGTTCGAGGAAGGCCCGCGTCATGGCCCTGGCAAGACCCTGCCGTTGGTAGGGTGGCAGGGTCGCGATCCCGACCTCACAACGGTCTTCGAAGTTATATTCGGAAAGACACCAGCCTGCCAGGGCATTTTCCTTGAAGGCGGTGATCCCAAAGCTCTGGGCCAGGAACGCATCCACCGATTCCCGCTCGGAACACATTTCCTCGAGCAATTCTTCCCGCCCTTTAAAATCGTTTTTAAGCAGACCGGCATCGACCGCCTGCAGCGTAAAGCCTTCCGGGAGGGTACCGTCCGGCAGGCCGCCGGATGTCCCCCGCTGGTAACACTGGTATCCCGTCAGGATCGGGTCATGGTCCGAGAGGGCCTGGGCAAGGATGGTGATCCAGGCAGGGGCGCTGGCGGCCAGCCGGACGAGCGGGACAGCGGCATTGCGGCAGTTGGTAAAAACCTGGCCGAGGATGAAATCGCGCAGTTCGGCGGCCATACCGGGATCCGGGGTTCCGCTGATGAAAGCCCGCTGGGCGTACTGGGCAAAGGCGACGGTGGGATTCTTGCTGGAATTCGTATAGATATAGCCGGGTGTCATCCCGGCCAGGAGGGTCCGCAGGACGGTGTGATGCGCCATCGACAGCAACAACGGGGCGGCATGTGGATAATTACTCGGTTGAATTTCAATCATGGCTGGTCTGATTCCATAGGTTGGTCCGGGATAATTTGATACAATTCAGGAACGGTAGGATTATAACAGAGGAGAGAAGATGTCCGGACAGCCTGAGATCAATCGAGAACAAATGGTAAAAAAGGTGGAGCATGTCCTGTTATCACCGGTTCTGACCGAAGCTGAGACTGTGGCAGGATCTGAGCTGGCCGGGGAGATGGGGCTGGCCGGGGTGGTGGTCAAGCCCTGTTTCGTCCATCCGGCGGTGACTGTGTTGAAGGGGTCTGAAGTTATAGTGGGGACGGTGATCGGCTTTCCGCACGGATCGAACACGGCCCATGTCAAGATTCACGAGGCAAAACGCGCCCTGACGGAAGGCGCGCTGGTACTGGAACTCGTTCTCAACCACGGTTATCTAAGGGGCGGGATGCTGGATCACGTCAGACAGGATATCCGGGCGGTCTGCGGTTTGGCGCACATGAATGGGGCGGCGTTGCGTGTGATCATCGAAAGCGGCATCCTGACGGATCAGGAATTAATCAAAGCCTGCAAAATGATCGCAGCGGAAGGCGCGGATGGGGTGGTCGCAGGGACGGGGTATGGGCCGCAAAGCGCAAGCCTGCGAGAAATTGACGTGATTAGAAAAGCTGTGGGTGAGGGCATCCCGATCAAAGCCCAGGGCGGGATCCAGGTGGTTTCAGATGTGATAGCCTTTCTGGATGCGGGCTGTTCGCGGGTGGGGGTCGGAGACCTGGCAGAAGTCTTGGGAGGATAAAGCGGGGGATCTGCAGGATTTAGTTCTTTAAAGGTGCGGTGGAGGCTCGGATGATCAGATCGTGTTTGATGATCGTCTGGCCCAGCCAGTCCTCCTTGCCAGCGCGGATTTGAATGATTTTCCGCATGCCTTCCGCGCCCATCTTATGCAGGGGCAGGTAAATGGAGGTAACAGGGGGCGAGATAAATTGGGTGGAATTGATCCCGCCGACTCCGATCAGGGAAATATCTTCCGGGATCCTGATCCCGCGTTCCTTCAGACCTACAATACAACCGATGGCCATCCGGTCATTGGACGCCAGGATTGCTGTTGGCTTTTCAGATAAGGATTCGATTTCGGCAGCAGCCCGCATCCCGCCTTCGTAGGTATAGTCGCCTGCGAAAACGAGTCCCTTCTCGCCGATTTCGCGCATGGCTTTATCGTATCCCACCTGACGCAGCTCAGAGGTGGTGATATCCACGGGTCCGGTGATATATCCGATCTTGCGGTGTCCCAATTCGATCAGATAAGCGGCGGCGTCATAGATGATTTTTTCGTTATCCACCATCACGGCATAGGAGGGAAAGAGGTGGTTACCCAGGGTGATCACAGGTGCATCCCGGTTTCTGAATTGTTCAAGTGTTCTGGTGACGTTTCTAAGATAGGTTTTGTTCTTTAATCCACCCCCCGCAAAAATGATCCCATCCACCTGATATTCATTAAGGGTCTTGATGTATTTATGTTCGAGCTCCTGCTTACGGTCTGAGTTTGCCACCATGACCATATAGCCCATTTCACGCGCCGCATCTTCCACGCCGCGGACAATAGCCGCAAAAAAGGGGTCCATGGTATCACCGACGATCACCCCCACGATGAATGAATTCTTGGTCACCATGGCTTTGGCGAGTGCGCTGGGGGAGTATTCCAGGTCTATGGCGGCCTGCAGGACTTTCAGCCGGGTGGTTTCGTTGACGGGGTGCGGGCTGTTGCTGATAACGCGCGATACAGTTGTGATTGAAACACCTGCTTTTTCCGCAACATCGTCAATTTTGTTTCTTTGCTTTTTCTTTCCGCCTTTAGTTGCCAATGTGAATACCCTTCCAATAGAAATCTGATTCCCTCTTTGTTGTTCAGATAATTACCGTTCAAGCATATCATAGATTATATCTGGCTGTTTAGGTAATCTGTTGTTCGATTTCAGCGGTTAATCCTAAATTATCCTTCTTTGCGTAATGGGATTTCATCGCCTGTCACCATTGACTGGATCATGGAATGAAGTAAGTGAACCGAAAAAACGAGCTGCTCCAGTTTTCTCCGGAGGACAACCCCTCGCTCAAGCATTTCAACGAAGGCCTGCATTCCGTAAAAATAACAACGTTCATCATCGAGTGTGGTTTGAACCAGGCCGTGTTCGGTCTCATGGATCACCTGAGGTTTTGTGAAACCGGGCAGTGAATGAAGCAGCACTGTCTGATTTGGGTAACGGACTTCTGTTGTGACACCCTCCCCGATCAGGGTGCTTCGAACTACGAGGGCATGGGTGCCGAAAACCGTGGCACAGAGGTCTGCGAGATGGCTCCCGTAAAAACGGTAACCGCCAAAGGGACTGTCCCTATCGGCTCGATAGGCAATTATGCTCAACCGGGACGAGGTCGCCTTTTCGACGATATTTTCAATCTGGGGGCCATAGCAGAGGGTTGATCCCCCCATTACCGGTACTTCATTCTTCAAGCTCGCTTCAAAAACGGCCTTTGCTTCAGCAACAGTCAGGGTGAAGGGTTTATCGATGAAAACCGGTTTGCCCATCCTGATGCACGCCATCGCCGGCTCAATGTGTCGTTCACTTTCACGATAGGTGATCAGAACGGCATCGCACCTTTGGATGAGGTCATCAGTTGAGGTGCAGATTTGGGGAATCTGAGCGGTATCCTGAACATAGGGCAGCCGGTCCGGTGCGTCATCACCGAACAGACAGGTCACCTCATAGCCGGGAAAAGCCCGGTCGCGGTTAAACAAGCTTCCGAAGAATTCCGCATGTTTGCTCTGACAGCCAATGATCCCCAGTTGTTTGTTCATGTCGAGACGTCCCAACTCGTGATGGTGGATGATTCGAGAAAAAGCAATTGCAAAATAATAATAGAAGAGGGTGGAGGATCTGTCAATCAGGATTTGCTGATCAATTCGGATTCGAACACCCCTCTTGTTATCGGCTGAAACCAGCCTGGAGCAGCGTAATTATGGAGTATAAGGACAATAATTGTGAATATTATCAAATTACTTTTATGACCTTGCGTGATAAAAAAATCCATGATAGTATGTTGACATTGTGTGGCGATCAACTGCTATGCATAAAAAAACTTTAATAATTATGGAAAACGTTTTCCACCCGGGGTTGTAAAGTTTTTTAGCGGAAGGTTGATTTTTGCCAATTGTTTCGTCTAAACCAAGAAATCTGGAGGAAAGAATTATGAGAAAAGTATTGTTGGTCTTGCTTGTAATTGTCTTTATGCTTCCGCTGGCAGCTTGCCAGGGAACTGTGAATGACAATGTCGGTGAAGTCCCTGAAGTTGAAGAGGTCGCCGAAGAAGCAGCCGAAGAGGTTGAAGAAGTCGCCGAAGAAGTCGTTGAAGAGGTAAACCTGGAACCCATCGTTGTTGGCAACATTCAGGACCTTTCCGGCGGTGCTTCAGAACCCGGTAAGGCAAATGCCTGGGGTGCGGAGTATGCCGTACAGGTGATCAATGAAAATGGCGGCATCAATGGCCGTATGATTGAGATGATCACACTGGACTGCAAGAATGATCTCAACGAAGGCATCAACGCCTATCGCAAGCTGGTTGATGAGTATGAGGTTGTCGCCATCATCGGGCCACCACTCTCGAACCCCGCTTCCGGCTGGGTTGAACTTTCAGAAGAAGACCAGGTCCCGATTGTGGGTCACTTCATGGACGAGATCTGCACCACAGATCCTGACACGGGTGAACCCTATCCCTATATGTTCCTGGCAGAGCCGAGCTGTTCCATGCAGTCTGATATGATGGCCAAATTCGCGCTCGAAGATCTTGGGCTGACCACCTTTGCCACCCTCTACAACACCGGTAATGCTTTTGCCGTTGCCCACGCAAAACCCTTCATGGACTATGTTGAGGCAAATGGCGGAGAAATTCTGGCTGAGGAAACCTTCACCTGGACGGATACTGACTACAGCGCACAGGCATTAAAGATCGTGAATGCAAATCCGGAAGCAGTCTTCCTGTCCGACTATGCCAACCAGGCCTCTCTGGCCTATGACTTCCTGCGTGATGCCGGTTATGAAGGCGTGATCCTTGGCGCAAATACACTTTCGCTCCCCTTCCCGTCTCTGGTCAAGAACGACATTTATGACGTTTACTTCCTGCAGAACTATGATATGCTGAACACGGAAGCAGGCGGTTATGAACTCTTCCAGACCTATATGGCAGCTGAAGGCGCCGACTATCCGAAGGCCAATGTTGCTTTCGGTTGGGACGCCGTTCAGGTTCTTGTTGCTGCCATGCTGCAGGCTGAAGATCCGACCGATGGTGTCGAATTACGCGATCTGCTTGCTCAGACCGACGGTGTGGTACTTGCTGAGGGAACAATCACAATTGATCCCGCAACCCACCGCCCCAGCAATATGGGTATGTATATTGCTGACTATGACGAGAATAACGAACTTAGGATCCTGACCTACATCGCACCCTAATCTCGTAATATAAGAACATCAACCCCGAAACAAAAAGGGCGAGCATAAGACTGGCTCGCCCTTTTTATAGGAGAGTCATATGGCCTTGCAATTAATCATCAATGGCATATCTGTAGGCGCTATATATGCCCTGATAGCGGTAGGCTTTGCGGTCGTGTTCAACATCATGCGCTTCAGCAATTTCGCGCATGGCGGAATGATCAGTGCCTGCGCGTTTATCAGCTTTTTCTTCCAGCGCGCCTTTGATCCACCCCCGCCTTTTTATGTCACCATCCTTTTCACCGCTGTGTGTGGCACGATCCTCGCCCTTTTGATTGATACGGTGGCATACCGGCGCATTCGGATCAAGAACAGCCCTAAGATTTATTATTTTCTGATGTCCCTCACCTTTGCAATTTTGATTGAGCAGGTCCTGAATGTTTTCTATGGGACAAATATGTACGGGTTCCCGAAGGTTTTCCAGAGTGAGACATTCATGATTGGCTCGATTATCTTTAAGACCATGAATATGGTCATTTTAGCCGTCTCGGTTGTCATCCTCTCTGCCCTGATCCTGCTGATCAACAAGACCAAAATCGGTCTGGCGATCCGTGCTGTGGCGATCAACGCTGACACCAGCCGGCTGATGGGGATCAACTCCAGCGTGATTGTGACCACGATCTTTAGTATCGCCGGCATTCTGGCTGGTGTGGCTGGTGTTTTCCTGGGTGTGCAATATGGCGTTTATCCTTCGGTTGGCCCCAGCATGATGCTCAAAGGCTTCATCGCTTCCATAATTGGTGGCCTTGGCAGCTTGAGCGGCGCTATCTTTGCGGCAATTGCCCTGGGACTTATTGAAATATTTCTGACCTTCTTTATCGGCGCAACAGAGGCGACTGTCATCATGTTTGCGATCATGTTGGGCTTCCTGTTTATCCGGCCGCAGGGCATTGCCGGTAAATTTGTGGAAGACAAGGCCTAGGAGGTCGCTCATGAATGCTTATCAAATTGGTCTTATCATTCAGATCTGTATCTCCGTGATGACGGTCGTGGCGATATTTGCCATGACGGGGCTGGCAGGCATGTTTTCACTTGGTCAAGCAGCTTATATGGCCATCGGTGCCTATATCACCTTTGTCTTGAGCCGTTTTCTGGATATCCCTTATTATTTGACAGGGATCCTGGCGATAATTCTATGTATCTTATTATCCTGGTTGATTGCTGTGCCGACCTTGAAGCTGCGGCGTGATTATTTTGCGCTGATCACGGTCGGATTCAGTCAAATGATTGTTGCTCTCGTGCTTCTGTTTGAAGAGTACACACGTGGTTCAATTGGCTTCTCAAAAATCCCCCGTGCAGACAATCTCCTGTGGATCACCCTTGGTGCACTGGTCCTGTTTGTGTTCTGGATCCGCAATTTGAAATATTCCCGTTTTGGCAGGATGGCCATTGCGCTCAAGAACGATGAAATTGCCGCTCAAAGCTTTGGGATTGATGTTTACCACCTGAAAATCAAGATTTATATTCTGGCATCCGCCATTGCCGGTTTTGCCGGCATTCTGATGGCGTTGCGAAACCGGGTGATCACGCCCGATTCTTTCGGCTGGGCGCATTCTTCAGAGATGCAGATCTTTCTCTTTTTTGGCGGAACAAACAGTCTGACCGGTGCGATCCTGTCGGCAGCGTCCCTGAAACTGCTTCCTGAATTAATCCGGGATATCACACTGTTTGGAACCAGCATGCAGGAATACCGCACCATTATCTACGCGGTCTTGATCATTCTGGTGATCAATTTCCGCCCCCAGGGCATTTTGGGTGAGAAGGAAATCACTTTCAAATGGGTCGGGAATCTGATCAACCGATTCAAGAAATCCACTGTTACGGAAAAAGAATCCTATGACTGATGCAATTCTTAAAACCAAAGGATTATCGAAGGCTTTCGGCGGCGTTTGCGCTGTCAAAGATTTCACCATGGAAATTTCCCCGGGAACCATCCGCGGGATTATCGGTCCCAATGGCGCGGGCAAGACAACCATCTTCAATGTGCTTTCCAGAATTAACATCGAAGATGAAGGCATTATTGAGTTTGACGGGCAGGATGTCACCAGAAAAAGTCAGATCGAGGTTGCCCGAATGGGTTTATCCCGCACCTTCCAGAATACCCGGTTGTTCACAGGCTTGAACGTGCTGGACAACGTGAAAGTTGCCCTGGATCACGCGGGTGAGTACAGCCTTTTTTCGGCCTTGTTCATGCTCCCATCCCGAAACCGGCAGGAGAAGCTGATTGAAGAAAAAGCAATGGCCTGTCTGGAATTGCTTAATCTGGACGAATTCGCTCAGATGTCTCCCTCCAATTTATCCTATGGATACCAGCGGCGGGTTGAGATCGCCCGGGGTTTGGCGAATAACCCGAAGGTCCTGATGCTCGACGAGCCTGCTGCCGGTTTGAACCCTGAAGAAACTCACATGTTGATGGATTTCATTGAAGACATCATGGATAAATACCCGGAACTCGCTGTCCTGGTCATTGAACACCGGATGGAGCTGATCATGAACCTGTGCGGGCATATTTATGTCCAGGATTCAGGTATAACCATTGCCGAAGGTCTGCCAGGTGAAATTCAGAATAATCCCCATGTTCTGGCGGCGTACTTGGGTGAGGAGGATTAAGTCGTGGCTATTTTAGATATTTCTGGACTCCATGTCTGGTACGGCGCAATTGAAGCAGTCCATGGCGTGGATCTTAAATTTGAGGAAGGGCAGATCACGGCCATTATCGGGTCAAATGGTGCTGGGAAGACCACGATTATCAACGCCATTTCAGGTATGGTGACCCGGAAAGGCGAGATCCTGTACCGAGGTGAACAATTGACTGATCAGAGTCATAAGGTTGTTCGCAAGGGCATCATTCAGGTACCTGAAGGGCGGAAGGTCTTTGCAGGGTTAACGACTGAAGAAAATTTACGTCTGGGTGCTTACAGCAATCACAACCAGAAAGAACTCCCTCATTTAATTGAGCAGCAGTATGAACTCTTCCCGCGGTTGCGTGAACGGAAAAAACAGGACGCGGGCACCCTCTCAGGTGGCGAACAGCAGATGCTGGCGATTGCCCGCGGTTTGATGGCAAAGCCGGAAGTATTGATGCTGGACGAACCCTCGCTTGGTCTCGCGCCGATTATCACCAATGATGTTTTCAATAAGATCACGACCATCAGAGAACAGGGCATTACCGTGATCCTGGTTGAACAGAATGCCAAGAAGTCCTTGAGCATCTGTGATTATGCGTATGTGATTGAGAACGGACGTGTGGTGATGGAAGATTCCGGCCAGGCTCTGCTGAATAACGAAAAGATCGCTCATGCCTATCTGAGTACGTTAGTCGATGAAATTCAATGTTAGTAGTTTAGGAGCAAAATAAAAATGGAAAGATATCAAGACAGGGTGGGCGAACTCACAGTCCGTGTCTTTGACACCCGGCAGGAAATGGGTCAAGCGGCAGCTGAAGATGCTGAAAAAATCATCAACCGCGCGATTGCCGATCAAGGCGAGGCAACTGTTGTTTTTGCGGCGGCCCCATCCCAAAATGAGCTTTTGGAAAGCCTGTTGGACGCTGAGATTGATTGGACCAAGGTCCGAGCCATGCACCTGGATGAGTATATCGGCCTGCCCGCAGATCATCAGGCGGGATTTGGAAATTTCCTGCGACGGGCGATCTTCGATCAGCTTCCTTTCAAGGAAATTCATTTTTTATCCGATGACGAATTGAATGCTGAAACAATTTGCGACCGGTATACCCGATTGATTGCAAAGTATCCGCCAGACCTGGCCCTGTTGGGCGTGGGTGAAAACGGGCACCTGGCTTTTAACGATCCGGCAGTGGCTGATTTTGACGATCCGGAAACGGTGAAGGTTGTTGAACTGGATGATGTTTGCCGGATGCAGCAGGTGAATGACGGCTGCTTTGAAAAATTCGACGAAGTACCCCAACAAGCGGTCACCCTGACGATGAGCGCGTTGATGGCCATTAAAGACACGATCACGGTGGTGCCCGGGAAGACCAAAGCCCAGGCTGTGGACGCCATGCTCAATGGCGAAATCACGACAGACTGTCCTGCCAGTATCCTGAAAACAAAAGAGAATGCAGTCTTGTATTTGGATGTGGAGAGTGCAACACCTGCAGTTTCCTTATAAACAGCAACGTTAAGTTGAGAAAAGGACCAACCATGTATTCTTATGAAATGACAGCAGACGATATCGTGAGGCAGGACCCTGAATTGGCTATCATTCCGGTGGGATCGCTGGAACAACACGGACCCCATCTCCCGATTATGACCGATTGGGCCATTGCAACCTCGCTTGGTAAAGGCGTTGCTGAAAAAACCGGCGGCTTTTTGTTACCTGCCTTGCCGATCAGCACCTGCCGGGAACATATGGGAAAGAAGGGGAGTGTCTGGATGGAACCCCCGACCTTTTACCAGATGATGACGGACATCATTATGTCCCTGAAAACCCAGGGATTTAGGAAAGTCTGTATTCTCCAGTGTCATGGCGGGATCTTCATCATGACGCCGATCGTGCGGGATTTGAACGGCAAGTACAACCCGGATTTGATGGTTGCCAATATTGACACATTCTCACTTTTCTCAGCGCTTTATGAGGAAGGGATTGTGGAAACCAACACAGAACTTAATGCCGGGGAGTTGGAGACTTCAAAAATGCTGGCACTGGCACCGGAGACTGTCCACATGGACCGTGCTGTTGATTTTGTGCCGGATATCCCCCGGCCCTGGCTCAGTTATGGCAGCATCTTCCGGGCAACCCCTAAAGGTGTCTGGGGAGAGCCCACGCTGGCGACCAAAGAAAAAGGCGAGGCACTCCTGAAGCGTTCTGTCGAGCTTGCTGTGGAACAGATGAACAAGATCTTTGAGTATATGGAAAAGAAAGAGAAGTTCGGCTACAGCTATTTCTAACCGTTTGAAATTCAGGAAGCGACCAACTGATGAACGAATCTGAATTAAATGAATTGATGACCAGGCCCTCCAGTCGTCTTATTGCAGACCTGCAAAAGATTGATGGCGATATCATGATCCTTGGCTGCGGCGGGAAGATTGGGCCGTCCCTGGCCGTCATGGCAAAACGCGCCATTGATCAGGCTGGACTGGAGAAACGGGTAATAGGCGCTTCCTTATTTGATTATGAGGGCGAAGCTGACCGCTTGCGAGATGCGGGCGTTGAGGTCAGCCATGCCGACCTCTCTGACCCGGACCAGCTGGCAGCCTTGCCGGATACCAAAAACATCATCTATATGGTGGGGCGGAAGTTTGGCACCTATCAGGATCCATCCCTCACATGGGCGATCAATGTCCTGCTTCCTGCAAAGGTTTGTGAACGGTTCTCTCAGGCTAATTTGGTTGTGTTCTCGACAGGCAATGTTTACAGCTATGTCGCTCTTGGAAGTGGGGGCGCCTGCGAAGAAGAGGCTCCTGTTCCTGTAGGAGAATACGGGCAAACCTCATTGGGGCGGGAGCGAGTCTTTGAATACTATGCCGGGCTCAACAAGAATAACGCGCTTCTGTTCCGGTTGAATTATGCGATTGACCTGCGTTATGGGGTTCTCTTTGACATCGCGAAAGATATCCTCGATGGCAATCCCATCAATCTCGGGATTGGTTACTTTAACTGCATTTGGCAGGGTGATGTCTGTGAGTATGCCCTCCGCGCTCTCCGGCATGTCAGCAATCCCCCCTGTATTCTTAATGTGACGGGGCCGGAAAGCATCAGTGTTCGCTGGGCAGCGGAGAAAATGGGTGAATTCCTGGGCAAAGCCCCGGTATTTTCTGACAGCCCTGCCCCTGAAAAGTCTCTTTTCAGTAACACGACCAAACTCGTTGAAATGATGGGTTATCCCCGGACGCCCTTGTTGTCCATGATGAAGATGGTAGCTGAGTGGGCAAAATCTGGTGGGTCTGTGATCCCTGCGCCCACCCATTTTGAGGTTACGGATGGAAAATTCTGATCAGAGGTCAATAATTCCTAGGAAGAGAATAACCTGTTTGTTGTCTTTGATCGTTTTATTTACAATTAAATAAAATAACAATCTGGTTCGTATAGGTAAGAGAGTGGCAAGATGTTTAATTTTGATCTGAGTGGAAAAGTTGCGGTGATTACTGGAGGGGCAGGCGTCCTGTGTGCATCAATGGCGCAAGGGTTTGCCGATGCAGGAGCGAGCGTTGCTGTGCTGGATCTTGCAGAGGATAAAGCCCGGATAGTTGCTGATGCGATCAATGAAAAGGGTGGCAGCGCAATGGCTTATGGTGCGGATGTGCTTGATCCTGATAGTCTGCGTGGGGCGTGTAAGGCTGTGATGGATCACTATGGCCGGGTGGATATTCTCATTAACGGCGCGGGCGGCAATAAAGCCCAGGCGACGACCAGCCCGGACCTGTCCTTTTTTGACCTGCCCCCGGAAGCGCTGCAGTGGGTCGTCAACCTGAATTTACTTGGCACTATTTACCCAACTCAGGTCTTTGGCCGGGTGATGGCGGATCAGGGTTCCGGATCTGTTGTGAACATTTCTTCCATGGCTGCCTACACCCCGCTCACCAATACCATTGCCTACAGCGCAGCGAAGGCTGCTGTCTCTAACTTTACACGGTGGATGAGCGTTCATTTCTGCCAGGAGTATTCCCCGACAATCCGGGTTAACGCCATTGCACCGGGGTTTCTGCTGACCCAGCAGAACCGGTACCTTTTGGAGGACGAAAAGGGAAATCGCACGGAACGCGGCCAGAAGATCATTGACGGTACCCCGATGGGGCGTTACGGAAAGCCTGAGGAATTGATCGGTGCTGCGATCTTCCTCTGCTCAGAGGCTGCAAGTTTCATCACGGGCGTTGTGTTGCCCATAGACGGAGGGTTCAACTCCTATTCCGGCGTCTGAGATTTACCATTTATATGAAGGATTTATTGAGGAGGAATTATGAATGAGAGAGTCCGGGTTCTGATCATCGGCGCTGCTTTTTCAGCCGATTTGCATGCTGACGGATATGCCCGCATTCCTGATCGGGTTGAAATTGTTGGGATTGTTGATAAAGCCATTGAGAGAGTTCACGCGTTAGCTGAAAAATATGGCTTTAAGGACTATGAAGCGTTCGATGATTATGAGAAAGCGATTGCCAAGGTGGACTGCGATGTTGTGGATGTTTGCATGCCCAATTTTCTGCATCATCCTGTCACCATGGCAGCCCTGAAACAGGGGCGAGACGTGATCTGTGAGAAACCTCTGGCGACAACGGTTGAAGATGCTCAAGAGATGGTGGAGACGGCTGAAAAAGCCGGTAAGCATATTTACTATGCTGAGGATTGGCTGGGATCTCCGGCTTTATGCAAAGCCAGGGAATTGGTTGACAGCGGTGCCATTGGCGAGTTGAAATTTGTCCGCGCGCGCGAATGTCACAGCGGTTCGCATAGTCCCTTTGCGCAGACCATCGAATACTGCGGCGGCGGTGCCATGGTGCACCTGGGTGTGCATCCGGTCGGGTTTATGCTGGCCCTGAAGAACAACCGCTGGAAAGAATTGGTGGCTTTGACATCCGGCGGTGGAGAGACGAATCTGGTCCATAAAACGATGGAAGGGGAGGACTGGGCCGGCGCGTTGATGCGTTTTGAAGATGGGACAACAGCCGTCCTGGAGGCGAACTATGTCACTGCTGGCGGCATGGAAGATTCAATTGATTTTTACGGGACCAAAGGATGCCTTCATGTAGATTTGACCTTCTCCAGCGCGATCACGGGTTACAGCATCCCCGGATTTGAGTACACGGTCGAGAAAGCTGAAGTGACAACCGGCTGGTCCAAGCCGGCTGTGGATGAACGTTACAATCTGGGTTATGTTGCTGAAATCGAGCATTTCGTGGATTGTGTCGCCAAAGGCAGCGAAGCTCGGATGGGCCTGCGAGGTGTTGACGGTTTGGAAACTTTGGAGGTGATCAACTTAATCTACAAATCCAGCCGGGAAGGTATTCGCATTACGAATAGAAAGTTGGGGAACTGATTGATGAAGGCCTCTGAACTCAGGATTCCGGTCAGACTGGGAGGTCTTACTTTCAAGAACCCATTCTATGTCTCTTCCGGACCGACAACGAAATCTGTCCGTCAATTACAGAGGATTGAGGAAACAGGCTGGGCAGCCGCAAGCATAAAGCTGACGATTGACCCCTTCCCTTATATCAACCGCAAGCCGCGCTATGGATTATTTAACCATCAGCATGCCTTGGGCTTTACCGCTGAAAAACGCTTAACGTTGCGGGAAGGGCTGCAGATCGTAGAAGATGCAAAAAGGGTACTCAACGACCTCAAACTGATGGCGAATATCACCTACGCTGGCGATGATGATTTGGCCGGCTGGGTGAATATGGCGAAGCAATTTGAGTTGGCCGGTGTGGATATCGTTGAACTCAATATGTGCTGCCCGAACATGTCCTATAATCTTGAGGTCTCCGGCAGCGATGACTCACAAATTACCAAGAAAACCGGCGCCAGTATGGGTCAGCAGGAAGATGTCGCAGCAGAAATTGCTGCTGCGGTCGTGGATGCGATCAATATTCCGTTGTTTGTCAAACTGACACCGGAAGGCGGCAATATCGCGCAGGTTGCCAGAGCTTTGTTTACTGTTGGCGCTGACGCGGTGGGTTCGACAGGAAATCGAGTGGGTATTCCGCCCATTAATCTCGAGCAGCCCGCAAGTTCATCCTATCATCTTCAGGATGAGATCAGCATCAGTTGTTATTCTAGCTCCTGGCTCAAGCCTCTGGCGCAGCGTGATACCTATGAAATCCGAAAGCTCAATGGCCCTGAGCCTTTTATTACCGCGACGGGGGGCATCACCAATTGGCGTGATGCCGTGGAAATGATCATGTGCGGGGGGAACTTATTGGGGATCTGCTCGGAGACTCTGATCAATGGCTATGACATCGTGCGTCCCATGATCCAGGGCTTGAAAGACTTTATGGATCAGCATAACTATCAGAGTTTGGATGATTTCCGAGACCGGATCGTCCCTGAGATTAAGTCTTCGGCCGAGGTGACTTTGCACGAAGGGTATGCCCGGATTATTGAGCCCACCCTTTCCGCACCGTGTAAAGCGGTTTGTCCGCATCATGTGCCGGTTCAGGCGTATGTGCAGGAAGTCGTTAAAGGTGATTTTAAACATGCCTTTGATTTAATCACAGCTAAGAACCCGCTGCAGGATATCTGTGGTTTGGTTTGCAGCGCACCATGTGAGGATGCCTGTACGCTGGGGAAAGTCAGCCGACCAGTTGAAATCAGAGCGATCAAACGTTTTGTATTGGAATACGGTCGGCAGCAGGGCTGGCCTGAGGGCGGATTAACTTCCGAGGCCAACGGGCACCAAGTGGCTGTGATCGGCTCTGGCCCTGCCGGGCTGACCTGCGCCGTTACTCTGCGCAAGGCGGGCTATGCAGTTACGATTTTCGAGCGTGAGAGTGAACTTGGCGGCAACCTTCGCTATGGGGTGCCGGCTTTCCGCCTTGACCGCAAGCGTCTTGATGACGAATTGGACAGGATCCTGGCTTATGGAATCGATGTGCAGTTTGGCAAAGAATTGGGCCGGGATATCATGCTTGACAGCCTGGAATCGGCCGGATATGAGAGTGTCTTCATTGCGATTGGCTCTCATCATGACAAACTGCTAAATATTCCTGGCGAAAACACCAAAGGCGTGCTTCAGGCGAGCGCGTTGTTCAAATCCGTGACCGAACAACAGGCGGTTGACCTTGGGGGCAGGGTGGTGGTTGTTGGGGAATCCTACGCGGCTCTGGATGCGGCTCAAACCGCCCTGCGGCTGGGTGCAGACAGTGTGACCTTGGTTTCGGAGGGCTTCTCGAAGAGGCGGGGGACCCTGCAGAAAATCCTCCAGGAGGCGCAGGAGGAAGGTGTTCAGATTCTGGAAGATGTCCATCTCAATCAGATTCTCACTCAGGAAGGAAAGGTGTCCGGTGTTGAGCTGGTCAATTCTCTCGGGTTGACCATGCAGGATGCGTGTACGACGGTTATTCTGGCAGGTGAGCCTGAGGTGGATGGTGTTATTGATAATTTGGAGATGCATGGGGGACGGATCAAAATAGACCGGAAAACCGGCGCGACCACCCGGCCGGGTGTGTATGCGGGCGGCGATGCGGTCCGTGCCGGAACCATCATTTCTGCGATTTCAGCAGGAAAACGTGCGGCAGTTTCCATTGACCATTATCTTCGCAAAGAGCAGGCGACATTAACTTATCCGCCCGATACGGTTGTGGTGGATACCAACCAGGTACTACAGCGAGTTGGTTATCTAAAGGACCTTTCCAGATCGCCCGCGACAACGGTGATGGGTCCGGAGGATCGGAAGAAGACCTTTGAGACGTTTGAGCGTGTTCTAACAGAGTCGGAAGCCATTGCAGAAGCAGGCCGCTGTTTGAATTGTGGCTGCGGTGAGGGCTGCCAGCTTTGCAAAACCATTTGCTGTGAATTCGCGCCGGATATTATTGCACCAGATACGCTTGGCATTGACCCTGAGCAATGTGTGGCCTGTGGGATGTGTTACCTACGCTGTCCCTTGGGAAATATTGAGATGGTCAATACCGATAATATTGAATCTTAAGGAGACTTTTTGTATGACACAACAAACCAGGAAAATCAAACTTTCAGAGCTCAAGTCCTTTTGTGAAAAAGCCCTGATCAAAGAAGGGATGCCTGAGGAAAACGCCCGGATCACGGCTGAAGTCCTGGCTGAAACCGATGCTTACGGCACCCATTCTCATGGGACTGCCAACCTGTTCAACTATATTAGGAAAGCAAAAGCCGGCGGTCTGGATCTGAATGCAAACCCTGTCGTCGTCAGAGAAGGCCCTGCTTTTGCCATCACGGATGGACAAAATGGGATGGGCATGGTCCCAGCTTATAAAGGTATGGAATTGGCTTGTGAGAAGGCGAAAGCAACGGGAATTGGAATTGTAACCGTCAAAAACAGCACCCACTTCGGCGCAGCAGGCTATTATGCAAACATGGCGGCCTTTCAGGGCATGTTCGGGATCGCGATGAGCAATGTCGATCCGAACATGACCGTACCCGGGGCAAGAGGCATGCTGATCGGGAATAACCCGTTAGCCTATGCCGCTCCTTCAACCGATCCGCCGACCATCTTCCTCGATATCGCTCTGAGCAATGTTGCTTCGCTCAAGGTCGTGACGGCAAGAAAAGAAGGCAAATCCATCCCGGATACCTGGATTGTGGATAAGGATGGGTTACCTACGACGGACCCCGGCCACTATCCGGAAGAAGGCGCCATGCAGCCCATGGCCGCGCATAAAGGCTATGGCCTGGCTGTCATGATCGAAATGCTGACCGGCGGGCTGTCGGGCGGCTGTATGAGCATGCTGGATAATATTGTCAGCTGGCTGTTTGAAATTGAGGAGCCTAACCGGGTTTGCCACACCTTTATTGCCATTGATATTGAGCAGTTTATTGGGAAAGAAGCCTTTGTCAAGCGGATGGATGCGATGGCTGAGGCTTTACGGAACGCACCAAAGGCCAAAGGCTCAGATCGGATTTACACGCCTGGTGAGATGGAATGGGCGAATTATGAGAGAGCGGAGGCGGGGATGGTTCTGCCCCCAAATCTGGTTGAATCACTTGAAGCCTTGCAAACGCACTCAGGTGTTGCCATTAATTGGATGGAAGAAGAGGTTTAATAAGATGAATACGCTGGAAAGAATCGGATTGGCAGGTCTGGTGCCGGTTATTGTCATCAATGATGAAAAAAACGCTGTTGCCACCGCGCAGGCGTTGCTGGCAGGCGGTCTGGACATCATGGAAATCACAATGCGCACTGATGCCGGATTACAGGCGATTAAGAATGTCGCCGGAGAATGCCCCGAAATGCTTGTGGGTGCCGGGACAGTCCTCACGCTTGAAAAATGCCAGGAGGCTGTTGAAGCAGGAGCACAATTCATTGTTTCACCGGGATTCAACGAAAAGATTGTGAGTTGGTGTGTCGAAAATGATGTCGCCGTCACGCCGGGATGTGTCACCCCTACTGAGATTGAAGCCGCACTGGCTTATGGGATCAAGACGGTGAAATTCTTCCCCGCCGGCACCTATGGGGGCGTCCAGGCCTGTAAGGCGCTTTATGGACCTTACAGAGCTGCCGATGTTTCCTTCATCCCAACTGGCGGGGTCAATGCCGACAACCTGTCAGAATACGCGGATAAGCCCTTTATTCATGCGATTGGTGGAAGCTGGCTATGCAGTTCAGCGGCGATTGCCAGCAATGATTTTGAGTCCATCACGGAGATCACCGGAAAGTCCATCGACATTTTACTGGGCTTTGAGCTGGCTCATGTCGGGATCAATCAGGACGATAAGGAGTCCTCACTTGGTGTGGCCGCGCGTTTGAAGGAGGCTTTTAATTTCCCGGTTAAGGAGGGTAACAGCTCCAACTTTGCGGGGGACGGCATTGAGATCACAAATGCCCCTTATCTCGGCGCAAATGGACATCTCGCCATCCGCACCAACAACATAGCACGTGCCATCCATTATTTAGCCAAACGTGGTTTTGAAGTGGATGAGTCAACTGCTAAATATAAAAATGAAAAAATGATTGCCGTCTACCTCAAAGATGAGTTTGGAGGGTTTGCTGTTCATTTGCTCCAAAAGTGAGTGTGGATAGAAAGGAATATAAAGAATGAGAGTTGTAACCTTTGGTGAGATCATGTTGAGACTGAAAGCCCCTGGATGTGAGCGTTTTTTCCAGAGCCCGGTGCTCGAAGCTACCTTTGGGGGCGGCGAAGCCAACGTTGCCGTCTCGGCAGCGAATTATGGCCTTGAGGCAGCTTTTGTGACGGTATTACCCCAGAACGTCCTTGGAGATGCCTGTCTGCAGGAACTCCGGCGATATTCGGTGGATACCAGCAAAATTTCACGCGGCCCCGGACGGATGGGTGTTTATTTTCTGGAAGCTGGTGCGAACCAGCTGCCAAGCAAGGTAGTGTATGACCGCAGTGATTCGGCCATCGCGCTGGCTAAACCCGGTGATATCGATTGGGCAGACGCTTTTGAGGGCGCGGACTGGTTCCATATTACCGGAATTACGCCTGCAATTTCCGCCTCAGCGATGGCGCTCTCTCTTGAATCGGTGAAGGCTGCGAAATCAAAAGGGCTTATGGTTTCATGCGATCTCAACTATCGAAAAAAGCTTTGGAAATATGGGAAGAATGCACCCGAGGTCATGTCTGAACTGGTGAAATTTGTTGATGTCGCGGTTGCCAACGAAGAGGATTGTCAGAAGTCTTTGGGGATCAAGGCTGATGTTGATGTTGAGAGCGGCAAACTGGAAAGCGATAAGTATCAGGCGCTGTCGGATAAGGTGCTTGCCCAATACCCTGATCTCAAAATCCTGGCTATCACGCTGCGAGAGAGTATCAGCGCTGACATCAACAACTGGTCGGCCTGTCTGAATGACCGTGAGGACTTTTATCTGAGCAGGAAGTATGAAATCCGGGACATCGTAGACCGGGTCGGCGGCGGGGACTCGTTCGCAGGCGGTTTGATTTATGGCCTCAGCACCTACGAGAGTTATCAGGACGCGTTGGAATTTGCGGTTGCAGCAAGCTGTCTCAAACATTCAATCCTGGGCGATTTCAACCGGGTCAGTGTTGCGGATGTGACCAACCTGATGGGTGGTGATGCTTCCGGCCGTGTGCAGCGGTAAGCCATAGGCTTTCGTTCATCCAACTCAAAACGCCTTTCAGGGGCTCAAGAATCCTTGAAAGGCGTTTGAAAAATTCCCCGCTTCAAAAACGTAGGGAAGTATCTATTGGTTTTTGAGAGCGTAATTAATGACTCACTTATCCTCTGGATCGGCTGCTTATGCTGTGTCTCCGGGTACTGCTGCACTCTCCGCTGTCTGTGAGCTGCGCTTTAATCGGATCTCTGGAATCAGAGCGATGCAGACCACACAGGCTGCGCCCAGAACCGCCCAGAGAAGGAAAGGTGCATTCGGCGTCAGAACCGCCAAGCGGTTTCCCAAAGGTGGCGCTGCCAGTGCACCTATCCCTGAAAATACCATGATAAAGCCGGTGGCGATACCGGCATAGACTCTGCCCACACCCCGGGTCTCTGAGATCATGGTGATCAGGAGCGCCATGAAGCCGTCCCTGACCAGCCCGGCAGTGAGTACCGCGCCCCATAGTGAATTTCCCTGAAGGAGGTAGACCAGACCGATCCCCAGGGTGGTTAGCATGGCTGCGCCAAGCACAATCTTCTTCCGGGTTCCCAGCCGATCGGAGAAGATGGTCAGCGGGATGGTGAAGATCATGCTTGCCAGGTGGAACGATGCGGCAAGGCCATCCGCCCGGATTTCCGGCCATCCCAGGTTACGGAGGTAGAGGGGAAGATAGCCGAGGAATCCCTGAACCGCGCCGTTGAAACATAACAGCGCAAAGCCCAGCAGCCAGATACTCCGGAGACTGATAATGTGTTTGATGTCCTGCAGGACCCTGGCACGGGCAGGTTCTGCGATTGTTTCTGTTTTATCTTGTGGAGAAGCTGGAGAGAATAGCCAAAGGCTGGTAAAGATAATAGCTGCCGCACCGTATAAATAAAAAGTGTAACGCCAGCCGCCGATCCAGGGCGAAACAATGCTTGCGCTGATCATCGCTCCGATGAAGAACCCCAGTGCCATGCCCAGGGACAGGATCCCGTTGGCGAAGCCAAATTCGCGATCGGAGAACCAGATCCCCACATTTTTTATATTAGAAATGGTAATAAAGGGTGAAAAGAATCCAAACATAAAAACGATGGTTAGCAGGCCGCCCAGGTTTTGTGAGAATCCCCGGCTTGCGCCCAATAATCCTACCAGGAGACTCCCCCAGGTGAGGATGCGTTTTGGCCCCCAGCGATCACTCAGAACACCGGCGAGGATCCCGGAAAAGATGATGGGGACTGCGGACATCCCCCAGACCAGACCGGCCTGAACCAGGTTAAGATTCAACTCCCGGGAGATTTCCGGTAGCAGGACGGACAGGCTCATCCCGGGGACGGCAACGACCAGAGCATTGGTGAGGCAACCCAGAATCAGGATGCCCCATCTGGTATTGGATGTTGGGTTGGGTTTTTGCATCGATGATTTCAATTTGATTCGCTTTTCTCAATGTGCTTCTTTGCGGGCCTGGCATTGGCAGTGAGCCAACGTCCATTAATAATAATCCGGCTCCAGATATTTTGGATGCTTAGTAAAAAATCCCCGACCAGTTTTGATCGGGGTAAGTATTTATGTCGAACACGGCCTACACTTCACCAGCGTTAACCAATCTGGCAAAATGCTCAAAGGAACGGTCAAAGGTCGCTTCAGCATCGTTGGGGAAGGCACAGGCTGGAAGCTGGCGCATTCTCAAATGATAACTGATGCAGTCACAGCAGACCCCTTTTCGGGAACAGGGGGAATAGGAACAATTGCAATTCTCCAAATTTCGTTCTTTTTTACATTCCATATTATCTCCTCAGGCTTTGTTTGAGTTGTTTCGTTGCCTATTTTACCGTATGATCGGAGTAAAGCCTTCAGAAGCGTCACTCGATTTTTTCGATTCTGTCCACGTACATCACACATACCGTGTCAACGACAAGCAGCTTCCCCGTCACTCTGACATGCTCGCCAACACCGACGAATTCCCCGCTGTCGGTTTTGATCAGCAGGTCTTGTTCCAGATAGCCGGAATCAATTGGCAGCATCTGATTCCTGCGCTTTCCCTCAACGAGATCGGCAGAGAACTGATGCCTTCCATCCGGATAGGAATTAAGCACCAGACCGCAACGGTATTTACTGGACACGTCGGAGCAGTATATTGAGGCTCCTACTGAAAAATACCCATCTGTGACCGCGACTTTATGATGGTTCTCTTCCTGGCAGATCTGGTCAAACGCGATTTCTTCTGGTGTCTGGCAGGCTGTCAGTACCAGTGTAAATGAAATCATAAGGATCAGGATAAGGATGGATTTTTTGATGGCTGTCATGGTTCTTTCTCCCAACTAATCAGGAAATCAATCCCCATTCTAAACCCGGATTGGGTTGCGCGCAATGGTTTGAAAGGCGTTTGTAAAATTTGCGGTGTTCTCCGTGTCCGTGTCCTGAACAGGCGTGTCTTTTTCGCAAGGGTTTGATACAATAGACGGAACATTGAATCACAACCATTAGAAAGCTGATTGGACCTCATGCACACGTTTAAAACTTTATTATTGATCGCCCGCCCGGCTGCCGGGAAGAGTGAAATCATCAACTATTTAAAGGATACAGCTTTGGATGAGCGTCAGGCGTGCTTTCATATCGGCGCATTCGAAGAGATCGATGATTTTCCCATGCTTTGGACCTGGTTTGAAGAAGATGCGCTGCTTGAGCGGATGGGTCATCCCCGCCTGCACACGGATTCAGACGGATATTTCAAGTATCCTTATCTTTGGGACCTGCTGATTGAGCGGATTGGGCTTGAATATCAGAAATTGATGCGGGATTATGATGGTGATACGGTCATCATCGAATTTTCCCGCGGGTCTGAACATGGCGGTTTCCGGCGCGCTTTTGAACATCTTTCCGAGGAAATCCTGCAGGACCTCGCGATCCTTTATATTGACGTCCCCTGGGAAGAATCCCTGCGAAAGAACCGCCGCCGTTTCAACCCTGACCGGCCGGACAGCATCCTTGAACATGGTCTGCCGGATGAAAAACTCGAGAAGATGTACCGGCATACCGATTGGGGAGATATCATCGAGAACAGACCGGATGTAATTGAGATCAGGGGTGTGGCTGTCCCTTATGCTGTGTTTGAAAATGCAGACGATGTCACCACAGCTCAAGGTGATGAACTTGGTGAACGGCTGGAAGAGGTCCTCAAGTCCCTCTGGGTCCGTTATCAACGTTGAAACCGATAACTCTATCAGAATAGCATCGAAAGCCTCAAATCATGCGTCTTCTACAAAAAATCCGTGGATTTTTACGCCTGCCCCCCGATATCCGGATTGAACCCCAGGTCAGGGAGCATTTCCGCCGGAATTATATCGCCAACGCGTTGGACCAATCGGTCTGGTTGCTGGGGGAGAGCTTTGTCTCTGTCAATACGATTGTCCCGGTCTTTGCCAGCACGCTGACCGATTCTGCAATCCTGATCGGCCTGGTTCCGGCCCTGATCCATGCCGGCTGGTTCATCCCGCAGGTCTTAATGGCAGGGTATATCAAACGGTTACCACGGAAGATGCCGTTTGCCCGGGCGATGGCAAAGATTGAACGGATCCCTTATCTGATCCTTCCGTTAACAGCCTTTCTTCTGCACTGGATCTCAAGGGAATTTGCGATCTGGCTCTTCATGATTGTGATTGCCTGGCGGGGGATCGCCAGCGGTATGGTGGCGCTTCCCTGGCAGGAAGTGATCGCGACGGTTATCCCTTCTCCGGTCCGCAGCCGGTTTTTCGGTGTTGCAAGGACCGTGGGACGGACTCTGGGGGTGGTCGGCTCTGTTGTTGCTGGTTTCATTCTGGCCGAATTGTCCTATCCTAATAATTACGCTCTCTGCTTTCTGATTGGTGCGGCTTTTGTCTGGTTATCTTATTTCTTTTTCACCCGGACGATTGAACCCGAAGTGTCTGTTGACAAAGAAACCGATGCTTCACCCGGAACGAAAGTGCCTCTGATTGATTTCCCGGCGTTCAAAACCATCCTCAAGCGGGATCTGAATCTGCGGAAGTATCTCACCAGCCGGATTTTCTTTCAATTAGGGAGTATGGCGGTCGGTTTCTTTGCCGTCTACGGCATTCAACGCTTTTCCCTGGCAGATGAACAGGCGGCTGTCTTTTCCGGGTTGTTGTTTGTCAGCGGGATACTGGGATTCGTGGTTTGGGGGGTGGTTGGCGACCAGTTTGGGCCGCGCAATATCCTCCTGACCTCTGATGTCTTTTTTATTATTGCCCTGGTATTGGCTTATTTTTCGCCTTCTGTATGGGGAATCTATGGGTTGTTCCTGGTTTTTGGGTTTGCCCAATCCGGACACATCATCGGCGAGTTGGTGTTGGGAATGGGACTGGGGCCGGAAGGGGAAAGGCCGATTTACCTTGGCCTTGTTCGCAGCATCCCTGGTGTTTTCGTTCTGATCGCGCCCTTGATTGGCGGGACGCTGGTCGAGTGGGTGGGATATCAGGCTATGTTTATAGTCGCGCTGGGCTTCGGGCTGGTTGGCATGGCGTTCGTGTTGCAAGTAAAAAACCCGAAACAAATATAAATTGTTGAAAGTTTCGTATAGATAGTACTTGTTTCAGGGGTTTTTCAGGCCGGTTTCCAGCTTATTCCGCACTTCACGTTTGACCCGGGCGGCCAGTCGGCGATTGTTGTCTTGTAGAAACTGTTCGACGCCCTGACGGTCAAATTTGGTGGCTTCACGCAAAACCCATGAAAGTGCTTTGACCATCATGTCTTCCTTATCATCCACCAGCATGGTCGCAAATCTGAGCATCTTTTCAGGATTACCCCGGGGGTAGATAGTGCTGACAAGGGCGGCCCGCCGCCACCAGAGATCGGGGGATCGGACCCACTTCTCAACGACCTCATCAGCAATAATGCCCAGTTTCCAGGCAGGGCCTGCAATTAACGAGGCGTACATATCCGTCGAAGACCAGCTGTTGATTCCCTCTCCAAACTTTTCAACTTCTTCACGACTCAGGGTTTGGAGTGCACCGGGATGGTGGTGAAGGAGTTCGTAGGGCACGAAGCGATAGCCTTCATCGAAGAAAAGGTGCCCAGCAATTCTGACCATGACCTCAGGCGGTGCATGGCGATACAGTCGGGAATAGTAAGTGCGGATGTTGCGGATGTCGTTTGTCCGGGAGTCGGCTGGGAGCAGATCAAGATGCTTGGCAATTGTTTCAGCGATCCAGGCGGGTGCGAAGACTTCTCGTTCGTCGTGTAGATCAAGCTGGAGATGATGTTCAATCGTATCCGGATGAAGTTTCCATGATGTCAGCAACCCGTCTTCAATTTCCATGGTCCAAATCATCCCCTCACCATGGAACTCTTCACTCTCGGAAAAATCAAGATTTGAACCGGTTGTGTGCCCTGACAAGGCAACCCCGTTAGGGAGATCGAAGACGCGGCGGATATAGATCCGGTATTCAGGATGTGACTCTAGAAACCTGCGCCAGACTTCGGATATCCTGCCTTTTCCTGCTTCGGTATCGCCCTGGATATCCTCAAAAATATGGTTTGGTGCCAAAAGTCCGGCAATGCCATCCACATCTCCCCTGTTGATCTTTTCAATGAAATCGAGTGCAATATTTACTTTTTCAGGCAGCATCCTTCCCTCCTTTCATTCGCTTGATTCCCTTTAATCATATCATGGAGGTTGAAAATTTAGGGACTATTTTTGCCTTCTGCTTCTCATTGCTGAAGATCCAATCTTTAGGCCATGCCAGTAAATTAATGCTAGAATTCTGAGAAGTGAATACCAGGTGATTGGAGACCGCATGTCAAGAAAAACTTTCATGATCGTCCTGCGAATTGCTGCCCTGCTGGTATTGGCGGCTATTCTTGTGCCGAAGATCATTTCATATGTCAATCAACAGGCGACTGAGGAAACAATCGTCGGCTATAGTTCCGGCACCATTCTCGCTGTCGTCCGGGAGGTCGTGGAAGAAGGTGAGGTAACTCTGGGTGAGGTCACCCAACCTTATCAGATTCTTCGGGTTGAGGCGCAGGAAGGTCAATTTGCCGGTGATATCTTTGACATCGAATATGGGACCCGACAAATCCGCCACGAGATGATCATGATCGAGGAGGGAGACCGGTTGATGGTTACCGTTTCCACCACGCCGGATGGCGAAACGTCTGCCCATTTCACGGATTTTTATCGCCGGAACTCCCTGCTTCTGTTAGCCGGGATTTTCGTCGCAGTCAGCGTCCTGATCAGCGGCTGGAAGGGTGTGCGTTCGATCGTTGGGATCGCACTCAGCCTGGCCATCATCGTCCTGATGATCCTGCCAGGAATCCAGGAGGGGCGCGACCCCCTCACAACCAGCATTCTCGGGGCCTTTGTCTTCGTTAGTTTCAGCCTGTATATCGTTTATGGCTGGAATGTGAAAACCCACGCTGCCGTATTAGGCTCGTTCCTCGCTCTGGCGATCACCGGTGTGCTGGCCCTGATTTTCGTCAACAATGCCCGTCTGACGGGGTATGGGGATGAAAATATGTTTTATATCTCCCAGCTGACCCAGAATGCGCTCAATGTCCGCAGTCTGCTCCTCGCAGGCATTCTGATCGGCACCCTCGGCGTCCTCGACGACCTCGTCATCTCACAGGCATCCGCCGTTTTTGAGTTATATCGGAACAACCCCGGTCAGAACTTTAGTCAATTGTATAAATCTGCGATGAATATCGGCCAGGATCACATCGCTGCAACGGTCAACACACTTGTGCTGGCGTATGCCGGCGCATCGCTGCCGATGCTGCTTTTGTTCTCCTTCAGCAATGTCGATCTTGGACTGGCGATCAACCTTGAGTTCATTGCTGAAGAAATCGTCCGGACCATGGTGGGATCGCTGGGATTGTTTGCGGCTGTGCCGATCACAACGTCGCTGGCAGCTTTAATTGCTGTCAATTATCGGAATTTTGGGAAAATCAGGACTTATCTGGGCCCCTTAAATGAATGAAGCAGGGATGTACGATCAATTCAGCCGGGATTATGACCGGTTCGTAAACTGGGATGCGCGTCTTGCAGTGGAAATGCCATTCCTCAGCAGGGAAATTGCCGAGCTGGAACCGGAACTCGGAGACACTGTTCGGGTTTTGGATGCCGCCTGTGGCACCGGCCGGCATGCCATCGCATTGGCTGACCGGGGATCCATGGTGGCAGGTGCGGATTTCAGCCCGGGAATGGTCGAAGCTGCCCGTGAGAACGCAAATGCAGCGGGCCAGGCGATCACCTTTAAGTCGGCCGGGTTTGGTGGGTTTACCCACGCTTTTGGCGAGCGGGTTTTTGATGCAGTGATTTGCCTGGGTAATTCCCTGCCGCATGTCCTGACGGAAACTACGCTTGAACAGGCCCTTGGTGACTTCCATCGAGTATTACGGTCGGGTGGAAAATTGATCCTCCAAAACCGCAATTTTGACCGGGTTTTGGCAATCCGGGAACGCTGGATGTCGCCGGAAACATATCGGGAGGGCAACCGTGTCTGGGTCTTCGCCCGATTCTATGACTTCAATCCTGATGGACGATTGACATTCAATATCCAAGTCCTCACAAGCGAGGATGGAGAAGCCTTCTATCAGCGGGTTATCAGCACACGTCTCTGGCCCATGAAGCGGGACGAGCTGGTCGGCGCACTGGAGAAAGCGGGGTTCAAAGACCTGCGATTATTCGGTGATCTGGAGGGAACGGCCTTCGATCCTGAGAATTCGATGAATCTGGTGGTGACTGCCCGGACTTGATTCTGCTCGGAGTGCCCGTTTGCTCTTATTCAACCCTTCTCAAAAATTCATTTTGACCGCAATTTTCTGACTTAATACAAACGGTACGAGTATCACCTTTACGCATCCTGCACGAGGTGATAAGATTGGTTGATTTCTGAAACCTACCATTGGAGAAACCATGAGTAATGCCACCCGGACCAAACCTGAGCAACACCGCATCGAACGCCTTTCTTTCATCACCTATGGGATTTGTTTTGTTTCCTTAGGGCTGGCATCCGTTGCCCTGGGGCCGATGCTGCCTTACCTGGCGAAAAATGTGAATGTTTCGATTGCCCAAATCAGCTTCCTGTTCACTGCCAGCAGCCTGGGTTATCTGGTTGGCTCGTCGGGCGGGGGACGGCTCTATGACCGGCTGAAGGGTCATCGGCTGATGATCACGGCTCTCATCCTGATGATGTTGATGGGTTTCCTCATCCCCGTCGTCCCCTGGTTCTATCTGCTGCTCGGGGTGATGTTCCTGTTTGGCATAGGTACCGGGCTTGTGGATGTCGGCGGCAATGTGAATCTACTGTGGGTGTTCCAATCCCGGGTTGGTCCGTATATGAACGCTCTGCACTTTTGCTTTGGTTTGGGGGCATTTCTTTCGCCCATCATCCTCTCGAATGTGATGAATCTGGCTGGCGGCGCGCTCACCTGGCCTTTTTGGGTCCTGGTGATCCTGTTCTTTCCCGGGATCATCGGGCTGGCGACCCTGCCTTCGCCCGTAAACCCCGAAAAAGATGAGGATGACGCGAAGCCGAAAAACAACCAGAAGATGGATCTCCGGCTGGTCGTGTTGATCATGGCGCTTTTCTTCATTTATGTGGGCGTGGAAGGCGGTTATGGCGGGTGGATCTTCACTTATGCGACAGAAGAAGGGATCGCTACCGAAACTGCGGCGTCTTACATGAATGCGTTTTATTGGGGTGCGCTGACCCTGGGGCGGGTGATCGCCATCCCGTTTGCTAAAAAGCTGGCCCCCTCAACTTTGTTGCGGGGGAACTTCCTGCTGGCGCTGCTCTTCTTTGGCCTGATCCTGATCTGGCCTGTCAGCCCTGTAATGATCTGGATTGGTTCGGCTGGTCTGGGTTTGGCGCTTTCCTCCGTCTTCCCGACTCTCATGGCACTGGCGGAAACCCGGATGAAGATTACCGGCGCAGTGACGGGGTTGTTTTTCCTGGGAGTCAGCCTGGGCGGGACCCTTTTACCGACAGTGCTGGGACAAATATTTGAATATGTCGGCAGCTATCAGCTCATGGCGACTTTGTTTGGCGCAACCGGCGTAGGCCTGGTCGTGCTGTTCCTGGTGCTCCTTGCCTCAAAGCGGGTGGGTGAGAAGGCGAGGGTGTAATAAAATCAGTTCCCCGCAACCGGGGAACTGAGAGATAATCCTTGATCGTAATGGATTGATAACTTGCTTTATCCTATTGGGTGAGATATAAAACCCCAATCGTGTTCGGCCCGCAGTGGCTTCCAATCGTTGCGCCGGCCATCGTGATGTGCACGTTTTTGATGTCTGCCCTGGCGTGTAATTCACTGGCTAGATAATCTGCATCTACCTCACAACCCGAATGGGTGACGAAGACACGGGTCAAATCAACATGAGGTAGATCGGCCTCAAACCTGCTCAGCAGGCGATCCAGAGCCTTCTTACGGCTTCCGCGCACCTTATCCAGCACACCCAGCGAACCTTCCTCCCGGACATGGATCACAGGCCGGATCTGGAGCATACTTCCCATAAATGCCTGCAGCCCGGTGCAGCGGCCGCCCTTGTGGAGATAATCCATGGTGTCAATCACAAAAGCGGTTTTCACCCTGGGGCGTGTTGCAGAAATTTCCGCAGCGATTTCTTCAGCGGATAGTCCTTCGTCCCGCAGGTCTGCAGCCTTGAGGGCCAGCAGGCCAATCCCGGTTGATAGGTTCAAAGAATCGATCAAGTGCAGATCAGGATTCTTGAGTTGTTCTGCTGCGAGGTGGGCATTCTGCATTGTTGCGGAGAGCTGCGATGAGAGGCCAATATAAACAGTTGGCTCACCATTGCTGAAAAACTCGCAGAATTCCATGATGGAAGGGGCGGCTGTTTTCGGGAGTTCTCCCGTGTCCTCAACGCTTTTGAACAATTGATCAAGGCTCAGCTCATTGTCAAGGTAGTCTTTCCCATCCACCAGAACATGGAGTGGGATCATCCTGATCCCATGCGCGTCAAGCAGTTGCTGGCTGAGATCAGCACAGCTATCGGTTGTGATGTTTAGCATAATGACCTCATAATCTAATAAAAATAAGTAATAAAATAATGGGGATATTATAGCAGATGATGCTTGGGCAATACGGGAATCTGATAACGGATTTCATGTCAAAGGAATTGGGGATTAGGTATTTGGTGTTTGGTGTAAATAAAAACAGACAGATTACCAAAAGACCCCCGGGAGTTATGACTCCGGGGGTCCAATGATCTATTAAGCGGATGAGGTTTTAGACAAAGCGTTCGCGGATTGCTGCGCTGACATAGTCCAGAATGGCGACTGTGAGTGCGATAAACCAGACGGCAATGCCCGCAGCCCGGTAGTCGAGGACTCTGATCCATTGCGTCAGCAGGTATCCGATCCCGCCGCCACCGACCAGGCCGATGATGGTTGACATCCGGATGTTGATATCCCAACGGTAAATTGTGAAGGAAACAAATGGTGGGATTACCTGCGGGATGACGGCGTAAACGATGATCTGGAACCAGTTTGCGCCTGTGGCCGTCAAGGCTTCGATAGGTCCGGTTTCAATGGATTCGATCGCTTCTGAATAGAGCTTGCCCAGGGCCGCGATCGAATGGATCGTCAGAGCAATGATACCTGCCCAGGGGCCCAAACCCACGATGATCACAGCCAGGATCGCCCAGATCAGCGGTTCGATGGACCGGATGATGTTCAGGATTCCCCGCACGAGATAATAAATCCCGAGTGTGAAGGCATTGGCACTCATCAGGTTACGGGCGGCCAGGAAGCTGAACGGCAGCGACAGGATGATGCCAAAGAACGTTGCCATCATGCCGATGAAGATCGTTTCGATCATTTTCTCAACCGCAAGGTTGAATTCTTCGCTGAATTCCCAATCTCCAATGGATGTTATCTGCCGGCCTTGCAGCTCCCATTCCGAAACGCCTTCACGGTAGGAGGGCGGAATGATACGGTAAGGCCAGACAACATCTATGACAAACTCACCATTCTCATCCGGTATGACAGTGACATTCTGACTATCCTGACGCTGGCGGAACTGGGATCCGGCCGGATCAACCCACCAGATTTCAACGATTTGCTCAGGTGCAAAGTTGTACCCGTAGACTTGCAGCGTTGTGCCCGGGATGATTACGAATTCGCCGTCTTCGGTCTCGCTCTGGACGGTGGGTTCGCCACAGGTGGGCGTTACGACCAGGTAGGGACGGTCATCCCTGGGTGCCGTTGGCGGCGGCGGGTCATCTGAACAGGGGTTCTCAAGTGTTGCGACGCCACGCCACGAATCTTCAGGGTAGCTAATCGCCCGTTCCCAGGGCCAAAGGACTCTTGAGAGTGCGGGGCCGGCATCTCCGAATGAGGTGACTAAGGTATAGAAATTGATTCGCCCGATTTGCCAGCCCAGGAAGAAAAATACAAGGATCAGCAAAATAAAAATCAGGAAAGGTTTGTTACGATCTGGTAGGCCGGTAATTTTAGCGAGCTTGACGGCATCGTATATATTCGCGAGATAGAGCAGGGCGATCAGGACCAAAATGAAGATCAGTAAAGGTTGCAGATAGATGGCTTTAGTAAAGATGTCGATGAAGCCCGTGTCACGGGGTGCTGCCAGGCGGAAGCGCCAAATCAACAAGCCGATGATTGAGGCAAAACTGAAGAAGATGATCAGGGCTCGCCGGACTTGCCGGGCGAGGGCCTGCCCCAATCCCGGTACGATGGCGGAAAGGATGCCTGCAAGCCAGGGTGGGACCAGACTGGGCAGGGTCGATTCAGGCTGGTAGATTTGTTTCTTCTTGGATTTCACTGATCCACGCTCCTTTCCAGGCTGCCTTCAATTCCATCGGTGATTCGCTCGGCTTCTTCGCCGTAAATATTCTTAAACTCCTCATCGGTCATCTTTCGGATGTCTTCTTTTGAACCCTGGTACACCAGCTTTCCCTCTCGCAAACCGATCACGCTGGAGGCGTAACGTTGGACAAGGTCGAGGTAGTGCAGGCTGCAGACAATCGTCATGCCGTCCTCTTTGTTCAGATTCTCAAGATAATTTAGAATTGAATGGGCCAGAACCGGGTCAAGGCTGGCAACCGGCTCATCTGCCAGGATCAACTCCGGATCCTGCATCAACGCTCTGGAGATCCCAACCCGCTGCTGCTGGCCTCCGGAAAGTTCCCGGGCAAGTTTCGCAGCCTGGTCTTCGATATCCATTCTTCTTAAAATATCCCAGGCTTTCTCGCGGTCCTGTTTTGAAAAACGGTGCAGCAGGGTGGGCCAGGTCCTGGCATACCCAAGCCTGCCAGCGAGGACATTGATCAGGACGCTGGAACGGGACACGAGATTAAAATGCTGGAAGATCATTCCAATCTTTCGGCGTGCTTTCCGAAGATCCTCGCCTTCCAGTTTTGCCAAATCAACACCGTTCCAAAGAATCTCTCCTTCAGTCGGGTCAATCAACCGGTTGATGCAGCGCAACAGAGTTGATTTGCCAGAACCGGATAAACCAATCACGATGAGAAATTCGCCGTCCGGAACCGTGAAGCTGAGGTTATCAACGGCCAGCGTCCCATCTTCGTAGACTTTGGTCAAATTTCGAATTTCTAGCATAAGTGCAACCTTTTAGTATTGAGGTTATGGATACTAAAAAGGGGGCTGGATTACTCCCAGCCCCCTTTTCTATGTTCGGGGAACTGCAACCTAGTTCATGAATTCAGAGATATCGACGCCAGCGGCATCCAAAATCTGGCGGAATGGCTCATAGAATGAGTCATCTCGTAATGCCAGTTCGGTCCATTCATAGGCTTGGTAAATCGCTTCAGCGCCTGCTTCAGTCTCATGGATGGTCGTGAGCACGCCGTTGATCTGGTCGCGCAGTTCTCTCGGGACAGAGGGATGATACTGCACACCGTCATTGGGGATATCGACGGAAACCTCAATCACGGTGAGGGCTTCCATGATGTCAGGATAGTCTTCGGCAAGGTTTGAGCGAGCATCCACAAAGGATGAACCGCCATCGCATTCGCCGTTATAAACAGCGGAAACTGCTGCGTCGTGCGAACCGGCAAAGACAACGCCTGCCAGATCGGTGTCAGGATTCACGCCATTGGCTGCCAGTGTAATGCTGGGGATGATCCAACCGGAGGTGCTCAGAGGATCAACGCCGCAGAAAGTCTTGCCTGCGAGATCGGCAATGGTGGCAATACCGCTGTCGGTCCGGGCAAAGATCTGGCCGTTATAGGAGGCGCTCCCGTATCGCACTGCAACCAGTTCGGCCTCTGCAACACCGCGTTCTGAGGCAAGCATGTAAGCAAAAGTTGCCAGAGATGCAATATGCGCTTTGGTGGGTTCAGCTGACATCGCTTCGATGACACCAGCATATTCGGTGGCGACAAAGGGCTCAATGACCAGACCGGTTTCTTCGTAGATGATGTCTGCGACGCTTTGGAAACCTGCGAGGACTGTGTCCGTTTCGCCTGAGGGAACGAGCGCCCAAACAAGCGGGTTCTCCTCGGTGCCCAGTTCCGCTTCTTTTGGCTGACAACCTGTGAGGCCAATGCCAATAATAACGGTCAGGGCGATGAAAATATAAGCTATTCGTTTCATGTCTACTCCTTCATATAGAGATAGAGATTGAATAAGGTAAATCCATCTATTAGTATAATTTAGAATCTTTGATTCTGACAACTGAATCGTTCTATTTTAAGATAAGTACTTTCTCGGGATATTCTCAGACTCAATCCAATTCAAGTGCAATTTGATGAAGTTTGATATCTTCTTCGGATGTCAGAACAAGCTTTAGACCATGAGGTTGGGCGCGTCCTAACTCATCTACATTCACAAAGGTGATAAAACCTTCAAGGGTTGGGGCTTCCTCCTCCTGCACCCTGAGTCTGACATAGACGGTTAGGGAAGTTTTACCAGTTTTGATGATCTTGCTCTCGAAGCAGGCGATCTCACCAGCTTCAACAGGTTGGGTGAAGGTCAAACCGTGGATCTTTACACAAACGATATTCTTTGCCGGCAGAGCGCTGGCGGCGGCTATGAAGCCGGCTTCAACAAACCACTCTGCAGAACGGCCTGCGAAAAGCGTGCCATGATGGTTGAGATCTTCACTTTTCACCAGACGGTCATAATGGAATATTCTGGGCTGCATCTGGTTCCTTTCATTGAGACCGAAGGACTCTCCCCATTGCATATCTTGTGGTTTGTTTGTTTCAATTGTACCAGAACTGGAAATTCATCCGTTTATCAATGATGAGGGCGTGCGTGTGTGCAAATTACGATGTTGAATTTCTAAGGATCTCGTTCAAGCGCCGTTTCCACGGTGCGAAGATATTACGGACGACATCCGCACCCTGGTCGTTGCCCTGTTTGTTGGAGATATTTTCTAGGATCAACTGGTAGGATGCACCATCCCTGAATTCCAGCTTGAGTCTTTCCTCAAAACTATAGGTTTTCGGCAAGAATCCCCGGCTGATAACCTGATCCTCAGATCGGGCAATCTTCAGCTCATCAAAGGGATAGGATTTGTGGGTGATACCTTCGCCCTTTTCATCCAGCAGAATGAGAATTTCCCGGGAAGTTTCGTTGATCAGCAGAGCAATATCGGATTTGACCTGTTTACTCTTCTGCTTTGCGATCAGGATGTTTTCGTTTGCTGGATCAACATCGGGCAGGTGGTTTTTAATATAGGTCCGGAATTGACTCAGCCGTTTTTTATTGATGGCGCGGCCAATAAACATTGCCACAATCCAGATGAGCATGAAAAAGATGAAGGTGACGATGAAAACAAGGAGCATGTCCATTTTTCGTTCCTTTCAGTTTTAGAGGGTGAAGGAGGCGGATAATGCTTAAAAAGATTATATAAGAATGGAAGTCATTTCGCAATCGTTTTCATCCTGTTGAATTCCTTAGATAGGGATCAAGGATCCCGCCATTTTGCTATGGTTTTCTCACCAGAGCCCATACTCGTCAAA
>CAZXRL010000004.1:0-34020 GCA_964643275.1 uncultured Candidatus Brevefilum sp.
AATGTAGCTGTATCCGAATCCGACGGACGGGTCGTCTTTCTTCACAAGATCATCCCCGGCGGCGCAGACCGCTCCTACGGCATCCATGTCGCCCAGATTGCCGGTCTGCCCAAACCCGTCATCCAGCGGGCGAATGAGATCCTGCAGCAACTGGAGACCTCATCAGGTGCCACCCTGGAGCGGAAAGAGTCCTCAAAACAGCAAATGACGCTCTTCCCTGAGAACAACCCCCTGCTGGATGCCATCAAGGATCTGGACATCAACAGTCTGTCTCCAATCGAAGCGTTGAACCTGCTGTATGACTGGAAGCGGAAATTCATGCCGGATGAGTAACCCCTCTCGCGATTTTGCATTTATTCATTAATCGGGTATCTCTTTAACTTGAACACAAGATTCAAGAAGAAAGGAAAGAAATGCCCGACCTGACGCAGCAAAAATGTGTACCCTGTGAGAGTGACATCCCCCCAATGACGGAAGACGAGATCGGTGAGATGCAGCAGGACATCCCTGAATGGACTGTCGTTGAAGAGGACGGGATTCCTCGCTTGAAACGGGAATTTACCTTCAGGAACTTTGCTGAAAGCCTTGCATTCACGAACAAAATCGGTCAACTGGCCGAAGAAGAAGGCCACCATCCTCTGATTGCCTTAACCTGGGGGCAGGTGACCGTGCAATGGTGGACGCACAATATTGAAGGATTGCATAAAAACGACTTTATCATGGCCGCTAAGACAAGCGCGGCCTACAATAAATAATACCTCTGGTCTCTTCAGGGATCTTCTCCCTATCCGATGGGTCTCTCCGCTTACTGCTCAACCCAGTCAAAGGTGCGGGCCACGGCTTTCTTCCAGCCAGCATAGCGCTTATCTCGCTCCTGGTCCTCCATTACGGGATCCCAGCGGCGATCCTCCTGCCAGTTCACCCTAAGGGAATCGATATCCTCCCAGAAACCAACCGCCAGGCCGGCTGCATAGGCCGCACCCAGGGCGGTCGTCTCCGCCACAACAGGGCGGATAACCGGCACATTGAGGATATCCGCCTGGAACTGCATCAGCAGCTCGTTAACGACCATACCCCCATCCACCTTCAAAGCCCGAAGTTTCACACCGGAATCCAGTTCCATTGCATCGAGGACCTCTTTGGTCTGAAATGCTGTCGCTTCCAGCACAGCCCGGGCAATATGTCCCCGGTTGATGTAGCGCGTCAATCCGACGATTGCACCCCGGGCATCGCTGCGCCAATACGGCGCAAAGAGGCCTGAAAAGGCAGGTACAAAATAAATCCCGCCGGTATCCTCGACCGTCTGGGCCAGAGTTTCAACCTCAGCAGCATTATCGATCATCCGGAGGTTATCCCGCAGCCATTGGACCAGGGCACCCGTGATCGCAATCGATCCTTCCAGCGCATAGACCACTTCCTGATCGCCGATCTTATACCCGACAGTCGTCAACAGGCCGCTCTCGCTTGGGACCAGTTCGCTCCCGGTGTTCATCAACATAAAACAGCCGGTGCCATAAGTGTTTTTGGCTTCACCGGCATCATAGCAGGTTTGGCCGAACAGCGCGGCCTGCTGGTCACCGAGGATCCCAGCTACCGGCACACCTTCCAACATACCTTTAGCCTCGCCATAGACCGAAGAAGAAGGTACGATCTCTGGCAGAATCGCCCGGGGAATCCCCAGAACATCCAGCATACCCTGATCCCAGTCCAGCGTTCTCAAATCCATGAGCAGTGTCCGGGAGGCATTGGTCACATCGGTCACATGCAGGCCACTTTCCACACCGCCAGTCAGGTTCCATACCAGCCACGAGTCAACCGTACCAAAAGACGCTTTCCCGGCTTCTGCGTCCTCCCTCAGACCGTCCACATGTTCCAGCATCCAGGCGATCTTGGGGCCGGAGAAGTAAGTCGCCAGAGGAAGCCCGGTGATTGCCCTGAACCGGTCCTGCCCGCCTTCCTTTGCCAACTGGTTGCAGATTTTATCCGTCCGGGTGTCCTGCCAGACGATGGCGGGATAATAAGGCCTGCCCGTCTCTTTGTTCCAGACAAGGGTTGTTTCCCGCTGATTGGTGATGCCGATGGCGGCAAGGTTTTCCCTGGTTAGGTCGTGGTCGTTCAGGACTCCCTGAATGACAAACTGCGTTGACGACCAGATTTCCAGAGGATCGTGCTCCACCCAGCCAGGCTGGGGATAGAATTGCTCATGCTCTCTCTGCCGCAGCCCGACCACCCTTCCAGCGTGATCAAAAAGGATCGCCCGTGTACTGGTCGTCCCCTGATCAATCGCCATCACGAATTTCTTCATTGTTCCATCTCCCTGTCTTCATTGATCCAATCTTTAGCGCCATGTAAAAAGTCCATCCCTGACATGCGGCTCTTGCCTGCGAGCTGGACTTCATCCAAAACCAGCAGCCCTTCCGACGCTCCCCAGGCCGGCTTCTCATTCATAATATATCGCTTGCCGGATTGTGCGTTATCAAAATCCAAAAAATGCGCTCGGTGTACCTTCAAACGTTTATTGTTAAAATAATGATAAGCCCCTGGCCAGGGATTATGGGCCCTGACCTGCAGGGCCAGCAAATCCGCAGGTTGGTTAAAGTCCAGTTTGCCATCTTCTTTTTCCAACCTGGGTGCATAGGTGGCCAGAGCATCCTCCTGTGGCTGGGGTTGGAGCTCCCCTTGAACATATTTGGGCAGGGTCTCGACCAATAAATCCGCACCCAGGCGGGCCAGAGCGTCAAAACATTCTCCAGCGGTCATATCCTCCGGGATTGGAATCACCTTTTGACTTAAAATGGGACCTGTATCCAACCCCTGATCCATTCTCATTATCGTCACACCGGTTACGTCATCATGCAAAACTGCCGCCTGGACCGGTGCTGCCCCGCGCCAGCGGGGCAGCAAGGATGCGTGGACGTTGACACAGCCAAAATCCGGCAGGGACAGGACATTCTCACGCAGTATTTGTCCAAAGGCAGCCACCACAATAACATCAGGCTGCCATTTCTCCAACTGAGTCAGCGCGTCTGGATCTTTGAGTGTTTTGGGCTGGATCAACGGCAAATCAAGTTCTTGTGCCCGGACTTTCACATCAGGGGGGATCATTTTCCGCCCCCTGCCAGCCGGACGGTCGGGTTGAGTGACCACGCCAACCAGGTTGAATGCTGCATGCAGCGCATCCAGGGTTGGCAGAGCAAAATCCGGCGATCCCATAAATACAATTCGTAAATTCATGGCTCTCATTTTAACACATCAGGGATTGGACACGGTCTTGTGTGTTGTCATTCCTGCTGGAGTTATGTTAGAATTAAGTCGCATCAATTATTTTGACATGCGTTTTTTCAATTTAGATCATCTGGAGGCATAAATGACCGAAGAGAAAATTGTGGACCCCAATATCACCAGTGAAGATAAGACCTGGGCCTTACTCGCCTATATTTTCACACCGCTCGTACCGATCATCCTACTCCTTATCGAAGATAAGAAGAACCGCCCCTTCCTGAAAGCTCACTACCCGCAGGCGCTTGCCTTTGGTATTGTCGCCTGGGTGGTTTCCGGTGTGCTCTCACCTGTGGTCGGACTTGGATGTATCATCTGGGTGGCAACGCTGATATTCCAAATCATCTGGGGTATCAAAGCCTATAATGGTGAATACGTTACTATCCCAGTCATCACGGATTTCGTCAAGAAACAGGGGTGGGCTGATTAATTTTTCAGAAAACCAATGAGCCTGAACCTGCTCTTCATCGGAGCAGGTTTTTTTAATTAATCTGCAACTTTTAGGGGGCCTCCACGTAGATTAAAATGTGAAAGGGTAAGAAAATAAATAATAAATTACAATAGTCACCAGCCGAGAAAGGAATGCCGATGCCAGGGAAAAAATCCCCTAAAGAAAAACCAGATGAGGCCAGGATGAAGGAAGACCTCATCCCTGAACCATCTCCTGATTACGCCGCTGACACTGAATTAAAAGTAACGGCACAAGATCAGCCGGGCAGGGAAGAACCGATCACCACCGGAGAACAGGAAGCGGTCAAGCCAAATCCTGGGGCTCCACGTCCCGCGTCCCCGCCCCCGCCAATGGCTCCCCAGGATGAACGGACATGGGCGATGCTTGCCCATCTAAGTGTCCTTTTGAACCTAGTAAGCGGATTCCTGGGAATGGTGGCAGCTATCGTCATTTATTTCGCTTATCAAAACCGCTCCCGGCTGGTGGCATATCACGCCATCCAATCCCTGATCTTCCAGGCAATTACCTGGATTGGTGCCGGGCTCCTGGCAGGCATTTTCATTACCTTTGGCGCGGTTTTTGGGTTTTTGATCATCCCCCTGCTCTGCCTGGTTCCGGGCTTCCTGGTCCTGCTGCTGATGCCCGCCTCCCTGATTTACGGCGTGATTGGCGGTGTGCAAGTGAACAATGGCGAAGATTTCCGGTACTGGCAAGTGGGCGGTTGGGTACGCGGTATACTTGAACCTCAAACTGTGAAAAAATAAGATTATCCTGGTTTACAATGTGTCAACAAATTCCGATCAACAAATAAGGAATCAAGAAGCTACGAGAGAAAAAATCATGGCACAGATCAAAGTCTATGGAACCCGCTGGTGCGGGGATACCCGCCGGGCGCTGCGCATCTTTGATGAGAGGAAAGTTCCTTACCAGTGGATCGATATCGATCAAGACAAACAGGGAGAAAAAATCGTCAAAGACATAAATAACGGTAACCGCAGTGTGCCCACCATTGTCTTTCCTGATGAGAGCGTTTTAGTCGAGCCCCACAATGAGACCTTGACCAGGAAATTTGATTCCCTGGGGCTCTAGTTCTTTTACCAAAAGACACCTGCGCCGATTAAATATCGGCAGGTGTTTTTTTATTCGGACTCAGGCCTGGTCCGTGTTTTCAATAAAGCCTCTGCCAATCAGAAAAATGGCCAGGCCGATAATTAGTCCAGCCGCAATGGAGAGCAGGGTTGCAGCCGTCCGCCGGTTACGTTGAAATTCAGGGCTGTCCTCCAACCTTTGTTGGAGGCTGCCAATAAATTTTTGATCCGGCTGGACTGGATGTAACTCTTGTTTTAAAGACCTTTCCAAAGCCAGTAATCGATCATTTGATTCATGAATCGCCTTCAAGATCAATCCCTTTCCAGATTAAACATCATCAGGTAACGCAACAATTCCAACCGTGCCCGGGCCAAGATTTGCTGCCACAGATATCGAAAGTTCAGTCAATATCATCTCTGCAGAGTTAATCACCGCTTCCACCATTTCTTTCAGTTTCACCGCTGTGTCAGGATCCTGCGAATGAACGATCGCGATTTTTAACGCTTGATCTGCGTATTTTTCATAAATCTTTTCAACAATCCGTTCCAGCGATTTCTTTCGTGTCCGTACCATCTCAGACATCTCCATCATCCCTTCTTTCAAAGTTATGATGGGTTTTATATTCAAAAGTGATGTCACCGCTGCCTGAAGGGCATTGACCCGGCCGGACCGGCGTGCAAATTCCAGACTGTCAACGGTCAGGACGACGGTCACTTTTTCTCGGATCTCCCGCAGCTTTTCCAGGATTGTCTCGATTGAATCGCCCGCGCGTGCTCTGAGACGAGCTTCACGAGCCATCAACGCCAGCACAGCCGATCCGGCCAGCGAATCAAAGGTCACCACATGGATTTTGTCTGCCAATTCTCTGGCAGCATGCTTAACCATCGACACAGTTGATGACATTTTGCCGGAGACAGATATGGAGAGAACCGTGTCGCCGATATTACAGACCTTTTCGATGAAAGCTTTGATCCGGAAGGGCGAAGGTGCCGCTGTTTGCGGGACATTCTCCTTATCCCTCACCAGCGTGTAAAACTCATCAGGGGTGATATCCTCGCCCTGGTAATACGTTTTGGAACCAATCTGAATGGGCATCGGCAAAATATCAAATTCGTAGGCCTCAGCCCATCCTTCAGGCATATCGCCTGAACCATCAATTAAAATCCGTAACATAAGCCCCGCTCCTCACTCTGAATCCATCTTTTCACGCAGCTCCAGTAACGTCCGGTGATACAAGCTCTTGATTGCACCTTCACTCTTTCGCATGATAAGGCCAATCTCGGCATTGGACAACTGGTCCACAAACTTAAGAATTAACAATTCCTGCCGGTTAGGCGCCAGATCCCGGATGGTGTCCAAAAGATCATCAACCTCCTGGCTTTTGACAGCGCGGGGTTCAGGCTGAAGGTCGGTTTGGGGTAAAACCTGTCTGGGTACATCTTCAAGGGGAATCTCCTGTTTACGGGAACGGTCACGGTGATAATTGGCAACAAGATTATGCGCAATTCTATACAGCCAGGCAGAGAAAGGCAGCCCCATATGTTTATAGCTGCTGATGTGACTCATCGCTTTAAAGAAGACTTTTCCCGTCAGGTCTTCAGCGTCTTTCTGACTGCCGGTTCGGTAAAAAATGTAGTTATAAATCCGGTCAACATACCGTTGATACAGGATACCAAAAGCAGCAGGGTCTGTCTTCGCTTTATCGATGAGCGCTTTTTCGTCATTTTTATCAATCAATGGAAAAACCTTTGTCCATCTGTTTTAATTAACGCCGGCACCTCTAAAAAGTCACGCATGCGTTAAATTTATCATACTCTCAAAGGGTTTGCCAATTTCCCCACCTTATGATTCTTATCCTACCTCATCAACAAACGCACTCTGGATTATATGACAAAGATCATAACTTTTTCTGCCGCCAATACACTGACCTAACCATTGTATAATACCTTTGAACAAAACATGCCACGATTATGTCGACACTCAAAGGAGTCCCATGGAAAACCTCACCTTTAATTTTTCAACGAATGACGGCCTAACGCTTCTTGGGAGAATCTGGCAAACCCCCTTACCAAAGCCCAAAGGGGTCGTCAACCTTGTCCATGGCCTGGGAGAGCATTCCGGCCGTTATGCGGATGTCGCCAAAATGATGAACCAGGCTGGTTACCATTTCGCTGGTTTTGACCTGCGAGGGCATGGCCTGTCGGAGGGAAAACGCGGTCATTCTCCTGGTTTCGACTATCTTTTGGATGATGTTTCCATTTTTTTGGATCAATCCCGGCTCATTATCGGCGACCCCTGCCCCCAATTCCTCTATGGGCACAGCCTGGGTGGTTGCATTGTGATCAATTATGGCTTGCGCCGTTCGCCCACTCTGGCGGGTGTGATCGCCACCGCACCGCCACTCAGATTGTCCTTTGCGCCACCAAAAATCAAACTCTCGTTTGGGAAAATCATGTCGGCCCTGTTCCCCTCTCTGGTAATGCGGAACGAGCTGGAACAGGAAGCTCTCTCGCGGGATAAAGCGATCGTAAAGGCCTATCAGGACGATGTCCTGGTGCATGATCGAATCTCTGCACGTCTGGCGATTGATCTCATTGAAGGCGGTCAGTATGGTCTGGATCATGCGGGAGACTGGGGCCTTCCTTTGTTATTAATGCATGGCACAGGCGACCGAATCTCAGCATCCGATGCAAGTGAGGAATTTGCCCAAAAAGCCGGAGAAAAAGTGTTTCTTGAACTATGGGAAGATTACTACCACGAAATCCACAACGACCTCGGAAAAGAAAAGGTCCTTCAAAAGATGATTGACTGGCTGGACGTTCAGACCAGGCAGGTTTAAGGTCGCTGGCTTGACCCGCCCTACCTGCAAGATTAGAATAAGAATATCAAGCATTACTAACTGACCCTCTTGACCCTATCTCTGATAAGGAGAGAATGAATGAAAAGTTTTCACCATCAAAAAGACCTGGAAGCACTGGATCCAGGCCTTTTTGAGTTAATTAATCTTGAAGATGAGCGCCAGGCTCGCCGATTAATCATGATCCCCAGCGAGAGCATTGCGCCTGCGGCAATCCGTCAGCTATTAGGATCATCATTTGGTAATATCTATGCGGAGGGATACCCAAGGCCGGAAACCGTCACTTACACTGAAGAAGAAATCTTTGATTATGCATCAATGATCGGAGCATATCGGCGTTACAGCAACCTTCGCTTTTACAAAGGCGTCGAATACGTGGACGTGGTCGAGGCTTTGGCACGCCGCAGATGCGCGGAGGCCTTTGCTGCCAACGGCATTTCGGCTGACCAGCTGTTTGCGAATGTGCAGCCCCTTTCAGGTGCACCGGCAAACAATGCCGTTTACACCGCCTTCCTTAATCCGGGGGACACGGTTCTGGGAATGAGCCTGCTGGTTGGCGGCCATCTTACTCACGGGTCTTCTGTGAACCGCTCGGGGATGTTCTATGACGCCCAGCATTATTCGGTGGATCCCGAGACGGAATTATTAGACTACGACGCGATCCTAGTCAAGGCGCAGGACGTCCAGCCAAAACTCATCATCGCCGGCTATTCCAGTTACCCCTGGGTACCGGACTGGAAAAAGTTCCGTGAGATTGCTGATGCGGTCGGTGCAATCTTTCTCGCAGATATCTCCCACATTGCCGGCCTGATCGCCGCAGGAAAATCCCCCTCCCCAGTGGGCCATGCTCACGTGATCACATTTACAACCCACAAGACTCTGCTGGGGCCGCGCGGCGCCTGCATCCTCACCGACAATGCTGCCCTCGCAAAAAAGATCGATAAAGCCGTTTTCCCAGGTGAGCAGGGCGGCCCCCATATCAACACGATGGCAGCGCTTGCGCTGGCCTTCAAACTGGCTCAATCTGACACGTTCAAATCAACCCACGACCAGGTCATCAGGAATGCTGTGGCCTTTGCTGACCAGCTTAAAAAGCGAGACCTGCGGGTGCCATACAACGGCACCGACACACACCTGGTCCTGCTGGATTGCAAATCCATCAAAGCGGACAATGACGCTTATCTTTCCGGTGACATGGGCGCCAGAATCCTGGATGTCGCAGGGATCGTCGCCAACAGCAATACCATCCCCGGTGACCGATCGACTTTTTCCGCGACAGGCATCCGCTTCGGCACCACCTGGCTCACACAACGCGGTTTCAAAGAAGCGGAACTTGAACAGGTCGCGAATCTTATCGCAGATCTTTTTGAAGGGGTTACGCCATATGCCCTGCCTGGCCGCCGCGCACCTCTGCGCCGGGCAAAGGTGGATTTCGAAGTCCTGGAAAATGTCAAACTCAAAGGTAAAGCTCTGGCTGAGCGTTTTGTAGATTCTGGACAGCTTGAAACCAGGCATGGCTATCCTCATTATTATGACCTCGATGACAACAGAGACACAAAATGGGCATCATTCCGGCTGAGCGGCAATCAGATCCGTCATTTTGTCAGCTATGCCTTTTCCAGCGATGTTGAAGGGCTTGAACCGGGGCAGACCCAGCCCACCCTGCTGCATACCACTGCCGGAAACGTGGAAGGATTCGTCACCTGTGTCGCGCCTGAAATTTTCCTTCTGACAGTGCCGGGTGACGCTGCCGGCCTGGCTGGGACATGGCTGCGGGACCTCTCCGATGCCTACATCAAATTCGACGACGATCTCGCCATGCGAGTCCCGGGACCTGTGAAAATTGAAGACACAGACCCGCAGGAACCCGGTGCTGTGAAAGGCAGCCCCTTCGCGGATCATAAGCCTTACTATATTGGGATGGACAGGGAGAAACGGGGTGGCGAACCGCTTCCTCAATTCAAATGGGAACCTCAGGAAAGCCCCGAATTGCTCACCACACCGTTACATGAGACTCACAGGGAGATGGGGGCGAAGATGGTCCCCTTTGCCGGCTGGGATATGCCCGTCTGGTATTCGTCAGTGCTGGAGGAACACCTTGCTGTCCGGAAGGCAGCCGGGTTGTTCGATGTCACGCATATGGGCGTCTATCAGGCGGAAGGTCCTGATTCCGGCCTGTTCCTTGACAGCGTCTGCGGCAATGATATCGGCAGCCTGCAGGTCGGCGAATCCTGTTATACCCATTTTCTTGACCAGGATGCGAATGTCATTGATGACCTGCTGGTTTACCGGCGCGGCGAAGAGAAATTCCTGGTTGTTGTGAACGCCGCCAACGATGATAAGGATTGGGCCTGGCTTAATGGCGTCAGAAAGGGCGAGATCCAGGTGGACCAGGAATCTCCCTGGGCAACAGCTTTTGGCAGGAAGGTCATCCTCCGCAACCTGCGGGACCCCAAATCGGGTGCAGATATGCGGGTTGACATCGCCATTCAGGGACCAAAATCCCGCGAGATCCTGCTCAAACTGGGATGTTCGGACGCCGACCGGCAGGCCATCCTCGGTCTCAAATGGGCACAGCTTTGTGAAGCAACCCTCGATGGTATGCCGCTGGTGGTTTCGAGAACCGGCTACACCGGGGAACGGATGGGTTTCGAGCTCTTCGTCCATCCGGATCATGCGGTTGAGCTCTGGAAAGCCCTCATCACCGCTGGAGAGGATCTGGGGCTCAAGCCCTGCGGCCTCGGCGCCCGTGACTCGCTCCGCACAGAAGCCGGGTTACCCCTCTACGGACATGAGATGGGCGGGACACTCAACCTCGGCGTTGGTGAAGCCGGGTTTGGCGCATTCATCAAGTTGCATAAGCCCTGGTTCATCGGTCGAACCGCCTTCCAAACTCGGGAAAAGGAACGGGATGGCATTGTCGTCCGATTCAGGTTTGACGAACAAAGGACCCGCATGGCTCACCTTGGCGATCCTGTCATTGATGAACGCGGGAAAGTCATCGGTACTGTCACAAGCTGTGCGATTGACTCTGAGGGCTCCCTCACCGGCCAGGCCTTTCTTTCAGAGAAATACACAGCAGAAGGTACTCAGATTTATATTTATCAAGGCTCACCACCAAAAGCCGGTAAAGCACCGGCAGAACTGACCATGGGAGACCGGGTTATCTTACCTTCCCGGGCGACCGTGATCAGCCGATTCCCTAAATAAGGAGAGAATATTTATGCACACATTATGGGACGAACGATTTGCCCTGAGAACGGACATGATCGGCAGTTCCGCAATTCGCGAACTACTCAAGCTTACATCACTCCCGGATGTGATCTCGTTCGCAGGGGGACTCCCAGCTCCGGATGTCTTCCCCATTGAAAAATTTAAGGAAGCATCGGATCTGGTCCTGACTGAAATGGGAGAACGTGCGCTGCAATACGGCACCACCGAAGGCTATCAGCCGTTGCGGGAGATGATCGCCAGCAATGCCGCAAAATACGGCATTCAGATCTCCGCTGACAATGTCCTGATCACCAGCGGATCACAACAGGCGCTTGATCTCCTCGGGAGGATCTTCATCAATCGGGGAGACCGGATACTGGTGGAATCTCCCACCTATCTTGGCGCGCTTCAAGCCTGGAATGCCTATGGCGTCAAATATGTCACCATCCCTCTTGATGACGATGGCATGCGGACCAATGTTCTCGAATCGCGGCTGCGGACTGGGATAAAGTTCATTTACGTGCTGCCAAATTTCCAGAACCCCACAGGCGTGACGCTATCCAGAGAACGCCGGAAACAGCTCGTTGAGATGGCAGAGTCTTACGGTGTCCCCATTGTTGAAGATGATCCCTACGGTCAGCTTCGCTATGAAGGAGAGCATCTCCCCCCTGTCGTTGTGATTGATGACGAAATACGGGCAAAAGAAGTGCCAATCTATAGTGGGAATGTCATTTACACAAGCACCTTCTCGAAGATCCTGGCTCCCGGACTCCGGCTTGCCTGGGTCGTCGCCCCCTGTGAAGTGATCAGGAAATTGGTGCAGGCAAAACAGGGCTGCGACCTTCATACTTCGACCCTCACCCAATACATCGCTTATGAAGTTGCCAATTCGCCCTGGATGAAATCTCATATTAACCTGATCCGAGAGACTTATAAAGAACGCCGGGATGTCATGCTCAGAGCGCTGGAAGAATTTATGCCCGAAGGCGTTACATGGACTCGTCCTAAAGGCGGATTGTTCCTGTGGGTCTCAGTCCCGGAAAGCATCAACACCAGCGAAATCTTCAACAAAGCCGTTGAGCAAAAAGTCGCTTTTGTCCCCGGAACGCCCTTCTATCCGCTGGGCGGTGGCGAAAACGCCATGCGGTTGAATTTTTCAGCTTGCAAGCCGGAGATAATTCAGGAAGGGATCAAGCGGTTGGCAAAAGTCATTAAGGATAACCTGAAGTAATCCTCCTTGAGCCATTTAAAAACCCGATGGAAAGACACCATCGGGTTTTTCATTATCTGAGAGAGATTAAAAATCGAAGGGTTTGCTGTGCTGCCAGATCTTGAAATCAGCAAGGATTGAACCGCCGATAAACTCGCGCAAGATGGAATTATCGGGGATCAAACCGGGTTCGATCGGCAGGAACCACTGCAGGAACTTGAACAACCGTTTGGCTTCAACATATTCCGGCGTCCCACAGGGCACCTGACGCAGGAGCGGCTCAACCAGCGGTTTCAGGGTCGTCAATTCATACGCCAGCGCAGAATTGAACATGATATCCGCATTCTCCTGATAAGGGAAGATATGGCGTTTTTCACCCCTCCGGACCATTTCCCAGTTACCGATGGTCTGCTGGGCGGTATATCCCCGGTCCCTGGCATCCCTCAGGATCCGGCGCAATTCCCGGGTATCCGTGGTTGAGATGCGGTTATGGCGATCCAGGTTAAGCTGGGTCAAACAGGAAACGTAAATCCGGGAGGTCTGCTCCGGTGGAAACCCTTCCAAAAGCTTCGGGTTCAACCCGTGGATACCTTCCAGAATGATCATCTGACCCGGATCTAGCTGGATCTCATCACCGGGCTCGTTGGTCCCGGAATGGAAATTGTATTGCCGCAATTGGACCTTCTCTCCGGCAATCAAACGCTGGATATGTTCATTTAGCAACTCACGGTTCACGGCATCCAGATGTTCAAAGTCAAAATTACCTTCCTCATCCAAAGGCGTATCCGCACGGTTTACAAAATAGTTGTCCATTTCCAGCGGAAACGGAGAAATGCCCTCAGCCAGCAGCTGGATTGTCAGTCGTTTCGCAAAAGTTGTCTTCCCGGAAGAACTCGGACCGGCAATCAGGATGACCCTTACCTCATCTTTTTTATCGCGAATCGTCGTGGCGATACGCGAGATCTGTTGGGCATGAAGCGCTTCAGAAACAAGGATCACCTCGTTGATGCGCCCCTCATTGACCGCATCGTTCAAAGCACCCACACTCTGGATACCCAGCGTTTGAAGCCATTCGCTGTATTGACGGAAGGTGGCAAGCAATTGGGGATAACTGGGCATTGGGGAGAGGGAATCCGGCGCATGCCGCCGGGGAAACCGCAGCACAAAACCTTCGTCGATAAGTAACAGATCAAAGATCTGAAGGTATCCAGTGGAGGGCACCATATAACCATGATGATAATCCCGGATACCCCGCAGCGTATACAAGACCAGATCATCGCCCTGGCGATAATTCAACAACCGCAGTTTATCATCCTGCCCGTGCTTTGTAAAGAACTTCCGCGCCTCATCCAGTTTGACTTTATCTCGAACCAGAGGTTCGTCAGCCTCAACCAGCATCCGCATCCGCTTCTCAAGTGCGTCAAGATCCTTTTGAGTAAAAGGCTCCTTTTCAGGGACATGGCAGAAGTAAGCTCCGGAAGAAACCGAATGGTCAATGGTCAAGGACCAGTCAGGAAACAGCTCAATGAATGCAACTTCCAGCAAAAAGGTTAATGAACGGCGATAGATCCTCGCGCCATCTGAGTCTGACATATTGACCGGCGTGACCTTTGCATCCGAAGAGATTGGAAAGGTCAGCTCTCGCAATTCGTCATTGACAATCGCGCCAACGATTTGCGGTTCAGCCGGATTCTGATAGACCTTCGTGAATTCTCCGGCCGGGGTATGGCGCGGGCCGCACATGACTGTCCCATCTTCAAAGATCACCTCAACGGTATCACGCTTGTTTGGATTAATTTTGATTTTTTGTTCTATCATTGATATCGGTACTTTCAAAATAGTCTTTCTGTAATCTCGTTGTGGTTTACTATTTTACCCTGACAGGCAAAATCTCACGGGCGAAAGAGCGGAATCTGAGCGAAATCCTCCGGCCCAAGGGTGTCAATTACCGCCTGGCTGGAGACATAATCCGAAAGGACTGCCGCCTGATCCAGCTCGCTCTCTTCTGGAAGGACCAGATCGATTATCCGGGTGTGATTCACATCCACCGGGCCGCCGCCAAACCTGTATTGGGCTGGCAGTGCCTGAATGTCCCGAACCCGCCAAACACCCTCCGAAGGATATCCCTCCTGGCCCAACACCATGGCTGCATATCCCCAGGTTGCTGGGTCTTCATCTGGGAAGAAACTCAAAGGCACCCGGATGATGACGGCATGATTGGCGATGTCAACCATGATTTTCATCCCGCCGGTGGCCTCGGAATACGCTCTGGCTTCCAGAGTCTCAGGGTCTGCCTGGATCACTTGGGGGTTCCAGCCTTCCGCCCAGATGGCATATTCCCAGCCATGTCCTTCAACCAGAGCAGCGTTACGCCCAGGCAGCAGCATCCGTGCGCCCGTACCCTCACCGGGGTCGGTATCGATATAGACATCCAAAGTCTGCAAAGCCAGCCCGCTGGCAGAACCCCAGGGGTTTTCAATCGGGCCTACAAATTTGAACGTGAAGACCAGATTCTCCGCATCATACCCAACCGAAAACTCCTCCACATCGAAAACAGATTCCTTAAAAACTGTGTCCGTTGGGTAAAGATAAGTCCCGGGTCCGTAATCATCACCAACCGGATCCTGTACTTCCAGAATGACGGTTGTCCCTCCCAGATCGGGGATGAAGACCTGCGCCGGGCCGGATGCCGGGATGTGGTCACCTTCAGGATCAACGATCAGAACCAGTTTAAGGACATCTCCAGCGGAAAACTCGCCCAGTTTGCTCAATGGGATGGATACTTCCATCAGGTCCGGACCGAGTGCGGCCTCTCCAACACCCTCTTCCACCAGCGCCCAACCTTCAGAATGAGCTTTGGAAATGTCAACACCCTCCCCATCAGACCATTCCACCAGCATATTCGCATTGAACCCCAGAATTTGATCCGAACCCCGAGAAAAGGGCGAGCTGCCATTATCTGATCCTGGAATACTAAAATAAAAACCCAGCCGTTTACTGTCAATCGGCGTTTTCGTATCCACCCGCAGATACAGATTATCCTGATCCACAGTCGTATACAGCCCTGTGATTGATGAATCTTCTGCGATCTCATAATACATCGCCGTCTCCCAGGCCGGATCGGCTTGCCCGTCAATTTCAGGTGTTGAGGGCTCGCTAAACGACCGGGATGCAGCTATGGGCTGGGCCTGAATAATTGGCACCTGGACAAAAGCCGGCACCGCTTCACCCAGGGATTGATAGACGCCGGACAGCAAAGCTCTGAAACCCTCGTCAAAATAACCGTCCTGACCGGAATCCTGGTCATCCCCATACCACCAGAACCAGTCGGACCCCTCAGCCAGATACATAAAGTCAAAAGCCTTTTCAAGATCCTCCTCCCTGGCTGATTTTACTCCTGTTTCATAGGGAACAAGATCTTCCCGAACTCTTGCCAGATAGTCCCAGGCAATCGCTTCTTCGGTTTCACCAATCCAGGTGTCAAAATTTGGGCTGAACCATGCACCGGGGAATAAGTCTTCCAGCATGCGTTGTTCCGGGAACATCGCCAAATATTCCGAGGGGGTGACTGTTCTCAATACCTCGCTTTCAGATAATTTCTGATAGAGGGCATTAAGAAAATCGTTGCCGTCATTGGGATAATGCTCCCAGGCGTTCTCACCGTCAAGGATGATGCTGACAATATGCGGACCCTGGATCCCCTTCTGAACGAAGTCTGCCTGAATGGCTTCCAGATGATCCACCATGTCAGCGGCGGCAAGCTCACCTTCCATGCCGGTGTAAACAAACCCGATCTTATCGGATAAATTCCAATCGCGGAAGAAGATTGCGACTTTGTTCCCGGACTCGTCACTGACATAATAAGGCCGGTAGAGCAAGTCCGGCTCCTGGACAAATCCCCTTGAATCCCGGCTGAAGGAATCGATCCCCAATGACTTTGCAAGCACAGGCTCCCCGGTCTGCATAAAGCTGTACCCGGCATCCGCCACAAGCGGGACAATCTCCTGAGCAACTGCGCCTTCCCCTGGCCAGAGGCCGCGCGCGTCCCGGCCAAAAGTCTCTTTATACATTTCGGTACTTAACGCCAAATGCGCTTCTGCGTCCTGAGGATAAGCAAAGACCATTTTTGGCATCTCCGCGCTGGGGTTGCCCACCAGCGCGAGCTGATTGTCATATATCAACGGAAGGATCGGGTGAGCATAAGGTGTGGTGGTGATTTCGATCTGCCCGGATTCCTGGAGTTCGGCATGATAGGGAAGCACAGCCTGTAATATTTCCATCGTCCGGTCAAAAACAACTTCTTTATCCTCCTGGGTGAATCCCTCGCCTTTCATCACCAGCGAAGCCAGAGGTTCCTCTTCCAGATAAACCGGATCAAACCAGGCCAGATTGAACCAGATCTGAAGGTCCAAAAAATCCTGATCCGTGAAAGTCTCCAGTGATTTCTCGATATCCTGCGCCTCAAAACCGCCGCGCTTTTCCAGCAATTCCTGATAACGGGGAAAACGGGCGATGATGTTGGTCCAGTTGACATCAAAGAAACGTTCGAGAATGAAACGTTTATCCGCACCCGTTAATTCCTCAACGGGTTTCTCCGCCAGCAGCCAGTAGATGTCTTTTGTCCCCGCCGCCAGATCATTCAACTGTCGGACTAGAGACGGTGTGAAATTAAACGTGATCTTGACATCCTCGTATTGGGCTGCTTTCTCGGCCATGTCCAGATAGTCCTTGGTGGCATGAACCCGCACCCATGGCCGGGTGTAGATGCCGTCAGCGTCTTTGTAATACAAAGGCTGATGCTGATGCCAAGTGATGTTAACATAGAGAACGTCGGGGTCGGGTGCAGGTGCGCATGAAGCGACAATGAGGGCCAGCAGGCTGAAAGCCATCCCTAAGGTGAGTACTCTCGCAAGCCGTTTCATTTTTACCTTCCTTTGAAAAGCTTGAATGCTTTCAATAAGTGATCTTTCTCAATCGATTCCTTTACAAGGGCAGCAGGGGTGGAACTCCATTATAATGTCTGAGTCAAAACAAATCAAAACTTTAATCGACTGTGTTGAAAAAAAGGATTAAATTGGCATTTAAACGCAAGAGGTGTTTTGTCTTCATAACCCCGGAAAAAACCGATGAAGATCGAGAATTACTAATCAGGAAGTAAAAACACGGAAGAACAACACCTGTCAATCCAGCGCCTTTAACCACAAAGCCTGGTAAGGCCTCAAGACAACGTCCAGCGCACTCTGCTGGCTCTCGAATTCACCCCCGCCAATCAAATCCCCAAACCGGGAAACCTCACCGAGGTCAGTTTGCCCCAAATCCACGGTGAACTCGTTGTCATCCGCAGTAACATTCAACAGCACCAGGACCTTTGAGACGCCATCCGGGCTGTGGCGTTCAAGTCCAAAAACCTCATCTGAGACTCGCACAACCTTTTGCATTCCATAGGGATGGAAAGCCGGTTCTTTTGTCCTGATTGCCAGCAGCCGTTTATACTGATCAAAGACCTGATGGTGGACATTACCTGGATCAGAAAAGATCTGCTCCAATTCTCCCAGCGTAAAACCCTTCCGGTTTATGGAGCGCTCCCGGCCTGTTTCCTGATAATAGGCCAGAGCATTATGAGAACCCAGCAGGCTGTGAAAATAAATCCCCGGGACTCCAGCCAGTGAAATCATGATGATCTGTGAAGCGATGAATCTGGCACTATCCAACGGGGGATTGGGTTTCTGCGGATCGTTGAGCGCGTCATATAGGGTAACATTCAACTCGTAAACGGCCTCACTCCCATCAGGGTTCGATTTATGAGAAACCAGACCGCCATGGGCTTTGACCTGGGCGATAATCGCATCGATTTCCTCCTGATCAATCAACCCAATTGCCGGCATCACGCCTATGCCATCATGCGAGGCTATAAAATTCAAGAACATGCCGGATCCATCTAAACTATCAACCCAATCATTGATCTTTTTTGTATTGCCCGCCATCAAGGTGTGCAACGTCAATGGTGCTAGTGGGAATTGGTACACCATGTGGGCTTCGTCCGTTTCCCGGGTCTCCTGATCAATATTGCCAAAATAACCGATATTTTCCTCATGCGGCACATTGGTTTCCGTGATGAGGATCACATGCGGCGCAACCAGATCTAGAATCAACCGTATGACTTTGACCAAACGATGCGTTTGCGGCAGATGGATGCAGGTTGTGCCTGATTCCTTCCATAAATACGCAATCGCATCCAGACGGATGACCGAGGCCCCTTGCTGGATATAGAACAATAATAAGTCCACAATTTCCATGAAGACATCAGGGTTGGCATAATTCAGGTCGATCTGATCCGCACTGAAAGCCGTCCAAACTTTTACGGGACCGTTGGCTGTCTGCACCTCCGTCAGTAACGATGATGTCCGCGGTCGCACGACTTTTGAAAGGTCCCACTCGTCCGCCTGGGTAATGAAATAATCCTGATAATCTTCATCCCCAGCGAGGAAGCGCGTAAACCAATCACTCTGCCGAGAGACATGGTTGATGACAGCATCAAACATCAGCCTGAAGTTTTTGGTCAGATCTTCAATATCATCCCAGGAACCCAAATCCGGGTTAACAGACCGATAATCGATCACGGAAAACCCATCATCGGATGAATATGGAAAAAAAGGCAGGATGTGGACAATAGAAATCTGGTCTTTCAGATGTTTTTCAAGAAAAGCCGCCAGCGCTTGCAGCGGAGTCTGTCCCTCTTGTTTAATAAAATCACCATAGGTGATCAAGACCACATCTTTTTCGCTGATAGTGCTTTTATGCCGGGCATTGAGCGTCTGAGAGGATTCTTGTTTGAAACGAGCCACCGCCTCCAAGATGCGTTCGTTGATCGCTTGCGCCTTTCTCCTGCTGTAAACTTTGGTCAGGAGTTCGTAAAGTTTTGATTTTGCAGCTATGCTTATGGGTTTTCCTTTCATATCACCTCCAGTATATCAGTCAACATGGCTTGCAAAGCACTGAGTGAATAATGTTTTTGACATACCTGATGATTATGTATCACCATACGTTGCCGTTGATCTGGATCAGTTAATACCGTGATCGCTTCATCTGAGGCTCGGTCAAGCACCGTCTGCTTAACACTCGCCAGTCCTGCACTATTATAGCCATCAATCTCCGATCCTAGGGATATCACATCAAATCCTTTAGCCTTGATGTCCGCGGTGTAAACAGGATACTCAAACAGGATTACGGGGAGTCGTGCCTTGAAAGCTTCAAGAAGCTGGTTTCCCCAGCCCTCCCACACGCTGGGATAGGTGATCAGATCCGCCACGGCATAAGCGTCCCAGAAGGAATAGGTTTTCTCGCCGTTACGAATATCCCGCGCATGGTTAATCACCTCTTCAATATGCAGGACGTCCACAGTCTCTGCGTGAGCTTTATCCATTAATAGCTGTAAATAATTACCTGATACATCATCCCTGGAATACCCCGTCATCACCAGAACGATGCGGCTGTCTTGGGTAAACTTTTGCCCATTGTACAAACCCATCCGGCTTAATTGTAATCGTCGCTCCGGGGTATTTAACGTTTTCACAAAATCGATGGCCAGCTCGATAGCTTTGCGTGGGATCACCCGAGTCGCCTGCAAGATCATGATATCCGACTCTCTCAGACCGATCCGTTCTCGCAAATCCTGGTTATAGGAATTCACCGACCAGGCCGGGGTGTCAAAATCAAACACATTCGGAACGATACCTGCCTGGATACCCCTTTTTTGGGCCAATGTCTTTTGAGCCTGGCTGTTTATCACCACGTGATCAATGGCCGAGTCAATGGGCGGAAAATATTGACCAAGGATATGTTGGATCGGTTGACAGGTGGGATGGATTCCACCGCGCCGTTCCCAATAAAAGTCATGATGATGAGCAAGGGTTTTGATTGATAACTTCTGACGGACCCTCTCCAATGCCATCGCTGCGGGCAGGTTCAAAGCCACACTCCAGACATTATTTACGACCAGAAGGTCTATCTGATTGGACTTGATGAACGCCTGTAATCCCTCTTCTATACGATGGCTGATCGTCTCAATTCCATTCAACAGGGTGGCAGGGTCATAATCTATGAGTTCGATAAAAGCATTCCGATCAATTTCCCTGATTTCTTCAGAATGATGATAGAGTTCGGGGATTTTGAAACCTTCATCCGTACCCAGGTCCCCGGCACACAGATGCACACTCCTCCCCATTTTTTCAAGAACCTGTTTCCATTTTGAAATCTCTAAAGAAACACCATCTGTGTTACCAACCTGATAATGAAGGATACCAATATTTCTGATCTGTTTCATGAATTGAGGTCCTTATGTTCAATTTGGTAATCAAAGCCAACACCTGGCTAACTCGTGTCCATCCTTATCCATCAACCCGGAGACTGAAACCCTCACTACCTTTAGTCACAGCATATGTGCTTATTGGGCGTTATTTATCCAATCAATTGCCAGGGCAGCTGACCACGAGAATCTTTCCGAACCGCATCCCGAACCATCCCGCGGATCGTAATACTCACGAAATCCTGATCTCGACATCAAAGCCAGAGCGTCATCACGCAGTCGTGCAGCTTCAGTTTCATAGCCATACCTGAGCAGGCCATGATAAATCAGCCAGTTCAACAAGATCCAGACAGGACCGCGCCAATAGCGGCGTGGATCCCACCCCTCCAGTCTTTTGCTGGCAGATGTCAACCGGTATTTTACCTGCTCGTCAACCGCATAATGATCAGGATGGCGATAATGCGCACGCAACAGGCGATCCGCCTGCTCCTCCGAAGCTAGCCCGGCAAACAACGGCAGAAAAGTGATCCCTGTGTTGACTCGGATTGTCTTTTGATGACGTATATTGAAGTCACAGTACAATCCTTCATCTTCCTGCCAAAACCGCAGATTGAAAACCTCACGCATCCGCCTGATCCATCCTTTTATGATACCAGTATCCTCACCAATGACATTACCCAAGAACATCAAATCGCCATCTGCCCGGTAAAGGATAGCATTAAATAGAACGTCCTGCACGAGGAAGGGTGATTTCGCCAATATCGCCGCCTGGTCATATCCCTCTTGACGAAAGAAGTCAATCAGGTAAATAAACCGCTGATAATCATGTGGATATGGACGTTCGCGTTCGGATACATGCCGTGTATCGCCACGTGTGAATTCTGATAATTCAGGTACCTCAATGTCCATCATGACTTCAAGCCAGCGGGGCGAGTCATCAGTACCGGACTCCCACGGGTGAATGATGCTCACCAGTCCCGACCCATCCGAATCTCGTTGGATGTGCAGCCAGTGATGCCAGGCCAATAAGCTCGGATAAACCTCCTTGATAAATTCCGGAATTGGCTGATGCTGATGAATCCGTCGCACGATGCTTGCCAACAATGGGGGCTGGGTGATGCCGGAGGTCCCGCTTTGAGGTGCGTTTGGGCTGGTTTCAATCCTCCAATACTCAGGATCCGGGAAATAATCAGTACCCGTTCCATGGTAAACGACATGCGGCAGCATTCCGTCAAGCCATTGGCCGCTTATCAAAGATCTGATCTCAAGCAAAGCGCGCGGCAGATCAAAGTAGGACAATCCCAACGCAACCAGGGCAGCATCCCAGTTCCATTGATGCGGGTATTGTTTTGGGCCGGGTTTCGTAAAAACCCCCATGTCGTTCTCTCGAAGCAAAGCCTGAGCAGCTTTGACCATGGAGAATGGATCTAAGGTCATATCAGACATTCATAGTACACCGATCATGATTGAGATTGATGATTGAGTGAACTCAACTCACTTCTACGGATGCGGTTAAGGATACAACGCAGCACCGGTCTTCTCGTCCAGCCAGCGGATCTTATTAACAGGAAAGCGAAGCCAGACCTGCATACCGGGTTCAATGAAAAAGGTTGGGTGCGTGGCAACTTTGATAATATGTTCACCGATCTTGACTGTCAACAGGTTCTGGGAACCCAATGGCTCGACCACCAATACCTCAACCTCAAGAGCATCATCAGCCGGCTGTTTGAGTGTCTCCATATTTTCGGCTCGTATCCCCAAAAGGATCGTTTTGTTATGATACGATTTAAGAAGCGGGTGCATCTCATTCTCAGGTAAGATCCTGAAATCTCCAATATAAACGCTCACACTCCCATTGCTGCAATCCACCTGACCATCCATAAAATTCATCGGTGGATTGCCGATGAAGCTGCCAACAAAGAGGTTGGATGGTTTATCATAAACGACATCCGGCACATCGCATTGCTGAACGATCCCCTCTTTTATAACAGCAATGCGGTCCCCCATACTGAGCGCTTCAATCTGATCATGCGTCACATAGATCGTCGTCGCATCTATTTCAGCCAGTAACCGCTTCAGCTCAGCGCGCATCTCGAGCCGCAGTAAGGCATCAAGATTGCTCAGGGGTTCATCCATCAAAAGAACTTCTGATTTCATCGCAATCGCACGCGCGACAGCCACCCGCTGCCGTTGTCCTCCGCTCATCGCTGATGGGTAACGGTCAAGCATGCTCTCGATATGCAACATGGCTGCGGCTTCCTGCACCCGTTTTTCAATCTCCGGTTTTTCAAATTTGTTCATTTTCAAGCCAAAGGCAATATTGTCGAAAACCGTCATGTGGGGGAAGATAGCGTAATTCTGGAACACCATTGAGATCTTTCGATCGCGCGGTGGCAGGTAAGTGACGTCCCGATCCCCAATGCAGATGCGCCCTTCATCCGCCATCCCCAGTCCGGCTATGGTACGCAGCAAAGTCGTTTTCCCACATCCACTGGGCCCAAGCAAAACCATGAATTCCTGATCTTGAATCTTTAGACTGATGTCGTCAACAGCGACAAAATCTCCAAAACGTTTGGTGACATTCTCAATAAGTATCTCGGACATAATCTCTCACCTTAATCATCATTTTGTAACCTGACCCCACATATTAAACAAATATCGCCGGATTATAAATATGAAAATGACAGCTGGGATTAGCATAAAAAAGCTGCCGGCAAATTTGTAGGGATCTGGTGAATAAGACAAAGTCGCCAAAACCTGCGCGGGAAGGGTACGGTTCTGAATGGTAAGGATGCTTGCAGCAAAAACCTCGTTCCATGAAAGCACGAAGCTAAAAATCGCTGAGGCAGCAATACCCGGTAAAACCAATGGAACAACAACATGGCGGAAGGCTTGCACCGGAGAACAGCCCAGTACCATGGCCGCCTCCTCCAATTCATATGGGATGCTGGCAAACACACTACTCAAAACCAGGATAGCTGTTGGCAACACAAGCGCGGTGTGCATCAAACCAAGACTGAAGACATTATCGTAAATACCCAAATTCAAAAAAGCCACCGCCAAAGGAATCGACAACACAACGATCGGAAAAGCCCTAACCGCCAGGATTGACAGCCGAAAAACATCCCGGCCGCGGAAAATGTAACGCGAAAGGGCATAACCCGCTGGCGCAGCAATTAATGTGGAAAGCACAATCGTAATGGCTGCGACAATCACACTATTGATAATGCCATCAAGAATGCCATATGAACCCAGGAAAAAACGCAGCGTATCGAGTGAAAGCGGTATAAATGGCAGAATGCTTTTCGGATAAGCGCGCACCATTTCCGGGGTAGTCAAGGCCATTGAGGTAATAAAAATAATAGGTATCAGAACCCATAGCGAGAGCACAATTGCCGCCAGATAAATCATCCCGCGTCCCAGCTTCTGCCTGCGCTTCATTTTCAAATGAATGGCCATCACTTCCGGCGCAACTTCAGCTTTTGGCTGTTGAACGTCATGTTTCCTGCTCATCCTGACGCCTCCTGTTCTGTGCGCACCGCCCTCAAATAGAATACCGAGATGATCATGGATAAGATTAAAATGAAGGATGAAAAAGCAGCGGCCATGTTGAAATTGCGCAAGTCATAGTACTGCCGATAGGTCTCTCGTGCCAGGACTGTGACCACATCGCCTCCCCCAATCGCCATTACCACCGCAAAAACCTGCAAAGCCAGGATAGTGCGTAAGATCAAAGCAACTTGTAAACTGGGTTTCAGCAAAGGCAGAATTACATGCGTTACCCGCTGCCAAAGGGTGGCGCCAAAGACCTCAGCGGCTTCCAGCACATCCTGGGAAATTGACTGCATCCCGGACACAATGATCACCATGACAAGAGAAGTCGCCCGCCAGACTTCTGCCAGGACAATCGCAATAATGATCCAATGGCGTGTGTCCGCTGAAAGGTAGGTAATCGGTGCACTGATCAGGCCCAATCCCTGCAAAATGGAATTGAGATAACCATAGTGAGTAAAAATTGCGTACCAGACAATACCCACCGCCAGATCTGATACACCTAAGGCAATGGAAAAGATACCAAGAAAAATGCTGCTACCCTTAATCTTCGCCTGAACAACCAGGGCCATGATGATGGCCAGGATAAACTGGATTGGGATGATAATGACCATTAGTAACAGGGTCGTTTTAAACGCTGGCCAAAAGAACCTGTCATTAAACATCCTTCGGATGTACTTGAATGTTAAATGTCCCGTATCTCCCCGGTCAATTCGCCCTTCAGTGGATTCCGGGAATGTGCGGATATACCGGGATTGCACCCATCCTGTAATGAGTTTAGCATCCACCTCACCGGAAATTTGGAACCAAATCTCCAGGGTTCTTTGAGAGAGTATGTCAACGGGGGTCTGCGCATCCAATTCCGCAATAATCTCACCGGCAGCACTTGGTTCACTGTAGATCGGGGTTAGGGGATCCGCGTCAACACCAATGATTGGTCGTACGGTCGCCATAATCGGCTTGCCATCCTCATCCGTTTCTCTAACACGGAACCGCTGTTCAGACGCCCACCCCGCCACCATTGTTCCAGTCTCATCAGTTACCTGGACTTCATACCAGACCTCTGTGATCAAACCGGGCTCACTGAGATCGTCTTCTGAGATGACATTGGCTTGTTGATCTAAAATTTCCACTGATACCCCACGTTCCAAGGAGCCAATACCGGGGCTGGTTTGTGTGGGGTCCTCGCGGACACGCAGAAGGACATCATCTTCTCTGACAGTGAGAATGAGTGATTGAACCATTGGCCAGGCAAAAAACACAAGCAGATAAACAAATGAAGGCACAATCAACAGATACGGCGCCCAATTAATTTTCTTCCTTTTTGGGGGTTTTAATTGATTGGTCATGAGATCCTGATCCTCATGATTTATTTTGTTCAGGTGGTGCAAAACTACCCAGCACACCACCTGAACAATTTATTCGCGCCTAATTCAGTTCATCATAATCCGAATCAGGTGATCCGCTTGAAGCGAATCATTCAATGGGGCATGGGCCAACACTGGCCGGATCCGGTGCCCAGCAAGGCGCTCCGGTTGCCTCAATAAGCTCTTCAAGTGCTGCACCTTCTTGCTGCAAAACAGTTGCAATGTCCTCACCATCCAGGACAACTCGATCGAAGGCATTCCGGAAGATCTGATTGATTTCACCACCTCGTTCACCTAAACCGACAGGTAGCAGGGCAGCAATGGCATTGGGATTATTCGCCTGCGCCTCAACAGCAGCGGCTTCAATGGCGACCCCTGCCGGCAAGTCAGAGAAATCGACACCCGCAACAACCGGGAAGAAGGCCAACTCACGCAGGACACGTGCCTGGACCTCTGGCGTTGTCAGGTAATCAATCAAGGCAATCGCGCCTTCAGGATTGGGCGAATTAAGGGGAATACCCAGACCCACAATCACGGGCATGAAGCCGAGTCCTTCCGGTCCGGAAGGTGCCGGGAAACCTACAAAATTTTCCGGTTCGGCATTAAAGGCCTCAATCAAACGTGCAGTATGATCAAATGCAACCCATACTTCACCCGAGAGCAGCGGTTCCTGCATGAACTCATAGCTGATCGATTGGGGATGGAGGGTTGGCCATAAATCATCCCGTGCCCAGGCCAGCATCTCGGCCGCATCATCGCTTCTAAAGCGACTGACCATGCCACCGGTAAAGCTCGGCCACATATAACCTTCCAGAAACCGGTGGAACAAACCTGCATGCGGGACACCGCATTTTGGTTCGCCAGTCTCATCCAGCATGATTTGGCACCACTCAGAGAATTGCTCCCAGGTCATATCCTCAAGGGAAGCACCTTCTGGAAGATACGGCAGGGCATCAACATGAGCTGCCATAATATAAGTGGCCTGCATCCATGGGATGTAATACAGGTAATCGCTTGTGCCCAATAAGCCTGTTTCGAGAAATGCTGCCGGGAATTCACGGTCTGCGGACAGATCTTCATAGATATCGATCAGGTTCATCATATCATCGGTGATGGGTGGGTAGGTGCCATGCAACGCGCCAACGACATCCAGTTCCGCCTGACCAACCTGTGTTCCAGCCTTGATTAGGTCGATCAATGGGCCTTCCTCTGTACCGACGAAATCAAAACCGCCGTCTTGCAGGATCGCGCGGAATTTTTCCTGTTCTTCGACCGGGACAAACTGAGTAGAGAAGAAGATAACCTCACCGATCTCATCAACAGGTTCAGGCTCCTCAACGACAGGTTCCTCCACTTCGGGTTCTTCCACCTCCGGCTCTTCAACCACAGGCTCCTCGACAACCGGCTCTTCAACCTCCGCTGGCTGGCAGGCTGCCAGGAGCATGCTCAGCGCCAGGATTACGATCATGATTATCGAAATTTTCTTCATTACATTCAACTCCTTATTTGGTTTATCGTCTTTTCCAACATCATCTAATACGATTTAATCCCGCTCCGATAGACCTCCTTTTCTCTTCTCTTCCATTTATTCAATTTTTGACAGCTTCAGTTGACTTCCTTTCAATAAGGGTTGGTTTTAGAACAATATGTGGTTGTCCGTTCGAAATGCCATTGATCATTTTGATCAGCATCTCACATAACATTCCACCGATCTTATATACGGGTTGTGATACTGTGGTTAAAGAAGGATGGCTGAATTCCGCCATTGGGATATCATCAAAACCGGTCACGGACAGATCCTTACCCACAACCAGACCCATCTTCTGAGCGGCACTCATCACCCCAAAAGCCATCAAGTCATTAAAGGCAACAATCGCAGTTGGGGGATCAGGCATTTGCAGCAATTCAAAGGCGTTCTTATAACCACTTTTCTGGGTCAAATCACCAATTCGGATCAAGTTTTCATCGATAACAATTTTGTAGTCAGTAAGGCCATCCCGCAGGCCATCCATGCGGAACCGGGTAAAGTTCAAATCAGAATTTGAGGTGATACAGCCGACCCTGGTATGGCCCAGTTTAGCAAGATGCTCGGCGATTAATTTCATACCAAGGTAGCCATCTTCATCAACATAAGCATAAGTTGAATTGGATTGAGAACGGCCAAAAGCAGTAAAGGCAAATTTCTGACTGAGGAGATATTCAATGCGCGGGTCAAAGACGCGTGTTCGGACGATGATAAATCCATCAACACGGGCCCCTTCGATTAAGTTCTTATAAGTCTCAATTTCCTGTTCGCCAGGAGCACATGTTGACACCAGCAAGTCAAACCCGAGTTCAGCTGCCATATTCCCAATCCCGGCCAATATTTCACTGAAAAACGGGTCAGCAAAACGAGGACTGAAAGTCGGCAAAACCAGACCAATCGTATCCGCCTGTTGCTTTTGTAACCTTTGCGCGAGGCTGTTGGGGCTGTATCCCATCTCTCTCGCAGCTTCAATAATGCGTTGTTTGGTTTCGGGATTTACATCATCGTAATCATGCAAAGCGCGTGAAACGGTGGTAATGGACAAATTAACCTTTTTTGCAACATCCTTAATCGTAACCTTCATTCTTACCCTCGCCCAAAACGTTTTGGATATGTCCCCATCATATACCAAAACGTTTTGGATGTCAACAGATTTTCGGCTTTTTTAATTTATGTGAGCCGCTGAGTCAAATCAATCCAAAGAAAAAACAAGGAACCTGTCTCTATAATTTGCTTTTCGTAAATATCTTTAAAAGTTCTATCCATAATCAACCCCGCTAATTCACTAGTATAATGATTTGGAATCCTAATGATGATCAAGAATATCGTATTTGACATGGGGAATGTCCTCCTGGATTATGACCCTGCGAGAATAGTCCGGAAAATCATTCCTGACGCGGCAGATGCCGGCCAGATTTTCAAGGCCCTGTTTCAATCCAGAGGCTGGCAATTATTGGATCTGGGATTGATCACTTTCGATGAACACTATCAGAATATCGTCAAACAATCTCCCCGGTATTCGCGTGAAATCCAATGGATCCTCAATAACTGGTACACCGACCAACCCCTCGTTCCGGGGATCGAAGATATCGTGGCAGTTCTGAGGAATGCCGGATTCCCTCTCTATATCCTGTCAAACGCCAATCTGCAGTTTTATACCTACGCACCCAAAAAAGCTGTTTTCAAGCAGTTTTGCGGGATCACCATCTCAGCAGACCTTCATCTCATAAAACCTCAGAGGGAAATCTATGAGAAGTTCTGTCAGATTCATAATCTCAATCCTGCGGCGTGTCTTTTTATCGATAATATGCTGGAAAACGTCGATGCGGCAATAGATGCTGGTTGGCAGGCCATTCAATTCATGGATTCACGAAGGCTTCGTGGGGATCTTGAAGAACTATTGATGAGAAAACTGACTTAACGAATTCGAACTGAGGATGTTTAAATAACCCACATTCCTCATGGCGGTTTTTTATAGTATACGGAACATGGCAGGCAACTTCATGGTTGGCCCATCCAATAATATCCTTTCAAAAAATAATTCTTCTTGACCAATCCCCTTTCCTCGGATAGAATTCAATCTCGCTGGCTCTAACCGGCACATCAACCCAATTATTCATAGAGCGAGGGTAACCCACAGTATTGCGGGTGAGAGGCGCTCGAAGGATGGAAGAATGACTGAGAAAATTGTAGTAGAAGCACAAAAACGAACCATTAAAGGTAAACAGGTTTCTAACCTGCGCCGCAGTGGGCTCCTGCCCGGCATCATCTACGGCAGAATTGGCAAAGAACAAATCGATCCCATTGCAATCCAGCTTGACCTGCACGAAGCCTCCAAGATCATCAATAAATTAACCGGGTCCAGTCTGGTCTCATTGAAAGTCGATGGTGAAACATACCCGGTAGTGTTGCGGGAACTTCAAAAGGATATCATTTACGGCACCCTCCGCCACGTGGACTTCATGGCGGTCTCACTGACTGAGAAACTGCAAACCGCAGTCCCGATCGAACTGATCGGACAGGCACCGGCTGAAATCAGCATGGCTGCAGTTGTGGTCACCGGTATCTCAGAACTTGAGATCGAATGTCTGCCACAGGACATGCCTGAACGGATCGAAGTTGATGCGACAGTCCTGGTTGACATTGACAGCGTGATCTATGTGAAGGACCTGGACCTCCCTGGAAATTTCGACGTCCTCACGGATCCTGAAGAACTCGTCGCCGGTGTCACCTATGTGACCATAGAAGAAGAGGAAGAGGAAGAGGAAGACGAACTGGCTGAACTTCTGGATGAAGATATGGAACCTGAAGTCATTGAAAAAGGCAAGAAAGAGGACGATGACTTGGAGGGTGAAGAAGCAGACGCATAAATCCTTCTCAAATAACTCGTTGCCAATCAATCCCGGAGAACCTCTCCGGGATTTTTTATTAAGCCAAACCCAGGGCTTCCAGCAATGCCAGGGTCATATCTGCACTGGCTCCCCAAAGCTGATAGCCCTGATATCGCCCAAAGAAGATCACAGGTAGCTCCCTGCCACCATGGCTGTGGGTTTCGTGTCGCCGGTTATGTGGATCTGCCAGCCACGCAAGCGGGACAATAAACGCGCTCTCAACCTCATCAGGATTAATCCTGAGGGCATACGGCCAGGGGATCTCCCCCACAAAGACTTTCACACAGAACCCGGTAATCACAGCCATGTCGCCGAGGTCGCCAAACACAACCACGTCGTCAGGTACAACCCCGATCTCCTCTTCCATCTCCCGCAATGCGGTATCCAACAAATCTCGGTCTGTCTCATCTCTCGCCCCGCCGGGGAAAGCGACCTGTCCGCCATGATCGTTCAGCCTATCAGACCGGTGGGTCAGCAATAAATGCCATTGATCTTCATGTTCAAGAAGCGGGATGAACACGGCAGATGGCCGAAAACCGGATGGCCGGACCTTTCGAAAGCCGTCTGAGGAAAACAGATCCGCATACGCCGGCTGTTGTTTAATTTTATAGGAGCCCAAAGCCCGAATAATCTTTTCACGTTCAGGAATAAGCATAGCCCCCATTATATCGGATGTGGCCATCGATAGGCTTAATCCTCATCCGGCTTTTCCATCACGGAACGGCTGAAAACAAGGTAGCCGGTATGCGCCACCATCCGGTCTGTCGGCCGCAGCCGATCCCAATCCGGTTTATAGAAGCGGAGCATGATCTCACACACTTCCATAAAGGCGAAATCATTGGCCCGCAGTGCTGCCAATGTCTTGCTGACCTGGTTTGCGGTCGGCAGGATCGTGCCGAAGAATCCCCCCAGTTTCAGTGAGGCTTTGACCTGAGGGATAACATCATAAGGATTGGGAAGATCGAGAAACAGCGCATCAACGTCCCGTTCCTCAAATCCATCGGCCACATCACCGGATTTAAGATCCACCCGGTCCAACAGGTCAACCTGTCTGAGGTTGTTCCGGGCGAGGTTTTGCATTTGCTCACGTGCCTCGTAAGAGGTCACCTTCCCAGTATCCCCAACGAGAAACGCGAACGCGGTTGTCAGTGCGCCGGAGCCCGTGCCTGCCTCCAAGACGTGCACACCCGGCCCGATCCCCATCACCATCACAATATAACCGATGTCTTTGGGATAGATGATCTGGGTATTACGTTTGATATTTGTGATCAGGTCAGCCAATCCGGGGCGCATCAGGAAAAAGGGGTTGCCGGTATGGCTGTAAAGACGGCTGCCCCAGGGTTTGCCGATCATCTCATCATGGCGTAATTCGCCCCGGTGGGTCTGGAACAGCGCGCCGGCCTTTAATTTCAGAAAGTGACTTTTATGACGTGAGCCGAGGAGCTGGACCAGATCTCCATCCCGGGCTATTGCTTCGTAATTTTTCCAGGTCAATAGATCCTCCTTTAGGTCCTATTTTAATGTAAAAAAGGGCAGAAATGACAAACTGCCCTTTTATTGATCTTATTCAGCTTTAGATCCAACTATGGTTTGAGGGTCTCCTTGAAAAAATCGGTGATGGCATTGTAACAGGTGACTTTATTCTCATACTTTTCAACACCATGGCCTTCATTCTCGAATAACAGCAGCTCAATATCCTTGCCGATATCCTGCAAATGTGCCACCAGGTCCTCAGATTCTTCAGCAACCACCCGGGGATCATTCCGCCCCTGGATGACCAGCATCGGGAAATCGATATTCTCGATATATGTCTTAGGTGAGCGCTCGATCAGGAATTTGAGGTCTTCCTCTTTCTCCGGGTTGCCAAGCGCTACATGATAATACGGCTTCCAGGTCGGAGGGATCCGCTCCATAAACGTTACAAGGTCATATGGCCCGAACATATCCACCGCTGCCGCCCACAACTCAGGGTGCTGTCCGGCCAGCATCAGGGTCATGTACCCGCCATAAGAGCGGCCGACCACACCTGCCCGGCTGACATCCAGCCGGTTGTCACCGCTCAAGACTTCCTCCATGGCATGGACGTGATCCAGCCGATCCGCCCCTCCCCAATCCCGATCCACCTGCTTGGTATAACTCAACCCATACCCTGTGCTGCCTCGCACATTCGGCACAAATACCGCAAAGCCCTGCAAAGTCAGGAACTGGATCAGCGGCATGGAAAACCAGGAGAAATCAGGCCGTTCCTGCCCCTGCGGGCCGCCATGGAGGTAATAGACCACCGGATGCGGTTCAGAAAAACCCAGCTCTGATGAAGGCATGTATAACCGGGAGGAAACTCGCAACCCGTCAAAGGTCGCATAAGAAAGGTCTTCCCCCTGAGAGAGTAATTTCTCAGGGATGCCCAGGATCGCCTCATTGGTATGGCGCACAAGTTTATCGCGGTCTCTGCCTTCCACGGTATAGATTTGGGTCGGAGAGGTTGCCCTCGAAAAGGCAAGTGCAAAGGTATCAGATTTCTGATCGTACTTGATAGCCTCAAGGACACCTTCTGAAAGAACGCCCTTCCCCACCAGGATGTTCACTGCGCGCATGACTTTTTCATCAGCATCATATTCAGCTTCATAAGCCCAGCTGACGCCGTCAATATTAAAATGGAGCAGGTAACAGCCATTCTTTAGGGGGTCCACACCTTCAAATTCACCTTCGCCAGTGTGTGCCAGACCTTCAAACGGAATTTCAACAACATTCTCCGGGTCATTAAAGGACAGGCAACCCAAACCGTAGGTGTCTTTGAAAATCGCATTCCCGAAGATCAGATTCTTCCCATCTTCAGTAAAGAAACCGCCGCCAAAAGCAGATAGAGGGACTTCTTCTCCCGGTTCGCGTTCGGAAAGCGGCTTACCATATAGTTTTTTAATCTCCTGGCCCTTTTCCCACAGGAAAGCGACCGTATCCCCCATCATGTACCCTTCAACCAGAACCAGTTTGCTGTAATCCTCATTTGCGGCTGCGGGATAACCGCCATATGGGCTGGCATAGATCTCCTGCACTTCGTTACTATCCAAACGGCAAAGATAGGTGCGTACCATGCCCTCTTCACGCGACTCTGCAGCTATGATACAGAGCTTCTGATCAGCGTCCGCATCCACAAGATGACAGCGGGTGTTTTCAAAGAACCCGTCAAATGCAGGCGTCGGGAAACCGCCGGTGATGGGGATTTCCATCGGCAGGTAATTCTCATCCCCGTCCTGATCAATCATGACCAGGATTTTGCTCAGGTCTTCATAAACGGCATAAGACGCGCCACCGATCAGGTGCGGGTTCTGCAAAACAATATTGGGCGGCAGGAGCGGTTCGGGGACGCTGCCGCCATGGTCCATCGCATACAGGCTGTTATGACCGCTGAGGTTGGATAAAAAGATGATTTTACCGCCAACCCTTTCCGGCCGCAGAAACAGCCTTGCAGAAAGTAATGCTTCAATCCGATACATTGATTTGGCTCCAATCTATTGATTCTGTGTGTCAATCAGGCTCAGCCAGTATCCAAGCCCTAATAATGCCAGGGACCCCAGGATTCCCATCCCAAGGTTGATTGTTCCAACCACTAAAAAGCGGATCGATAGCATCTCCGCCAAAAAATGCCCGGCAAAGAAACCCACCCAGCTCAAAGCGAGATATAAGACGAGGTGATAAAGACCGCCATCCCGCCAGAGATGCAGCAGACTACCAAACAGGCTGGCGACAAAAAAAGAAAAAATAATTGCTGGAAAGGTCATAATCTGCCTCCAATCTCACAGAACCATGCCGGGCAGCTCATCCGGCTGATTGAATCGTGCCGCCCCCCAGACATTCGTCACCCTGGTAAAGGACTGCAACCTGCCCGGGGGTAATGCCGTGGAGAGCCTTTTTGAATTTTAACCGAAATTTCTCTTCGCTGGCTGAGATTAATTGTGCTTTTTCAGGTCTCGCTCTGTAACGTACCATTACGTCATAAACCTCATCTGTCTTCGGAGAAGACCCGGCAATCCAGTTAACGCCGACCGCATCCAGGGAGCATTGATCGGCCTGATGATTAAACCCCACCACCAACCGGTTATTTTCGATATCTTTCCTGACCACATAGTACGGTTCTGGTGCAGAAATGCGGATCCCCTTGCGTTGGCCGATGGTATAAAAAGCCAGTCCCTGATGCTCGCCCAGTCGTGTCCCTGCCACATCAACAACCTCACCCGGTTTCGAAGATTCAGGCGCAAACCGGTTTAAGAAATCACGATAATT
>CAZXRL010000005.1:0-32020 GCA_964643275.1 uncultured Candidatus Brevefilum sp.
TCTTAATTTTTATAAAGATTATTAATTATATAATGGATTTGCTGGACGTTCATGCCCCCATATATAACATTAACAACGGAGATTATGATCAAGTGAACATCTTCTCCGTATCATATTTACTACTGGCTGTAAACTCTTTCTGATATGAGGTTATTTTTCCAAACCCTTACCTTTTTTTCCGTACCGCTAACCGGAACCCGCCTGAGCCACCGAACCGTAAATCACGTCTTTCAAACAAGACCCAGGCAATGGCAATAAAAACAGCCGAAATCGCGAACAGGATGATCAGATTATTCCAGTCCAGCCCGCTGATCGCCCCACCGCTTTGATAATACTGCATGGGAGAAAACCGGTTCACGCCTTCCAGATTGGAATCGATCCTTGCCAGCGAGGTAATGAAGTAACTGGCTACCAGCAGAAACCCCGCAACCAGACCTGCGGCACCACTGCTGGGCAGGATCATGCTGAGCATCAAGGCCAGACTCAGGAAAACCAGCAGGATCGCAAACAATGATATGAATGGGTTCACCAGGGACAGATAAGACACATCGAATGAAGAGGTATTGGCGTACCCAAGCGCGAACCCACCCCAGGTGATCGCGAGGATCAGGCCTAAACTGACCAGCAATGCGGCTAATTTACTCCAGAATACCGCCGTCCGGCTGACCGGCTGGGCGAGGATAACCTCCAGCGTTCCTTCTTCCTCGCCTTTGGCAATCAGGCTGCCGGCGCTGGAAACCGCCATAATCCCCAGAATTATCGGAACATAGGAAAAGAATTCAAGGGTCAGGTATCCCTCTAAATCGAATATATTATCTGCATCCCCAAAGAAAGCAAAGACCTCTTCCGGGAATGCTCCCATGATCTGCTGAAGATCGACATTTTGCAGAAAAAACCTGTCATAAATATTGAAAAGCAGGTATCCAAGTGCGGCTAAACCAATCCCCCATCCCAGAATCATCAACCCGTTCTTCTTTAATTTCCGCCAGAAAATTGCCAGCATGATCAGTTCTCCTCTTCTGCATCTCGATAGTAATTCAGGAAGACCTCTTCCAGTGAGGGCCGGTGGATTTCCAGGTCCTGGACAGGCAGATCCGCCAGGGCCTTGATGAAAGGCCCCATTTCACCCCTGACTTCAAGGGTAAAACTGTGCTGGTCATCATTCACCCTTAACACCTCAACATTCGGAAGGTCGTCGAAATACGAGTCCCGAACACTTTCCTTGAACTGAATGATCGCCCGTGACACCGACCGCCGGACCAGATCATCTGTCTGAGCAATTTCAACCAACGCCCCTCTCCGGATGATCCCGACCCGGTCTGCGATCTTCTGCACTTCTGAAAGGATATGCGATGAAAAGAAGATTGTCGTTCCCCGGTTCCTTTCTTCGCGGACAATATTCAACACTTCCTGTTGAATCAGGGGATCGAGTCCCAGAGTCGGTTCATCAAACATCATCAAGGGTACATCCCCAATGAAAGCCTGCAACAATCCCACTTTTTGCTTGTTCCCCTGCGAAAGCCCCTTGATCCGTTTATCCAGATCAAGTTCAAGCCGCGCTGCCAGATTCAGTACATCGGGCCAGGGTCGCTGAGGGCGGCGCAGTTTGCGGATATACTTCAGAAAATCCCGTGCTGTGAAATCCCCTTCGAGTTGTAAATCGCCGGGTAGATATCCCACCCTGGCTTTCACGCTTTGTGGATTTTTCTGGGGATCCTCTCCAAGAACCCTGATTGAGCCCCTGTTGGGGCGGATCAGATCCAGCATGCAGCGGATGGTTGTTGTTTTTCCCGAGCCGTTTGGACCCAAAAAGCCAAAGATTTCACCGGGATGGATTTCGAGGTCCAGCCCCCGCAGGGCATGGACTTTTCCGTAATATTTGTGAACCTGTTCAAGCAGGATCGCTGAGTCGGTCATTGCTTTTTCCTCTATGCATGTCACGATTGATGTAAAAAAACCCGCAAAAATCCCCGGGACTTTTCCAGTACTTACTGTACCTTAAAATCCCAGGGAAACAAAATTTTCGTTCAACCGCTACTTATGCCATGCTAAATTGCGTTGGCAAAACCGTGCGGTTCTTAGATCACTTGTCCTATTCGTTCAAGATCAGCAACACACCAGATGCCAGAGCAACAACCGCGAGAACGACACTGAGGTTGCCCAGGCTGACCAGCCCGGTCAATCCCACCAGGATCAACCACAGGCAAAACAGCAAAAATCCAATATTGTGCTTGAACCCTGGCCAACTGATCAATAAGACTACACCAGCCACGATAGCCAGCACAGCCATCACCGTGCCCATCCCGGCGAAACTGATGTTGACCACACCGGTCAGCCCCAGAAGGATCAGGTAACCGGCCGCGACAATCCAGCCGATATAATTAGAAACACCCGGCTTTGCAATCAGAATCAGGATCCCTGCAGCCAGGGCAAGGATCGAGATCACAATCCCAAGGCCGCTCATTCCCGTAATCAATGCTGCCAAACCGGTCAGGATCAGGAAGATCCCCAATACAACATAGGTTAATCGCGCTTTACTCATTTTGTTCCTTTCTAAAAATTATGGATCTATTAATAGTTTACCTGCTTCAATCCCTCAAAGTAAACCCGCAAGAACGTCTGCTTGACACACGATGAGGGCTATGTTAAAACTTATAACGCCTTGAGAACCCAATAGTTTCGCTCTCGGCACTGCTGATCTGGAGCTTAATGAAAATCATCCAAGTCATTCCCACCTACAATGAAGCTGAAAACCTGCCTGCCCTGGTTTCCGGATTATTGGCGCATGATATCCCGGGTCTCCATCTTTTAATCGTGGACGACAACAGCCCGGATGGAACCGGCACCGTCGCGGATGCGCTTGCCAAGGAAAATCCGGGGCGGATCACCGTCCTGCACAGGCAGGGCAAGGAAGGCCTGGGAAAAGCCTATATCCAGGGTTTCCGATATGCGCTTGATCACAGGGCGGACATCGTCGGGATGATGGATGCCGACCTCAGCCACCCACCTGACCGCTACCCGGCCCTGATCGCAGAGCTTTCCGAGGCTGACGTCGTGATCGGCTCGCGATATGTGGAAGGCGGAAGTCTGGACAAACACTGGCCTGTCTGGCGCAAGGGTCTCTCCTGGTTTGGCAACACCTATGCCCGCACGATCCTCTCCCTGCCCATCCGGGATGCCACCGGTGGATACCGGCTCTGGCACCGTTCCGCGCTGGAAGCAATCCCCTTCGAAGCGTCCCGATCGAACGGTTATGTCTTTATTGTGGAACTTGCCTATCTGGCGAAACTGGCCGGGCTAACCTTTGCCGAGGTCCCGATCCATTTTACAGAGCGCAGTTACGGCACATCTAAAATGTCGCTCCGCATCCAGATTGAGGCTGCCACACGGGTCTGGCAGCTTCGGCGGATTTATCGGCAGCACAACAGACAGGGTTAACCGGGGGAATTCAATTCTTTTCCCCTCTATGCTTAAGAACCGCATCCGTCAACCGGATCCACTCTTCGAGTGACAACGTCTCAGGCCGGCTTCTCGGATCAAGATCCGCATCCGCAAAAACCTGAGAGACCCTCTCATCCCCCAATAAAGACCGCAGCGAATTTCTCAGCATTTTCCGCTTCTGATGAAATGCCGCATGCGCCAGCCGGAACATGCTCTCCAGGTCCTCAGCAGACAGCTTTGGTTTTTCATCCACATCAATAATGAGGACACTCGAATCAACACCGGGTACGGGATAAAAACACCCGGCAGGGACCTGGCTGCCCAACTCAGCCTTCCCATAAACCTGAACAGAGAGCGAAAGCAGGCTCATCTTCCCATCCAGGTTCAGGATCCGCTCAGCGACCTCGCGCTGGATCGTCAGGACAACCCTGGCAGGTCTGACCTCCGCCTCCAGCAGGTGCCGGATGACGGCTGATGTGATGTAATACGGAATATTGGCCACCACCAGATAGCCGTCTTCAGTAAAAAGCGTTTTGGGGGGGATTTCCAAAATATCCCCCTGCACCAATTCGACATTGTCAAATGACCCGGTGACAGCTTCCAGGACAGGGAACAGGTTCCGGTCAATCTCAACCGCAACAACCTGCCCGGCCTGCGCTGCAAGGACTCTGGTCAGGCTGCCCAATCCGGCGCCGATCTCCAGGACCCGGTCTCCCGGTCCCACCCCTGCATCCCGCACGATCTTCAGCAAGGCGTTATGATCCGCGAGGAAATTCTGACCCAGAGATTTCCGGGGGCGAAGCTGGTAACGCCGGAGCAGTTCGGGGATATGCAGCGGTTCAAGGCTCATGGGAAGGGGAAAGGGATCGGGACATAATCAGGCGCGGGCGTCAGAAAATAAACGGTTGTCCAGCTATTGGGAAGCCGCTGTTCATAATAACCTTCCTCAGCGTATCCCAGGTCAATGATATTCCTCCCCGCACAGAAACCACAGGTATCCGCAATCACACCATAGCCATACCCCGGGATAAAGACTCGCTGTCCCTGCAGGAATCGGTACCAGGCCAGGGAAACCGCGATAATGCCCTTATCAAGGGGAAGCCCGCTCGCGGTTGAATAGGAACAAATGTCCGTTCCCGGAATACAGGGTTTATACGTATGGAAATAGGTGACAATTTTCCGGTAGTAGGTGATGGTCTCGCCGCCAACCGTTTCCGTAATCTCGACAATCCTGCTTCCAATCCCATGGACCGGGGCTTCCGGTTCGCTTGCCTGCCAGCGGTCCTCGGTATGCCGCCAGATTTCTTCATCGCCATGGTAGATGATCCGCTCCCGGGTTGCGTAAATCCCCATCTGCCCCGGATCGATGACCGAAGTCTGGTCCAGAGGGGTTTCGGGATCCAGTTCATAGGTCGGCGCAACGGTAAATTCTTCCGTGCTGATCGTCAGGTCCTCACCCACCCTCACAATCCGGATCCTGCCGTCCTCCGGCAGGACCGCATCCTCATCCGGGTCGCTGTAATCAAGGTTCTGCAGAGGTATACCCAGGTCCTGCAGGGCCTCGCCGACTGTAGTCCCTGCCGAAAGCCCGGAAATATTCCCACCGCTTACCTCCACGGTCACCGGACGCGCCCACCGAAGCGTGACCGACATCGGGCCTGTCAGAGCGGTATCCAGGTCTTCAGAAAGCCAATCCTCCGGCGCCAGAGGGATGGATGCCGCTTCCAGAGCAGCCCCAAGGGTCGGCTGGTCGGTATGAATGACCAGTTCGCCATCAACGCTGATGAGGGTAATGGGGACTGCCGGGACAAGCTGAACCAGAATGGTGCCTGCCCTCTCGATCGGTTCTCCGGGGTCCACAGCTTCACCATTGACACGGACGGTATCCTGCGGGAATAAGGCGGTTTCGGCCATCCCAAGGATGTTGGCCGGGATGGGTTCTGCGGTTCTGAAACTGACCTCAAAGTCCGGTGTTCTGACAATTACATCCCGTGCCGTCTCAACCCGGACGACACCCGGATTCCAGATCAAACGCCCTCTGGAAGGGATAACCCGGTCTGTGTTGGACGCGCTCACATCGGCCGCCCGAAGGACGCCTGCAACCGTCAGCGCAGGGGTTCGGACCGTCTGCGCCTCGCCATCCACGACCACAACAACGCTTTGATTTAACCCAGCCAGGATCAGAACCAACCCGGCAAGGATCGCCAGAAAAGCACCGGGGATGAAGTATTTCTTATAGCGAAGAAAATAATCTTTCATAATACTGAAGTTGTACATATTAACTGGCTTGCTACTCTGCCTTTGTTTGCATTTTTGCAGTATAACACACCGCAAAAAATAGGCAAGCGGTGCGACCCTGATCATCTTTTCTGGTCATCGCTGCGTGAACCGGGGATAACCTGTCAATCCTGACCGGGCTGCAATTTTAGGAGTAACCCGATCAAAATTTCCTGCCAGAGCTCTTCATTCGGATCTGTAGAGTGAATGCGGTAGGCATTCTTTCCAGCCATGATTGGGCGGCCAAATTCCTTCAGTTTGCGGTCCTCGATACCCTCCGGTAAAGGCGGATAGCGTAGCAGAAGTTGCCGGCCTTCAAAACCGACCGATGCCAGACCCGCGTGCGCTGCCAGTAGTTTGACCTTGATCTGGAAAATCAGGTTCCGCACCTGCTCCGGGAGAGACCCGAACCGGTCTTCAAACTCCATCTCCAGCGATGCCAGCGTGTTTTCATCCCGGATATCGGCCAGTCGCCGGTAAAGTTTCAGCCTCAGGTTCTGGTCAGGGATATACGAATCGGGAATCCCGATCGACAACGGCAGGTTGACTGATGTGGGGATCGCCAGGGAGGTATCCAGGATCGAAATCTCATCCTGTGCTGCAATTCCCATTGCCAGCCGGAACTGCTTGACCGATTGCGCCAGCAGCCGGGTATAGAGATGGAAGCCAACCGAAGCGATATACCCCGACTGCCGGGTGCCAAGCATCTCCCCGGCGCCGCGCATCTCCAGGTCCCGCATCGCGATCGCATAGCCTGACCCAAGCTGGGTGTTCTCCGCCAGCACCTCCAGCCGCTCCTGCCCTTCCACCGTGGGCGGCCTGACCCGGTGGCGGAACAGGTAGGCGTAGGCGCGCTGAGCGCCGCGTCCCACCCGCCCTCGCAGCTGGTAGAGCTGTGCCAGGCCGAAGGTGTCCGCCCGATCCACAATTAATGTGTTGGCGTTGGGGATATCCAGCCCGGATTCGATGATTGACGTACACAGAAGGACATCAATGTCACCCCGGGTGAATTCATGCATCACGTCCGCCAGCCGGTTCTCATCCATTTGCCCGTGGGCAATATTGATCCGCGCCTCCGGCACGAGCTTCTCAAGGTGGCTCCGCATGGCGTTGATTGTCTGGACACGGTTATGGACGAAGAAGATCTGCCCGCCGCGTTCCAGCTCGCGCACGACAGCCTGACGCACCAGTTTGGTATCATAGGGGCCGATATGGGTAACAATTGGAAGCCGTTCTTCCGGCGGTGAATTGATCGTCGAGATATCCCGCACACCCGTCAGCGCCATATAAAGCGTTCGGGGGATCGGCGTTGCCGTCAGCGTCAGCACGTCCACCGAAGTCCGCAGCTGCTTGAGGTGTTCCTTATGGGCCACGCCGAACCGCTGTTCCTCATCAATCACCACCAGGCCAAGGTCCTTAAAGCTCACATCCTGCGAAAGCAGGCGGTGGGTGCCGATCACGATATCGATCTTCCCTTTGCCCAGGTCCTTGATGATCCGGTTTTGCTGCTGCTGCGTGCGAAAGCGGGACAGCATTTCCACTTCCACCGGGAAGGTTGCCAGCCGGTCACGGAAGGTATCGTAGTGTTGCTGCGCCAGAACCGTCGTCGGCACCAGCACCGCTACCTGTTTGCCATCCATTACGGCTTTGAAGGCTGCCCGAAGGGTGACCTCCGTCTTGCCGTATCCAACATCGCCGCAGAGAAGCCGGTCCATTGGACGGGGCGCTTCCATGTCCTCTTTGATTTCAACCAGCGCTTTGAGCTGGTCCTCCGTCTCGATATAAGGGAAACTGGCTTCGAGTTCGCGCTGCCAGGGCGTGTCCGGGCTGAAAGCGTACCCCTCAGCCACCTGCCGGCGGGTATAAAGTTCAAGCAGCTCACCGGCGATCTCCTGCACGGCCTCGCGCACCTTTTGCTTGGTCGCCGTCCAGCCTGCCCCGCCCAGCCGGGTGAGGGCAGGGACGTGTCCCTCTGCGCCGACATACCGCGTCAGACGGTCCGCATGGTGGATCGGCACAAAAAGCTGGTCTGCGTCCGCATATTCCACACAGAGATATTCCTGTTGGACGCCGTTTTCAGCAGTGCGCTGGACCAGACCGGCGTACTTGCCGATCCCGTGGTCCACATGGACAACCCAATCGCCGGGCTCCAGATCGGCATACCCCGATTCCGGGGCTTCCGCCGTGGGACGATAGCGGCGGCGGGGCTGCGGCCGGGACCAGCCAAATATCTCCCCATCGGTCAGCAAATGCACCCGGCCATTCTGCGGGGTATTCAGGATCCAGCCGCCTGCCAGAGTACCTTCAATAAATTGAGAACTGGCGTCTTCGGGCGGCGTCTCCTGGTGCAGTTGCCCCTCACGCCACAGGCTGCGTAACCGCGGGGACTGACGGGAGACAATCACCCACTGCTCGTGGTTCCTTTCCAAATCCGAAAGATAATTGATGAAATCACGCAATTTACCGACAAAGCGCGGCCCCGGTTCAAATACCCCAGCCAGCGGCGGCACCTCCGGCGCGCGGCTGTAACCCAGCTCCACCACGCTCCGCTTCCCAAACCGGTCTTCAAGTTCTGTCCAGGTGAGAAACGGCACCGGAAATTCAGCAGGGATCTCACCTTCCCGGATTGCCTCTTCCCGCCGGGACAGGCTCTCTTCCTCGATATCCATAACGGCTGCAGAGATAAATTCCTGACCGTCCAGCACAATCAGGCCATTTTCAGGGAGATAGTCGAGCATGGTCCCTGCGAAGGGATGCACTACCGGGATCTGGAATTCGGTCAGATGCCCCGGTTCGAGTCCGGTTTTCTCTGCTGCCACCGGGAGGATTTCCCGCGCAGGCGCGATCGTCAACGTTTCAAGCGCCTCAACCGTCCGCTGTGTCGCAGGGTCAAAAGCCCGCATCGTATCAATTTCATCCCCAAAGAACTCAATCCGCACCGGTAGCAATTCCCCCGGAGGCCAGCTATCCAGAATCCCGCCCCTGCGTGAGAACTGCCCCGATTCAACAACGATGTTGGCATACTCGTACCCGATATCAACCCAGGCACGGGTCAGTTCCTCAGGGGTGATCCGCTCACTGAGCCGTAACGTGCGGGTGTGTTTGAGAAATTCGCGGCGGGGTACCGTGCGTGTCATCAACGCCCGCACCGGCGCGACCAGCACCGGTGGTGTTGCAGGGTCTGGCGCGCCTGGCATCAGCGTCCGCGCCAGCATTGTCAGCACTTTTAAACGGTCTCGCCTGGTGCCCGCGCCCCAGCCGGTCTGTTCGTAGAAGAGCGGGTTGGGTTCAGGGAAATAGTGAGCCTCCCTTTCTCCCAGCCAGAACTGCAATTCCTCAAACAATGCAAGGGCCCGGTCGGCACGGTTGGAGATCAACAGCACCGGCCGGTTCAGGTCGTGTCCCAGTTTTGCGACGAGGGGCAGCCGCGCAGCCCGCGGCAGCCCAAGGCCCTGTACAGTCTCTACCGTGTCAAGGCCATTGGAAAGACGATCTGCCAGGTTCTGGTAGGCAGAGAGTTCGGCGATCCTATCCAGTAACTGCATCATTCCTCATTAATTGCCGGACCGTTAAAGTCATTCATTGCCTGGTTGATCCCATCTGTAATAAAACGCCGAATTGCATCCACTGCGGTCGCCCTGATCTCTGGCAGGCGTTCTTCCTCAGGGGGGTCGAAGTCGTGCAGGACAAAATCACTGGGGTCCATCCGGCCGGGCGGCCGTCCGATCCCCATCCTCAGCCGGGCGAACTCGCGCGTGCCAAGCCGCTCAACGATCGACTCCATCCCCCGCTGTCCGCCCGTGCCGCCCCCGGGACGAAAGCGCAGGGTGCCAAAAGGTAAGTCCAGATCGTCATGCACCACCAGGAGCCGGTCCAGGGGAATTTTGTAGAACCGCAGCAGGGACCCCACCGCCACACCGGAGTTGTTCATATAGGTCTGGGGTTTGGCGATCACCACCCGCTCACCGGCAAATTCCCCCTTGCCGACCAACGTGCGGAATTCCACCCTGCGCAGAGGAATACCGGCTGCCTCGCCCAGAGCATCCGCCACCATAAACCCGATATTATGCCGGTTCCGGCGATATTCCGGCCCCGGATTACCCAGGCCGGCGATCAAATAAAGTCTGTTTTCAGTCATTTTCACTTGCCCTTCATCAATTTCTCAACACTGGACGCGCCAATAAGGCCGCAAACGCCTTTTGCGGGAGGTTCGTCCACGTGCATCAGACCTTTAAGTTTAGCACGAAAGACCAGGAATCGGGAAATGGAGCAGGGCATCAGATTCACGCGTCTTCAGAATTAGTGTGCAAGCACGCTGTACGGATTGAAATGGAACAATAAGCAAGTTTTGATAATGCTGTCATCCATTTGACTGTGGAAGATTACGTTATACAATCGATTGGAAAGGAAAATACCTCCAAAAAAATTACGTCATTCCATTGTGCGAAATTTCTATCAATTTCTGTGTATGAGTACTGAATAAAGCAAGATAGTGTGATTGATGTCCGGTTTTAGATTCGGTGGATTAGATGAAATTGGTTACCCTAACCAATATTTCATGATTAATAAATATTGATAATAATTTTTGCCATTAAATGTGTACATACAACTTCCAAGCTTTCTTAATCGATTCCGGTAGCTCGAAGTGAGTTCATTTTGATTTGGAATCCAAAACAACCCGCATTTTTGTAAAGGAATCGGGGTCTTTTCTGAATCCCCCGAAAATCATGGTAGGATTTATTTGGAAAAACCAGAACGACCAGTATTGAAATTGAGGGAAGTTATGAAATGGAAGGGATGGATCGGCTTGTTGGTTTTGCTTGCGTCCAGCCTCGCATGCAATTTTTTGTTTACAGGTGAAAAGCAAGCAGATGTTGATGATTTAACAACTGTGGTTAAAGGGGATCGTATCACGCTTAATGGGGTGCATGGAGGGATGCTGCTAACACCGGATGGCGTGGAGATTCTAATCCCTCCCGCAGCATTCACTGATGCCGATCTTGACTTGCAGGTTGAGATACAGGTGGCTGTCGCTGCAGATGATCAGGCCATTCTGGCGGAAGGCTTCGCACAAGCTGGGCCAATCTATGATATCCGAATGGATGGTGGAGAACTGCATCAACCGGTAATGCTCTCACTCCCGATCCCGGCAGGGTTGGCTGTGGACGAGATTATCGGTCTAACGGTCTATGCGGTGGAGAGCGAGCGCTGGGTGCTTGTGCCTGCAGTGGTGGACGAAGAGTCTGGCCTGGTCAGTACAACTGTTCAAGGCTTTTCCCGATGGTCGATTGCCAGGATATCAGATATTTCCCGTCACTGCAGCTATTATGACATGGGCGCCCGCTGCTGGCCACAAGAGAAAGGCGCCTGGCTCGAAATTACAAACAGCCATATCCTGGATACGAATATCAATCCCGCACTGCCTGATGCTCGCTATAGCGGATACGCGGTGAATTATGGTATTTGTATTCTCAGCGCTGAGCTTGATGATCCTGCCGCCAGTGATAACTGGCAGGTTCGCAATAACCAGTGTATGACTGTGAGCGACTATGCCTCACGACGGACTGGAAGGGATGCCGTAGGGCGCTGGCTGTTACCAGCGGGCAGATATGAGCTAATGGAATACGCCTATGTTTCGGAGCGCAACCCTGGAAACCCGCTGTATATTCCGGTTAGTGGAGAATATCGGCGTTCGATAGGTCGGGTTGAAATGCGAGATGGGCAAACCCTGCGCTTCAGTAATAATGGTAATTTTTCCGGCTGGGAGGGGTGGGGATCTTCAGACAACGTGGACAACCAGGAGGAGTCCCCAGTGACAGAATCTCAAGATTGGCCTTCAGACTGGGTAGGTGAATGGAAAGTTACCAATACGATCCTGGAACACACTTGCCGTGATTGCAATGATCTTGAAGAAGATCCACAAACACGGGTAAGCAGGATGCAACAACACTATCTCACTCGCATATGGACCATTCCAGCAAGTCTTACTGAATTAGAGACCATCAAGCAAGGGTATAACCAGGATCGAACTATACCGCGTCCTTCCGGGAAAGAAGTTATCATCGAACTGAACTACCCGAACTATTTAATGGTGTTTCCTTACTTTGAAATACCGGAAACAGAAGGTTCGGGTACTGGCCGTTATATGGGAGGTCGTTGGGAAGGAGTATATGACCAGGAAACAGACCGTTTAAGCGGGGACTTTGAACTTTGGTTTGAATTTAATGGGGAAGTTTATCGTGGCACATGGTACGCAGAAAGAGTGGACTGAAACCAGAAAACTTGTGCATAGAATGATGTGAATTGTTATTGAGAATTCCCCAGATTACCCGGGCAGACGATCAAATAAAGTCTGTTTTCAGTCATTTTCACTTGCCCTTCATCAATTTCTCAACACTGGACGTGCCAATAACAATAAGGCCGCAAACGGCGTTTGCGGGAGGTCTGTCCACGTGCATCAGAACTTTAAGTTTAGCACGAAAGACCAGGATTCGGGATATAAGAAATCTAGTCGTAGATAAAGCGTACATAATCTGTCAGCAAATCTTTGACGACAAGGGTCGCAGCTTCTTCAACAGAAAGCGGTTTTCTTTTCTCCAGCCACCATATAGCAATCTCGGTAAACCCCGCACTAAAAAAGCGCAGGATCATCTCGCGCTGAGGGTTCATACCTCCGAAAACTTTAGGTTCCAGGATCAAATCGGTTATTTCTGCCTGGAACAATGCCCGGAATAAGGGGTCTCCATGACGTCCCAACATAGCCCGGTAAAACAACTCATGGGCTTCCAGGTGGTAAAAAACTGCTGAAACATACGGTACCATTTGAGAAACATCCAGCTGAGTTTCTGTCGGGTTTATGGAATAAATCTTACGTCGTAATTGCTCGAACAGTTCTTTTGCACAATCTTCGAGCAGTTCCGGGATTCCAGAATAATGCAGGTAAAACGTTGATCGGTGGAGCCCTGCCTCGCCCGTTAAGTCGCCAACCGTCAGGGTGGCAATACTTCTTTCCGCTGCCAGGCGCATCAATGCTTCGTGTAACACTTCTCGAGTTCGGATTGAACGCGGATCATCGGGGGAGACTTTCATCGGAACCTACCTTTCCTGGATTATCGACAATTATTGAAAAAGCGTCGATTGGAGAATCGATCCTGTGAGTATAATACCATAAATAGACACATTGTCTATTAGATAACTCTCTGATACGTCAATCTCACAAATGAGAAATGAATTATCAAAAAAGAGAGGGATGGAAGGTGACAAATGAAAAAGCAGTTTGACGTGATAGTGATTGGCGCAGGTCCCGGTGGCAGCAGTGTTGCGGCGTTGCTGGCAAAAGCAGGTAAGGCAGTGCTCCTGGTGGACAAGAACAAAACCGCCGGGGGGAGAATGATGCCCATCCATGATTCACAAGGGTTCCATTATGAGATGTTTCCCATTAACGGCATCCCTGCGAATAACTCGCAATTTGAGGTTGTGTTAAAGCGGATTGGCAAGGAAGCCGAGGTAAAGCGGGTCAGTGCCCGGGAACTTGGTTTGACCGACCTGATGTATGTCGAGGATGAGCAGGGGCGTTTGAGGCACGCGATTATGGGGAATAACCAGCTTGCGATGCTGAAGCTGTTGAACGTTCCTCTGACGGACATTCAGGGTATCGCAAGAATTAGAAAACTGTATCAAGATATTGCGAAAATGTCGGAGGAGGAAATCCGGAAACTTTCGATGACCTCCGCAAAGGATTTTGTGGATAGTTATGGAAAACTCCCCGGATCCTTCCGCACATTTTTCCTGGCGACCATGTGTGAGGGCGTCTTTGAAATGACGTATGACAGGGTCGCCGCGTCAGATTTCGTCCGCATTGTTCAAACAACCACCAGGGATGGCGCAGGACGCTACTACGAATATGGCGTTGGACGGGTTTTCGAGGTATTTGCGAAGGCTGTCGAGGAATGTGGCGGGATGGTTTTGTATAAAAGCCGAGTTAAAACGATTGACATCGAAGCCGACCAGGTCCGGGGGATTACACTGGAGACCGGTGACCGTTATACCGCGCCCATTGTGATCAGTTCAGCCGGGATCCGCCAGACAGTGCTCAAGCTGGTTGGAGAAGAACCTTTTGATACCCAATATTGCCAAAAGATCAAAGATCTCGAGTTGAACCTGTCCTGCATTGGCTACCGTTACATTCTAAATGCGCCGGTTTTGAAAAATGTGATGATCACCTATTTCCCGGAGGGCTGCCTGGAAACATATGAGGGGTTCAAAGCCATGTCAGAGGGGAAAAGTACACCGAAACACAATTATGTTTATTTAGGCACAACCTCGCTCTATCCGAACACCGCGCCAGCGGGAAAACAGCTTGTTTACGCCGTGATGTCCTGCTATCCAAACCCAAACCAGGATTTTCAACCTTATCTGGATTATGTTGAAAGTGTTGTTAAGAAAATTCAACCCGACCTGTTCGACCATATTGAGCAGCGCGAGATGATGACACCCGGACAGTCGGCAGCACTGGGTACGGACCTCCAATCGCCACACTGGGGCGGGGAATCGTACGGTATCGCAAACTCAGTTGGTCAGGCCGGTGATCAGCGGCCCAGCCCATGTTCTCCCGTTCGCGGGTTGTATTATGTCGGAAACGATTCAGGAGGATTTGGATTGGGAACCCATCAAGCCGTCGATTCAGGTGTTAATGTCGCAGATTTAATTCTTTCGCATGATGGATCACCCAGCCATTGAGGAGGAATCAAGCGGAGATAGTTCTTCTTAGTGCTTACCAATAGGAGTTTTAAAATGTCAACCATCCAATATACAAAGTCGCCCGGTGTGCCGCCTCAAAGTATGGAGGCAGAATTTCTTTCGCATAAGAACGGCTCAGAATGGTGGTATTGCACAGGGTATCTTAATGACAAATTCGGTAAGTTGTACACATTTCAGTTCACCCTGGTTAAAGTGAAAATTTTTGGAATAAGTGTGCATGTACTAATGACAGCTCTTTCTAACTTCGACAATGGTCAGCATCACTATTCCCAGCGAGTATTCTTTTTTGGAAGAAATGTCAATATAACTTCAGATCTGGTTGGCGTAAATGGTCAAGCAGAGATGAGGTTCTTTGAAAGGCGATTGGATCTCAGCATTTCTGCCAAAGAGTATTCTCTTTCTCTTAATATGGATATTGCTAAGGCACCAGTCTGGCATTGCGATGACGGTGTGCTCAGAATGGGGATTGATGACCCAAAACAAACAACCTATTACTGGTCCTACACAAATCTTAGGGCTACTGGGGAATTGGTTTTAGGGAACAAACATTTGACCGTATCCGGGAAAGCATGGTTTGACCGGCAAGGCGGCACATTTAGCATCTTCAATCGACAGACACACTGGGAGTGGTTTTCAATCCGGTTTTTCGATGACGAAGAAGTGATGTTGTTTTCATTTCCTCAATCGAACTATCGGGACGGCACCTATATTGATAAATCAGGGAAATACAAAAGGTTTACCAATTACGGAATCACACCGCTTGGGTTTACAGACGCGGGTGGATACAAGTTCTCTTTTGGCTGGAAAGTGAAACTACCCGGTATAAAGGATGAAGAATTCACAATCACCCCAAGAATGGATGGGCAGCTTAATCTTGCCTATTACGAATTGCTTGCAGATGCAAAAGATAAAAATGGTCACATTGTTGGATATTGTGTCGTAGAACTCTTGCCCGGTGTTTACAGTGAAAATGTTAAGGTGCGGGGAATTTTGGCACATCAATAGCATTTTGACACCTTTGGTCATCTAATTGATGTACAGACACGGTCCGCCCAACAAATTATTCTCAGAAACTAGTCAGTTCGAGCAGGAAAATCGACCCGTTTTGATTTATTCATTGCCGAATTTAGGGATCGTTTCTCACTTCATCTTGTTTGCTCCCAATTTTCATGATATATTAACCTTTACCGTTACTCCTTAACATCCTTCACAACTGCCCCATCCTGCCCCTATCCACACTGCCCATGGACGGTCCCGATCCTGTTATCTGACACGGCCACGCCATGCCACAATCACACCGGCCAGCGAAGCCCCATCACCGCAGATAGAAGCCCGGCCCCATTAATTCGATGGCAACTGCAGCCATTGAACGAATCGCTCTTTCTTTAGGAGGAAAAGATGAACAACCGACTTCAACGAACACTGCTGATTGGAATCACCCTCTGGATCATCACAACCCTGGCCTGCAGCCTGCCAGGCCTGACCAAACCAAATAACAGCCCGCAAGACCAGACGGATCTCGTCTCCGATTTGAATGATACGGAGGAAACTCCTACTGGAGTTGAGGTCATTCCGGACCGGGACACCCTGCTGGGCGGAGGTGGCGAATCCGTCACCATCCAGATTCCCCCAGGCGCTTATCAGGAAGGTACCTCCCTCCAGCTCTCCGTCCTGTCTGACCTACCCGGTGATTTGGAAGAAGGCTTATCCGGCATCGGCACGGCATTTGGGGTAAAGGTGCAGGGCGAAAGTCTGCGCTCTGAAGAGCCGATGCAAGTCACGGTTCAATTCAATGGTCAAGGCATTGAGCAAGTCGGCGAGATCCTGGTGGGATATTATCATGAAAATTACGGCTGGTACCTGATTGATCCGGACGAGGTTGACCTTGAAGCCGGCACCCTGACCTTCACCACGTATCACTTCAGCGATTATGCGGTCCTCCGTGCAGATGAGGACCAACGGATTGATCACTTCATTGAAAAATCAGCCACCGAAGAATTCGTCCGCATGACAGCGGGAGAACAATCTGACAAAGTCATTCAAGATATGGTCAGAGAGATCATGGTGGAAGGCGCTGGGATTGTGGATAACCGTGTGCTCGAACTGGTTACCAAAGCCGTGGTCAAACAACTGCCCTTTGGGAAAGTGGCTATCGCATTGGCTGACCAGGATAAAGATGAGCTGATGAAAATGACCCTGGAGACCTCCCTCAGCGAATTGGGTAAGCTGATCTCTGAGGATGACACGGTCTTGCGGGACATCACAGGTTCGGGCAGCACGGTGGGGGCTTTCGCCTCAGCGTCAGGTCACATCGCCGAAGGGGATCTTGATGGCGCGTTGCAGGTTATGGGGAACGAAATCCTGGCTAACACCCCGGCAATCGGCAGAATTAAAGAAATTACGGAAGATGTCATCGAAATCTATGATGAGGTCATCAACAATGTCTGGTTCAACCCCGAGATGGAAAAAGCCTATCGCGTGTATAAAGACGGCGCTGAAGGCGGATGGTTTGGGTATTCGGTGGATGCCGGAGACTGGGACCAGCTTGAGTCTCAGATGCACGGGATCTTCGCCAAAGCGCGGACGAACTATGTTGAATCCTATTGTAAAGCCCGCGGTATTGACCCCAACAGCCTGAACCCGGATCAATGGAACCGGATCGGCGATGAAGGGATGGAGCGCATCAAGACCCAATTTGACAAACGAAACGAACGCCGAGCTGATATTGAGGCAATCCAGGCCCAACAGCACGAGTTAATGGAACTGTTTACCGAACGAGGGTTGCTTGATGAGTCGATCTCAACCAACCCGATGTATACCGGAAATGAAGACCTCGAAATGCTCATGACCCGTCTACAAAAAATCTCCCAGAAGCTGATGACCGACCTGGGCCGCACCAATGTCGTTGACCACCATCAGTGGAACAGCACCGATCCTTTTGAAAGGGATAAATTAATCCAGCCCGAGGTCCTCGCTGAGCTGGTCAGCCAGTTCTATTCAAATAGACTCAATGAAAAGCCCGAAGTTTATGATCAGGTTTTGAATGAAATCGAACAGCGGCTGAGTGAAAATGAAGGGTTTTCAGTCCTGGATATCCAGGATATGACCAAGAAGTTCGTTGAAGAATCACTTGTTGCTGAGGCTGATGAGGATGATGAGGATGACGAAACCCCCGGAGAGGGTGTCCCGGATCTTGGTTTCATTCAGCCCACCCCAAATGTCAACGAAATCGAAGAGGACTCTAATTATGTGTGGGATGACGCCAGGGGCTGCTGGAATTACGTCGGTGAGATGAAAAACAATTATTCCTGGAATTGTGAGAACCAGTGTTTTGATTATCGTGAGGGAACCTGGTCCTACGATTGCGCGACAGATTGCTGGGTCAGCTCCAACCCGAACTGGACCTATGACTGCGATGCCAAGTGCAGTGTCTATGTCGGGTCTGATTCCAACCTCTGGCGCTGGAACTGCAATACGAACTGCTGGGATTACCTGGATCCCAACTACACCTGGGACTGCAGCACAAAATGCCACATCTATGTAGGCCCGGATACACACTTATGGTCTTATGACTGCGCCAATAAATGCCTGCGATATACCGGTCCGAAAGTTGAGGGATGGACCTGGTCCTGCGGTGCGCATAAATGGATTGCGGATGAAGAGTAATCGAATTTCGCGTTGAAACCAAACCCACCAGGGTGGGGCCATCAATAATCAACGCTAATCTGAGATTGCTTCCTCCGCCTGCGGCTCCGTCGCAATGACAGGACTGTTTGTTATCGCGAACGCCCGCAGGGCATGAAGTGGTGAGCTCTGGATTTCGTATGGAAACCGATCTCGCCAGGGTGGGCAACTTTACCATTCTGAGACTGCTTCGGCGGCCTGACGGCCTTCTCGCAGTGACACACGATTCTGTCATCGCAAGGAACACCCATGAAGGTGTGACGCGGCGAGCTCAGGTTATCGGGTTAAGACAGGTTAAAGAGGGAGGAGAACTCAATGATCAATGCCTATCTGAGATTGCTTCCTCCGCCTGCGGCTCCGTCGCAATGACAAGACCGTATGTCATCGTGAACGCCCGCAGGGCGTGCCGTGGCGATCTCAGAATTTCGCATTGAAAACGATCTCACCAGGCGAGATCCGGTAAAGCTGAAAAAGGAATCAGAATTTTATTTTCTGCGCTTCCTCTTTTTTGCGCCGGGTGTTCACCACGATTACGATCAGGATGATAAGTATCCCGGCAACAAGAAAACCGGTCTCAACGTATCCGAAAAACGTTTCCCAGGGGATGAAGGTGCCTTCATAAGGTTCCAGCGTGTAATCAGCCCGCAAATTGACCCGGCTCCCGCCCTGCAGCAGGTCGCTCAGCGGGACATCCCAGACACTGATGCCGGCTTCCGTCTGAAGGCCATTGGTGGATACGATCTGAGGCGTGATCAGCCTGACGGTATAGGAAGAGCTGCTGAGGTCCAGCAGATTGATACCCGGGATTGTCAGATTCGATGTTGCCAGGTTGATGACAGTCTGGAAGGTGTAAACATCTTCCTCCCTGTCGACCTTGATCCGCATCGGCCCTAACCGCCGTTCGGCCTCAAACAGCGTAGCAAAATCGTCAACTTCCAGCGTGACAGTGTCCCAAATACGGCCGCCCGACTGGTACTGATCTCGGCTGATCTCCCGCACGTTCTCATTTAGCAGGAGGACAGAAAGCAGGTCGTCCACGGCAAAGCCATCGGGGATCTGCTCCATCACAAGGAAATAGGATGCTGCCTCGACCCCCACCGCGAACTGCAGGGAGCCTGAGCCGTCCTCACGGACCGTCATCTCCTGAACAACGTTCACGCATCCACTGAGGAGCAGAAGGGCAGTGAACGCAAGCAATGCAAGGTATAGATTTCTTTTTTTCATCATAATCCAGAGGGGATTCTACCTTAATTCATGGGGGATATGCATTCCCCTACTCCCCAGAGAGAGGTTCAATGTTTTCACAGTGGAAACGAAACTTAATGGGCTGGCCCCTGGACAAACCTCTTCCCCACCCCTCTAACCGTTTCAATAAATTCATGATCTACATGAAATTCATCCAGCCGCGCCCGCAGCCTGCTGACGGCGTTATCGATCGCGGCGCGTTCCACCCCGCCTGCCGCCTCCGGCCACAAGACCGCCGCAATCTCCTCATTCGTCACCACGCCTCCCCGCTTGTGAAACAGGACCATCAGCAGGTCAAACTGCTGATGCGTCAGGGGCGGGTCAAGCCGCATATCATCCACATTCACCTCCCGGTTGGGCTCGTCCAGCCATAAACCCGGTGTCATCATTCGAAGCTGCGATTCGTGCACGGTCGATTCCGGGTCCAGGAACATGAACACGCTCACACTCCCGATCTGGATTTCATCCCGGTCCTGCAGGGGAATCCGCTCTCCGGGATGCACTCGGGCCATATTCCTGCTGACCCCATTCCGACTGAACAGGTCCACCAGATACCAGTACCCCCCATCCTTGATAATCTCGGCATGCTGCCGTGAGACAGTAGGTGAATCAAGCAAAATATCAGCAGATTCATCCCGTCCAATGATGCAGGACCTTCCCCGCAACGGTAAGCGTTCCCCAGAGCGCAGCCCGGACGTGAAATGCAGAGCAGGATTCTGACCCGATTTTCGTTGATTTTGTCCCATGATTACCACCTTCTGACAAAAACCCTTTGCTTTTCCCATGATAGCATATTGACAGCATTTCGTCTAACCCTGAGATTCTGTGCGGGTATAATAAGATTCACAATCAATTTACATGTAACCCTTTATTTGTTGAAAGAAAACCTATGAAACAGAAAATACTCTTACTAATCAGTTTACTCGTAATCCTGTCCCTGGTCCTCACGGCGTGTGAGCTGCCGATCCCGGCGCAGACCGCATCGGAACCAGAACCAGCCGCCCGGACTGCAGAGCAAACCTCTCAACCTGGCGTGACCCCCACACCCGAAATAATACCTGAAGTGACCGAAATGCCTGCTGAGGCAGTTGAGGAAACCGAAGAAAATCAACCTGAAGAAGAAGAAGAAGAAGAAGAAGAATCCTTCACTGCCGGGACCTATGGCCCAACAGACTTCCCGGAAAACATCAATCCCCTGACCGGCCTGCCGGTGGCCGACCCGGAAATCCTGAAGCTGCCGCCTGCTTTAATTTCCATCTCCAACTTTCCTGCTTCCGCCCGACCCCAGTCGGGAATCAACACCAGCCCGATCGTCTTTGAACTTGCCATCGGCGAGGGGATGACGCGTTTCCTAGCACTCTTCTACGGTGGATACCCGCAAGTCGTCAGCGGGCAGGCCGAAGGACAGGCCGGAGGTGGAGTCAGTTCAAGCGATGGTTTGACAGGCAGCGGTGGAGATGACAATGCTGAGGGAACAACTGATGGCGGTGCAGCAACAGCCTCCCAATCCCTGAGCATCGGCCCGATCCGATCCGGCAGGCTGCCTTATGAGGACATCCGCTCGATCTATTCCGGCTTTTTAGTGATGGCTTCCGCTTACAGCGGAGTCGCCCAGAACCTGAGCGAATTCACCAATATCTTCGGGTCAGATTCGGATGATATCAATGGCCACCTAATCGATGTTGAAAAACTCACCCAGATTGCGCAATCCCGGGCAGATCGTTATCCGGGTTCAAATTTCAACCTGGAAGGGATGATGTTCTCTCCTGAACCGCCCGAAGGCGGCCGGACTGCGGACCGGGCCTGGGTTTTTTACAGCAATCTCAATCAGATCCAGTGGCAGTATGACGCTGCACTGGGCGGTTATGTGCGCTATGACATCAAAACCGACGGCAGCGGCGAATTTGTGATGGCCACCGACCGGTTGACGGGCAAACCCGTCAGCCGCGAAAACGTGATCGTGATCTTCGCCCAGCATGATTTCCTTGCGCCGACATTAATCGACATTCAACTGACCAATATCCCCCCCATGAAAGCCCTGCTCTTCCGGGATGGGGAGATCCACGAGATCTTCTGGACCAGCCAGTTCGGTGACTATGAACAGCAAACGGGGCTCCTGAGGCCAATGCGGTTTGTCAACGCGGACGGCAGCCCGGTCGCCCTCAAAAATGGCCACACCTGGGTCCAGATCGTCACCACAGCCAGTTACTTCGTTGAATCCGAAATCAGTGATGAGCCCTTTTACCCGATCAAAGAATCGGAAGGCACAGGCCTGTGGCTGGTGCGATATAAAGGGACATACTAACTCTCAACCCTATTCTTCTCCATCAGCGAAAACCCTAATTACAATCTGGAGGGTGGGCTTCCTGCCCACCCTTCTTGATTTTTAAGCCCTTTCAAATCATAATGAGAGGGTGCGAAAAGCTGCGAATCTCCTCCTCGCAGTCCTTTATTAAAACCAACAGGAAAGGAAACTCACCGTATGGCCAGTAAAGCCAACCAGAAACCAACCACACCCCTCACCCCCACAAAACTGAATCGCAGGACTCCTGTTCCCAAAGATATTATCATTGCACAGGAAGCCGAGCTCAAACCAATCACTCAGGTCGCTGAGGACCTCGGTTTACTGCCGGATGAATTTGCGCCTTACGGAAAATACATCGCTAAAGTCAGCCCGGCTGTCCTTGACCGGCTGGGGGATGTTCCGGACGGTAAATATATTGACGTGACCGCGATCACACCCACGCCCCTCGGCGAAGGCAAGACGACCACGACCGTCGGCCTCAGCCAGGCACTGGGCGCACACCTGGGTAAACGCGTCATCACAGCCATCCGCCAGCCCAGCCAGGGACCGACCTTCGGGATCAAGGGCGGCGCGGCCGGCGGCGGATACAGCCAGGTGATTCCCATGGAGGAATTCAACCTGCATCTGACCGGCGATATCCATGCCATTACAGCGGCGAACAACCTGATCGCGGCCGCGATAGAGACTCGCATGTACCACGAATCTTATCAAAGCGATGAAGCTCTGTTTGACCGCTTATGCCCTCCCGATGAAGAGGGCAACAGGGAATTCGGAATCTGCATGATGGGCAGGCTGAAAAACCTGGGGATCAACAAAACCGATCCCAATGACCTCACAGAAGAGGAACGCCGCCGCTTCGCACGCTTGAACGTTGACCGGGACACGCTCACCTGGCGCAGGGCAACCGATACCAACGACCGCATGCTGCGCGGCATCACCGTCGGCCAGGGCCCTTCTGAGAAGAATTTCAACCTCCAGACAGCCTTTTACATCACCGTCGCCAGCGAATTGATGGCCGTCTTGGCCCTCGCCACCAGTTTACAGGACATGCGTGAACGGATCGGAAGGATCGTCCTGGCTTTGGACACTGCGGGCAACCCCGTCACCGTGGAAGATGTCGGCGTCGCCGGTGCAGCCACCGTCCTGATGAAGGACACCCTCAAACCCACGCTGATGCAAACCCTGGAAGGTACACCGGTCTTCGTGCATGCCGGGCCCTTTGCCAACATCGCCCATGGCAACAGTTCCATCATGGCGGACAGGATCGGATTGAAGCTCTCGGACTATGTCATCACGGAATCCGGATTCGGCTCCGACATGGGGATGGAGAAATTCTTCGACATCAAATGCCGCTACTCAGGCAACATCCCGGACGTGGTCGTGCTGGTCGCCACGATCCGCGCCCTCAAGATGCATGGCGGTGGCCCAAAGGTCGTCGCCGGCTCACCCCTGGCGCCCGAATATATCCAGGAAGATCTCGGCCTGGTTGAAAAAGGCATGGAAAACCTGATGGCGCACATCGAAAATGCAAATCACTATGGCGTTTCCGTTGTGGTCGCCATCAACCGCTTCCATACCGACAGCGACGCAGAACTTGAGCTGGTACGTAAGAAGTGCCTGGAGAGCGGGAAAGTGACCGATGCGGTCGTCACCAACCACTGGGAAGAGGGCGGCCAAGGCGCCATCGACCTGGGCAAAGCCGTCATCAAAGCAGCAGAAGGTCAATCGAAATTCAAATTCCTCTACCCGCTGGATTTGCCCATCAAAGAGAAGATCGAAATAATTGCCACGAAGATCTATGGCGCGGAAGGTGTTGATTACTCCGAAAAGGCAGAACAGCAAATTGCGGAATACACCCGCCTCGGCTACGACAACCTGCCGATCTGCATGGCAAAGACCCATCTCAGCCTGAGCCACGATCCTGCGCTCAAAGGACGACCAAAGGGATACCGGATACCCATCCGGGCGGTGAACGCCTCGATTGGAGCAGGTTTTCTCTACCCGCTGCTGGGCACAATGAGTACGATGCCCGGCCTGCCGACCCGGCCTGCATACTATGATATCGATATCGATCTGGAGACTGAAAAGATCCTGGGGCTTTCCTGATTTCCACTATGCGAAACGTCCAACTCCCCGGCAGATTTCTCCCGGGGAGTTTTTCACCCACGCTATGCAGGGGAAGGGCCTCACCCTTTCAATAAATCCGCAGTCGGAATTCGAGGGTAAAATAAAGGTCTCAAAGACACACTGGACCCTAAGATACCAGATTGGGCTTATGAATAACCAGACCTTGAACGAAAAATACCTGGTCGACAAAGAAGGTAACCGGATTGGTGTGATCCTGTCCATGCAGGATTACCGTTCACTGATCAACCGCCTGGAAGAGCTGGAATCATTCAAAGCTGCCCGGGAAGAGATTAATATCGTAGACCAGATCCTGTCCGAGGCTGCGGAGGATGGTGTGGATGAAACACTGCCCACTTTCAAACGCCGTCAGGGACCCGGCGGGATGATTGTGATCTGAACCCACTGACTCCCATTTAGAATAAACTAAATAAATAGCAAAAACCGCCTGAGCGCCCAAACGGTTATCGGTTTTCTGGCACACTCACAACTACATCACATTGATGATCTTGGACTCCACAGTCGGCAGGATCTCTTTGATCCGCTCAACAGTAAATTCGCTGACGCCGATTGTTTCCACTGCAGCAGCCCCCGTCGCAACCGCCCATTGAGCGATTTCCACCAGCGGCATTCCTTTCATTTGCCCGTAGATGATCGCTGCCATGACGCTGTCCCCAGACCCGGCAGCGTTATGCACTGCGGTTTTAGGCGGCTTGGCATAGACCATCTCGCGCTGACTCGTCAACAACAATCCCATCGCGCCCATGGTGAGGGCAAAGTATTCCACGCCCATCCGAAGGAAGGGCAGCGCAGCTCGCTTGGCATCCTCTTCGTCCATAATTTCAAAACCAACGACACGTGACGCTTCGGGGACATTGGGTTTGACCAGATAAGGGGCAGCCTGGCACCCGTAACGTAACGGGTTCCCGCTGGCATCCAGATACACCTTCACCCCGCGGGAGTTGAACAGGTGGATCAAATCCGCATAGAATTCCTCAGAGACATCCGGTGGAAGGCTGCCTGAGAGTACCCAGAGATCGCCCTTCTTGGCAGACCCTTCAGCCTTCAAAAAGAGCTGTTCCACACTCTCCGCTGAGATCGGCGGCCCGGGTTCATTGACTTTGATATGCCAGTCCCCCTCCTCCTCAATGATCATCGTATTTGTGCGGGTTTCCTCATCCACCCAGACAAAATCCGTCTGGATGCCCAACCCCTGCAATCCATCCGCCAGCATCTTGCCTGAACCACCACCCACCCAGCCCATGGCGACCGACTCAATACCAAACTGAGCCAGGGCGCGGGATACATTGAACCCCTTCCCGCCCCAATCAAGCCGAACCTGCTGGCTGCGCAAAACAGAGTTGAACCGGATCTCCGGCAGCGTAAGCGAACGGTCTATGCTGGGGTTGGGGGTCAGGGTATAGATCATCAGGGTGAAACTCCCCGCACTACAGGCGAGTAATGCTGCCCAATCCAGTATTCGACGAATCAAGCTCCGGGTCGCCCTTATATTTGATACTACCCGCACCGGATACTTTGGCTTGTAATTTCTCCACCGCCCAGACCCGAGCTGAACCCGCACCTGAGATCAGAACTGAGGCGTCCTGACTCTGCAATTCGAGCGCGTGATAACTGCCCGCGCCGCTCAGATCCACCGCTTGTCTTTGCACCTTTCCGGAAAGCCTGATCTCACCCAGACCGCCCAGGGTCGTGTCAAGCTCCTGATATTCCATGTCATTCACGGTCAGGATGCCCGCCCCGCTGTGCGCCAGATGGAGACTCTCACCCTTTATGCCCTCCGCTATCAAACTGCCGGCGCCTGCCAGATGAAGCCCCTCAACCTTTTTCATGGTCACATAATAGCGAAGGCGTTGTTCATCATTAATCCACTGTAACCCTGTCCAATCACCAATATCCGATGTGTACGTGATCGAGAGTTCATCATCACGAACTTCGACTCTCACTTTTTTAAGCAGGTCCTCACTGCCTTCCATTTTCAGGTCGCAGGATTCCCCCTGGGTAAGGAAAACCTCGCCCACACTTTTGAATTGGAGTCTTGAAAAGTCAGCATCCTCGGGCAGGGGCTGCGCAGACTGCATGCCGGGTTCAGGTCGCTCGTCAACGTCCTCAAAAGCAGCATCCACTGTCTCGGCTTCAGACTCAGCTTTTTGCTCAGCCTGTTTGCTTGCCCGGGAAAATAACGGTCGGCTGAAGACCACAAACAACCCTAGCAGCACCAACCCTGCCCCTAAAAAAACACCGCTGTAAATACCCGTGCCCGCAATGTTCAGGATCGTCTCAAAGAATACGCCGAAGACCACAAACAGCGTCAGGCCAATCCCGATCAGAAGGCCGGCCACCCGCCGTAAACCTATCCGTTTAAGATAGATATTCATGAACAACATTCCCAACCCGGTTGCGCTGATCAACAGCGCCCAGGCATAGGTCCAGGTCACCCACAGACCAAAGGTGTTTTGAACAAAAAGCAGGATGCCGGTGGTTGTGATCACTGTGCCCGGGATAGCCAACCCGGCGCCGCGCTTTCTCGCAAAAAGCAGCGCGACAAAAAAGGTCAAGCCGAATAACACAATCAACAGCGGCCAGAAATAGCTCATGATCCGGATGGGAAGCAGCTGATCCGCAAGGAAGAGCCCCCCCGTCACGACCAGGACAATCCCCAGATACAATTGCCAGTTAAATACTGTTTTATTTTCGTTTGCCATTGTCTTTCTCCTGATTGGTGTTTGAGATGACCCTATTTTATCATGCAACCAGCCTCCAATGGTTAGCCGAACGGCGGCAGCCAATCCCCATGAGCATCCATCATCGCATCTACCAGTTCCCAGATTTGCCCCAGATCCAACTCCGCTGCAGTATGCGGATCAAACATGGCTGCGTGATAGATATGCTCCCTCTTACGGGTCAAAGCCGCTTCAACCGTCAGCGCCTGGACATTGATGTTCGTCTGCATCAGGGCAGCCAGGTGCGGCGGCAGGCTCCCAATCCGGGTCGGCTGAAGTCCGTTCTTATCCACCAGACAGGGTACCTCCACACAGGATTCGCTCGGCAGGTTGTCAATCAATCCTTCGTTCATTACATTACCGTAAACGACCTTTGGCTGTCCGGTTTCCATGGCATGAATAATCTGGGCACCGTATTCATGGGAAGGTGCTACCGTATTAAATTCTGTTGCCATCCTGCCGATGAATTGCAGATCGAAGTCGTTCGCGCCGGCTTCCCTGAGGGTTTCCTCAACCGCCGCCCAATCCACCGGTGCTTCCGGGTTTTCAATCAGGTCTTTCATACTCTCCCAGCCGGCAATCTGGACCTCACAGCGGCGGAGGTACTCATCCAGAGGGATGTTATACGCATCAATTAGGTCTGGCCGGTCGCGCTTGATAAACCAGGGTGTGTATTCAGCAAAATGTTCGCTTGATTCAGTGACAAAATAACCCAGCCGTTTGAACATTTCAAAACGCACCCTGTTCCAGTCCGGCACCCTGCCCTCGTCAATGACCTTTTGGATGGCCGGATACAGGTCGACCCCATCCCGTTCAAAGGTCAGATAAAAAGCCATGTGGTTGATCCCTGCGCAGATATAATTGATTTCCGCCACCGGTACACCCGGTACACCAATCAATTCCGCGAGCTGTTCAGCCGTTCCCTGGACAGAATGACACAATCCCACCGTTTTTATCGAGGTCGCACGGTTAATGGCCCAGGTGACCATCGCCATCGGGTTGACATAATTCAAGAGAAAGACCCCCGGACAGACAGCTTCCATATCCCCGCACATCTCCAGATAAACCGGAATGGTGCGCAGTCCGCGCATGATCCCGCCAATACCGAGCGTGTCAGCGATCGTCTGGCGCAGGCCAAACCGCTTCGGCACTTCGAAGTCGGTAATCGTTGCAGGGTCATAGCCGCCCACCTGAAACATTCCAATCGCATAATCTGCACCATCCAGCGCGGCTTTGCGGTCGAGATACGCTTCAATCTTTGGGTGTGCGCCAACCGCGCTTGCCAGCCGTTCCCCCACCAAGCGAGTTGTTTCCAGCCGCTCCGCATCAATATCATAAAGAGCAATGGTGGCATCCGCCAGCTCAGGGTAGCTCAGGATATCCCCAAGTAAATTTCTGGCGAAAACAGTGCTTCCGGCACCTAAAAAGACAATTTTTGGCATGAAGAAAACTCCTTCGTGGGATTAGGTTGGTCAATATAACCCAGTATAAAATATTTTTATGGTTTCAGCACATAATTTCGGGATTGCGACGGAGCCGCTGGCGGAGGAAGCAATCTCAGATTGACAGCAAGACTTTCAAAATAACACCTACCACATCCTGTAATGTATAATAAGAATGAAATAATCAAAAAATAAATCGAAAGACAATTAAAATGACGGAAACGAACAAGAGCCCAAATATAGAGCCATCCGACCAGAAATCTCCCCGTTGGGGCTGGACCACCAAACTGGTAGCCGGTTTGGCCCTGGTTGCCCTGACAGTCTGGATTCTGGTTCAGTTCCAGAATTTTCTCGGCCCAATCATAACAGCCGTCATCCTGGCCTACCTCATCCGGCCTCTGGCAAACTTCTTCCAGGAAAAAATCAAAATCCCCTGGCGGATTTCAGTTACGATCATTTACATCGTCATTGTCCTGGTGTTTCTGGGATTGATCACCTGGGGCGGCCTTGCCCTCACAGAGCAGATCCAGAATCTAATCCGATTCATCAATACCAACATCGACCAGCTGCCCAGTCTGGTTGAAGAAATAACCAGTCAGTCCTTTGAAATCGGTCCTTTCTATTTCACCCTGGAAGGTCTCAACTGGGAGAGTATTGCCAATGAATTTGTTGGTCTGATCCAGCCGTTGCTGGGCCAGGTGGGGTCCTTCGCCAGCTCTATTGCGTCCGGTGCTGCCACCTTTATTACATTCTTCATTTTGATCCTGCTGGTCTCATACTTTCTCCTCGCCGAATCTACGGGCATTCAAAGCCAGGTCCTCAATATAAAAATTCCCGGATACACCCACGACTTTGAACGCATCAGCGATGAACTGAACCGGATCTGGAACGCCTTCATTCGAGGTGAGATCCTGGTTGTCATGATCTCTCTGGTCATTTACATTATTCTTTTGGGAGGTCTGGGCGTGCAATTTTTCCTCGGCTTGGCCGTCATCGCTGCGCTGGGCCAGCTGATCCCCTATGTGGGTGCGTGGATCACCTGGATCTCCTTCGGGCTGGTTGCCCTGTTCCAGCCAAATATCCCCTTTAACCTCCCCTCAGGCGTCTATATGGTCATCGTGCTGGCTGTCTCGATGGTTTTTAATAATATCATCGACAACATCATCCGGACAAAGGTCATGGCGGACAATTTGAAGGTCCACCCCGCGCTGGTCTTGATGGGCGCGCTGATCGGCGTCCAGCTTTTTGGGGTCATCGGGATCATCATTGCGGCCCCTGTGATGGCGAGCCTCAAGTTGATGCTTAATTACGTCATTAAGAAGTTGGGCGATCGGGATCCCTGGGAAGAATTAGATCTTGATGAGCCGGTTAAAAAAGCGAAATGGGTCAAGATGTTGGAAAAACTTTGGGCTTCCATCAAGCAGTGGTTCACCAAAATGTGGAAGACAATCAGGTCCAGAACTTCAAAAAAAGCAAAGCGTTCTGAACAGACCCCGGATAAATGACAGAGCTTCCTTCGCAAAGATACCAACCTGCACCTGACAGGCATGACCCAATCGATATTCCACTTACCAGAACCCGCGCAGATGTGATATAAATAATTCCGATCAAAACAATAAATTTCTCTTAAAAGGAGCTTTTCATGGACGATTCAAACGAACCCAAAACCACGACTATTGCGGAAACCGATAACTTCCTGGCCTGGAAGGCCGAAGAACCCGATGGCGAGACCACCTATCATCTCGAATTGAACAATGTCACCCTCCACTTCTTCAAGGAAGAATGGCAGGAATTTCTCGACCTGGTAGACCTTGTCCTTGATGAGGAGCTTTAATCCGTTCCGCAGTTAATAACAATAATCCGGAATCAGACGGATGGTGCTCACACCCCCCAGCTTCCGGAGGATAATGCCTACAAGCGACCTCAGGGTCGCTTTTTTGGATGCTATAACTTACACGCCATCCAGACCAGCGTCCTGAAATACTTAAACCCCAGGTCCTTAAAGACCAAAGCACAACGATCATATGGATAATCAATGGAAAGCGGATGACGGGATGATAATTTCCGGAAGATCTGGAAGACAGCACCAGGTATCAAATTTACCTCATTTTCTTTCTCAAAAGCAAACCAAAGATTGTGAGCGTACGAATCCGTCTTTTGCCAGGTCATCACCCCTTGCACCTCTCCATTATGCGCGACTGTCCAATGGCGCAGGCTGGTGCCGCCCAGCAGATTGAACATGCGCTGCATCTTTCCAGTCTCAAAATTGTTAAAGTCCACCGGAAGGTTCCAGCGCATCTCAAAAGGATAAGTTTCCTGCAGCCAGACCTTTTGATCCGGCCAGTCTTCATTTTTGCGCCTCCTGACCGAAACAGAGGAGGAGTTCCGGCAGTCACCAAACTTTAAATCAGAGGGTTTGATCCGCCAGGTCGTTCGCCTGAACTGCTCTTTGAATCCAAGGGCTTGATAGAGTGCCAGGGCGGCAGGATTATCATCCCGAACCTGCAGCCAGACACGGGGTTCGTTTCGCCGGCGAAGGTGGCCCAGCGCGTGGCTTGTTAGCGCTCGGGCAATCCCACGCCGCCGGTAGTCAGGATGGACGGCAACATTTGCGATCAAATGAATGGATTGCCCTGACTGCTGGAAAGGGATCAGACTCAGAATTCCCACAATTCGGTCCGATTCTTCCCACACAAACCCTGTAGCCCAGGACCTCCCCAATTCTGCCAGAGGCGTGAACCAGCGCAGATAGCGCATATCCCTGGCTGCTTCGCGCATCTCTCTGACATAGACCTGCCCATCCGGGTCAAGGTGGATCGGAAAGCACCCTTCAATCAGATCAGCGACCGTTTCCAGATCACGGGAGACATCCAGTTGCCGGATATGGTTTGAATTTGTAATCGGAGTGGACAGCGCTGCAATCATGACGTCATTTTACCCTTAATCAGCGTACATCATCTCGTCATTTTTGATGATCAGCTCCCCATGCTATTGTCTGCATTTTGAGCCAGTCAAGAAAAAACCCCCGGAAATCCGGGGGTCAGGTTTTGAAAACAAGATTAAAACTTCATGAAGCATTGGGGGAAGCGGAATGGCGACGATAACGATAAACGATGCGGCCACGGGTCAGGTCATAAGGAGAGACCTCCAGTCTGACTCTGTCTCCCAAGAGAATACGGATGTAATGCCGCCGCATTTTCCCGGAGAGATAAGCCAGAATCTCACTCCCATTCTCCAGCTCAACTTTGAACTGAGTCCCGGGTAAAGCTTCTATTACTGTACCTTCAACCGTCAGTTTATCGTCTTCTTTAGCCATAAAACCTCCATAACCTTAATCCATGATTTTCGAGGACAAGATCAATCTTGTCGTCGAGAACGCCGGATTGCTTTCTTTTTCTCAATTCGCCGAAGTTCACTTTTGGAAATGAACCAGCGTTTTCGGCGGATTGTACTAAGTACGCCGCCTTTTACAACCTGCTTGCGAAACCGTCGGAGAAGTTGTTCCTGTGATTCATTTGAACGTAACTCCACACGAGCCAAAACCCTCACCTCCCTTCCAAGAGGAGATTAATGGAACCAACACGGGCTGGGAAGCGAGATTTTTCGCACCAACCTTGTTACGTTCCCAAGGCAGATGGGCGCGCCAGACCTAATGGGGAGCACACCGGAATTATTATACTCGAATTTAGAAGAACTTGCAGGGATGATTACGGGACTTGTCGGCTGCTCAGACAATGCTCTGCCTTAATGAAAAAAGTCCCTTGGCAATGACTTACTCTCCCAGGGGGCTTCCCCCCAAGTACCATCAGCGCTGGCGAGCTTAACGACCGGGTTCGGTATGTTACCGGGTGTGTCCTCACCGCTCAAATCACCAAGGGACATTTTCACATAAATTATTAATATTACCTTAGAATAGTAACGACAACTTATTGAGGCGAAAAAGCATCGAGTTCTCCACATCACGTGGTGAAGCCCTCGATCATTAGTACAGTTTAGCTAAA
>CAZXRL010000006.1:0-6482 GCA_964643275.1 uncultured Candidatus Brevefilum sp.
GCGCCGGCGAGCCGGGAATCAGACGGGCGCGGCGCCGGGCGTGAAAACGCCGCGCTCGGGACCGGCTCAGGCGCGCGATGCGGTCCGCCCGCTTTGGCCAGGGTCTCAAGCGCGGCCTCAGCCACCTCGAACCAGCTCGCGCCGGGCGTTACGGCGTGGAACAGGCCGCTCGCCTCGGGCCGCAGCGCCAGCGCCAGCAGCCGGTCGGCCAGGGCGTCGGCCCAGATCGGGGTCACCTGCTGATCGTCCACCACCCGGATGCGACCTATTTCAACGTTGGCACGAGCCGCGTTGAGCAACTGATGAATGCGTAGGAAGAAGTAAGAAAGGCGAATATGCGTAAAGATGAGCGGAAATTCATTCAGAGATTAAGTCACTCCGAGCGACCGATTGTCGTGGATGGAGCAATGGGCACGCTGCTGCACGAGCGCGGGATTGAAATTGACGCCTGTTTCGACGAACTCAATTTACTCGATCCGGCAGCTGTCGGTGAGATCCACCGGGACTATATTCAGGCTGGCGCTGAGATCATCAAAACCAACACTTTTGGCGCAAACCGCACCAAGCTTGAACGGCATGGTCTGGATGACCGGGTGAGCGAAGTGAACGCGGCGGCTGTCAATCTGGCGCGCAGGGTTGTGGAAGCTTCCTTCAAAGACGTGTTGATCGCAGGAGATGTCGGGCCATTGGGAGTCCCGCTGGCGCCATTTGGCCGGATTCAGACCGAGGAAGCTTATGAGATCTATCAGGAGCAGATTCAGGCTCTGGTTGATGCCGGTGTAGACCTGATCCTGATTGAAACCATGGTGGATGTTTACGCCGTCCGGGAAGCGGTCAGAGCTGCCCGGGAAGTGGATCTGGAGATCCCTCTGATCGCTTCGATGACCTTCACCCGTGATCGGCGGACCCTGTTGGGTGACACGCCGCAGGAAGTGGCTGAGAAGTTTGCGGAGATGGGTGTGGACGTGATCGGAGTCAACTGCTCAGGCGGCCCAGCCCAGCTTCTGCGCATCCTGAAAATGATGAAACGGACCATGCCTGACGCGCGCTTTTCCGTAATGCCTAACGCGGGTTTCCCGGAAAAAGTCGGCGGCCGGATCATGTATCCTGCCGGGCCGGATTATTTCCACGATTATGCGCTGTCCTTTTGGCGGGCAGGGGCAAATGTGATCGGCGGCTGCTGCGGTACGACACCTGCGCATATCCGTGTGATCGCGGATGCCCTTCAGAACGCCCCGGATGATTTTCCGTTGAACGGCATTGCAGAGGTGGATGTCGCGACCGTTGATGAAGTTGAACCTGCCGTGATGAAATCAAAACTGGCGCAGAAGCTTGAAGCCGGTGAATTTGTGATTGCCGTGGAGATGGACCCTCCCCGAGGACTGTCAACGCATAAGCTGCTCGCTGGTGCGTCCCTGCTGGCGGATGCTGGCGCGGATGTGATTGATGTGGCCGACAGCCCGATGGCTCGGATGCGGATGAGCCCCTGGGCGGTTTGTCAGTTGATTCAATCCACCTTTGATGTCGAAACAACGCTCCACTTCCCGACCAGGGGCAGGAATTTACTACGTGTCCAGGGCGATTTACTGGCGGCGCATGCGCTTGAAATCCGGAATGTCTTTGTCGTCATGGGCGATCCCACCGCAATCGGGGATTATCCTGACGCCAGTGATTCCTATGATCTGGTCCCAACCGGTTTGATCAAGCTGATCAAGGAGGGGTTTAACACCGGTGTGGATCATTCCGGGGGGAAAATCGGCCAGCCAACGTCGTTCTTTGTGGGTGCAGCGTTGAACCTTTGTCCCAGTAAACCTGAACGCGAAATTCACATCCTTCAGAAAAAACTTGATTCAGGGGCGGACTTTTTCCTGACCCAGCCGGTATTTGAACCTGAACGCGCCAGGGAATTCCTCCGGATGTATGAGGACCACCACGGGCCGCTGCAGGTGCCTGTGATTGTTGGGGTCCTGCCGCTGGTCACAGACCGGCACGCCCGATTCCTGCATAACGAGGTGCCGGGGATTCTTATCCCCCAGCAGATCCAGGATCGGATGACGGCTGCTGGGGATCAGTCCGCCAAGGAAGGGGCGAAAATCGCAGTCGAGCTGATTGAGGCGTTGCGCGAGGATTTCCAGGGTGTTTATTTCATGCCGGCCTTTAACCGGTTTGACATGGTCGCAGATATCGTTGAGCAGGTAAAATCCTAATCTGTCCTCGAAAACAAAAATAATTTCAATTGATAGATTATCATTTTATACTTCTGTAACTCCCTTGAATTGCGGTAAAATTGGGCTTGAGGTGACAAATGAAACCGATTAAAAGAAGTTTGATCCTAATGCTGTTTAGCTTGCTAACCCTGATCCTGGCTGCCTGCGGTCCGACCGGTCTTTCCGATCTGGAACTAGCCGGCACATACGCTGCCCAAACCCTTACGGCTGTCCCCACCAGCACGGTGACAATGACCCAGACTGAAATTCCCACTGAAACGCCAACACCGGAGCCTACCCTTGGACCGGTTGGGCCTTCGGACTTTCCGGAAGGTGTCAACCCGCTCACGGGACAATTGGTTGATGATCCTGACATTCTGAACCGGCGGCCGGTGTTTATTAAAGTGGCGAATTATCCTGCGGCTGGACGTCCGCATGCTGGCCTTTCCGCAGCCGACCTGGTTTTTGAGTACTATATCGGCTCCGGCACCAATCGGTTTATGGGTGTTTATTATGGACAGGATTCTGAGAAGATCGGCCCGGTGCGTTCAGGCCGGTTGATTGATCCCTACCTGGTCAATCTCTATGAGGGCGTCCTTGGTTATTATGGGGCCTACGAGACAATCAATGCAAAGATTTTGGATATCCTGGGGGGGCGTGCCCTCAGCGGGATTGCGAATATCTGCCCAGCCTTATGCGACGACGGACGCAATGTTGTTTACAGTAAGTTTGGCGATTCAGCCGCTCTGACAGAATTATCGATCCAGCGTGGAATTGAAAACCGGCAGTTTGAACTCAATGGCATGGCTTTTGATCCGGCGACCCCCGACGGCGGTGTTCCCGGCGAACAAGCGCTGGTGATCTATTCCAACCTCAACCGGGGGGAATGGCGCTATGATGAGGAGAGCGGAAAATACCTGCGCTGGATTGAAGATACTTCCGGCGGCGGGATCGAGATGGTTCCCCTTGTGGCTGCGAACACCGACGAACAACTGGCTTTTTCAAATGTTGTGATCCTCTTCGCTTCTCACACTGAGGTTACCTCCACTGTGTATCATGTGGAGATCTGGGGTAACACCACCGGCCGGCGGGCAATCATTTTCCGGGATGGTCAGGTATTTGATGTGACCTGGGTGGTACCTTTCAACAATCAACCCATCCAATTCATTGATGCCAACGGTGATCCCTTCCCGCTCAAACCTGGCAACACCTGGAATGTGATTTTTGGCGTAAATTCTGGCGTTGTGACCGATCAGGGCGGCTGGACCTTCACTTTCTATATACCCTGACCCATGCGAACCCTCATTATCTCAGATATTCACGCAAACCTGACAGCATTTCATGCAGTTCTTCAGCATGCCGAAGCCTTTGACAGGGTGTGGTGTCTGGGTGATGTGGTTGGATACGGGCCTGACCCGAATGGGTGTATTGAAAAACTCAAATCTCTGCCGGACTTAAAGTGCGTCAGAGGTAATCATGACGCTGCGATCCTGGGTGAAATTGATATCAAGGCCTTTAATGATGAGGCGCGGAAATCGCTTGAGTGGCTGGAATCAAGGCTGACGAGTCGGAATCGCCGCTGGCTTGAGGCCTTACCTGAAAGGATTGAAGTGGATGGCATCACCCTGGCCCATGGCAGCCCGCGCAACCCGGTCTGGGAATACGTGATGGAACTGGGGATTGCCCAGAGAAATATGGATGCGTTTGATACCCGGATCTGTCTGGTCGGCCACACCCATATCCCCAGCATCTTTACGATGAACGGCGGCACGCCGGAAACGACTCAACTTCACATCGCACAGCCGGACGATCACTTCATTGTTGAAAGAAAGAGCATTATGAACCCGGGCTCTGTTGGCCAGCCGCGCGACCATAATCCGAATGCTTCCTATCTCATCTACGATGATGACCAGGAGAAGCCCTGGGTTTATCATCGCGCAGCGTATGATGTTGAGGAGGTGCAAAAAAGGATTATTGCAGCCGGGTTACCTCACAGACATGCCACGCGGCTGGAAGTTGGCTGGTGAATCTGCCAACCAACAGCAATTAAAGAAGTTCCTTGGAATGAGCGGTCTGGATTTCTAAGGAACTTTTTGTTTACAAGCTGCGTCTATTCAGTATACAATTGAATGAACTTGTGCAAAAAGGAGAAGTGATGAAGAAGAGAATTGTTTGGATTGCAAGTAGTTTGCTCATCGTTGGGCTGCTGACGGGGGCGTGTGCATCTATGAAAGCGCCTGAGAACGTTGCCATGGAAATGCCGGCTTCTGAACCTGCATATGATTACGCCTATGAAGAGTCGGCGATGGCTGAAGATCAAGAAGGGTCTTCCATGCGTGGGTTTGACAGCGGTACGGGTGCCTCCGCAAGCGAGATCGAGCGGATGGTGATTTATAACGCCAATCTTGAGATTGCTGTTGAAGATCCCGTGGCAACAATGGATACAGTTGTTCAGCTGGCGGAAGACTCGGGCGGGTTTGTGGTGTATTCAAATGTTTACCGGTCATCAAGTTCCAGCGGCAGAATGGTTCCCCGTGCCAATGTGACCATTCGGGTGCCTGCCGGGCAGCTTGATTCGATCATGACAGAGATTAAGGAACTTACCCCGAATCCCCGTGAGGATGTCCTTTCGGAGAACGTCTCCGGACAGGATGTAACCGCAGAGTATACTGACCTCGGTTCGCGGCTGCGCAACCTGGAAGCTGCCGAAGCCGCACTGGTTGACCTGATGGAAGAGGCTCAGGAACCGGAAGATGTCTTAAACATTTTCAACGAGTTAACCTACTATCGCGGTGAGATCGAAGTCGTCAAAGGCCGGATGAAATATCTGGAGGAATCAGCCGCGCTATCTGCGATTACGGTTGAAATCATTGCGAAGGAATCTTTGCAGCCCATCGAGATCGCCGGATGGGCACCCCAGGGAACGGCAAAACGAGCGGTTGAGGCATTGATCGACACCGGCCAATTTCTTGCCGATGCTGGTATCTGGTTCGGGATCTACTGCCTGCCCTTCCTGATCCCGCTGGGTGTCGGGGTTTATTTCCTGGTCAAGGTGCTGCGCAAACGAAAAGCAAAGCGGAAAAGCAAGCAGACTGAAGTGATCGAAAAGCCGGAAGCATGATCCCAGGCTGACCTCCTGAGAATAGAAGACAACGCACAAAGCGCCTGCTGGCAATACAGGCGCTTTGTTGATATTTAATTTCTTTAATTCCTTGACAATACTTAAGAATATGGATAAACTATTTTTATCGTTAAAATATAATTTAGCGATAAAGGAGGTTTTTGTGGATAAGGCGTATCAACGAGAGTCTCTTCTGATGGTGAAGGATTTGGAGACGCTGAAAGTCTTGACGGATCCTTTGAGGATGGAAATCCTGCAAATCCTTGACCCGTTTCCGCAAACGGTCAATCAGGTCGCTGAAATGCTGGGGCTTGCCGGCAGCCGCCTGTATTATCACTTCAATCTGCTGGAAGAACATGGCTTTATCAAGGTTGTGGAAACCCGCATGGTGAATAATATGATGGAGAAATTATTCTGGGTGACCGTTGAAAATATCGAAATTGACAAAGACCTCTTGAATTTTTCATCTGAGAGCGGCCAGGAAAATATAATCCAGATGATTGAATCCGCACTGCAATCTCTGAGAGAGGATATTTTGCGCAGCCTTCAATCACGCAGAGCCTACCTCGATCAGGGAGGGCAGCCCCAGCCGCACGAAATGATCATGAACCACATCAAGAAAAGGATCAAACAGGAAGTCTACGAGGACTTTACAAAGAAGGTAAAAGACCTCATTCAAACATTCAGTGACCTCCCTGAGGAAACAGATCCGGCAGAAGATGTGAAGACTTACGGCCTGGCTTGCTATCTTTATCCAAGTTTTTACTATAGCGATGACCTTCAGAAAAAACAGGGAAAATGAATCACAATGATTAAATCAAAGAAGCGTATGCGTACTTTCCTCATTATCTGGTCAGGACAATTATGTTCCATGATCGGGTCAGGCCTGATTGGCTTTGCATTGGCCGTCTGGATCTTTGAACAAACCGGACAGGCAACGCCTTTCGCCCTGACAGCACTGTTTAGTACCCTTCCGCGAATCCTGCTTTCTCCGATAGCCGGGGCCATCTCTGACCGTTGGAACCGGAAACGGATCATGCTGATCTCGGATTCGCTCTCCGGTCTGATCACCTTGGTGACTGCAGTCCTCCTGCTGACCGGTTCGATGGAAGTCTGGATGATCTATGTGATCAGTTTCTTTGGTTCGGTGTTTG
>CAZXRL010000006.1:6582-31617 GCA_964643275.1 uncultured Candidatus Brevefilum sp.
GGTTCGATGGAAGTCTGGATGATCTATGTGATCAGTTTCTTTGGTTCGGTGTTTGCATCCTTCCAGCAGCCGGCTTATTCAGCGTCCATCGTGATGCTTGTGCCAAAGGATCAGCTCACCCGGGCCAACAGCATGGTGCAAATGGGGCAGGCGATTGAAAGCATTCTCACACCCTTGCTCGCCGGGGTCCTGTTCGGCACGGTCGGGATGCTGGGCATCATCATCATTGACGCCGTCACCTATCTGTTTGCGCTGGCAACAATTATCTTTGTAAGGATTCCTCAACCGGAAAAAGTTGAGGGATCGGATGCTGGACAAATCTCGATCCTAAGGGATATTGGCTTTGGCTGGCGATATCTGGCAGATCGGCGTGGTTTGTTAGGACTGCTGCTTTACTATGCTGTGGTCAACTTCTTCCTCAACCTGACAGGCGTGATGATTGGGCCTCTGGTTCTGTCATTTGGATCCGTGACTCAAATGGGAGCTGCGCAGACGGTGATGGGGGCGGGTTTGTTGCTGGGCAGCCTGCTTCTCAGTATTTGGGGGGGACCTAAGCGACATAAGATTAAAGTGATCATTGGATTTATCGCTCTTGCTTCTCTGGGGTATCTTGTCGCCGGATTAAGACCCTCATTAGGATATATCGGTACCGGGTTGTTTATCCTGACCTTTTTTATTCCGTTTGCTTCCGGGCCAAGTTCGGCGATCTTCGCAGCCAAGGTTGCTCCTGATGTGCAGGGGCGGGTTTTTGCCACCCGCAACATGATTTCTCAATCAATGATGCCGTTAGCCTTTATTCTGAGCGGCATCCTGGCTGACAATGTCTTCAACCCGCTTCTGCTGGAAGGCGGACCTCTGGCATCCACTGTCATCGGAAATGTACTTGGGGTTGGTGCAGGGCGTGGGATTGGTTTAATGATCATCTGCAGCGGTCTGATGGTTCTGGTGGTGAGCGGGATCGCTTATGCCAACCCGCACATCCGAAATGTCGAGCGTGAAATCCCGGATGCAATTCCAGATGATGTAGTTGCTGAGGATACAGCGAAGTTGAAACCGGCTGATAACATTGTTTAAGGCGTTCATCAAAGGTTTACTTTACAGCCAATCTGTCATATAATATGTCATAAATAATGACATATATTTTGGCGTTATTATTGGCAGATTAATAAAGAGGTGCCTATGAGTGTTTCGATAAAAGAATTGGAGATGAAGGCTGCAAGGCAGACAATTCAGCTTGCTGATCGTGAAATGGGACTGAACAACTCCCAGGTCGCCTCCGCTTTAGGAGTCAGCCAAAGGTCGCTTTACCGGTATAAGAAACTGGAAAATGCACCTTCCCCCGATGTGCGGGAAAGGCTCAGCATGCTGAGAGAAATCACGCAGCTGCTGAATGAAATCTTTTCAGAAAACGACGATCAATTGCACTGGTTGTATAATACTGTGCCCTTGCTGCGAGGTCAGCGGCCCATTGACCTAATCCAGAAAGGGGAACTGGAAAAAGTCATCTCGATCCTGGCTGGCATTCACTCTGGAGCGTTTGGATGAAGTTTGAGGGGGTCGTCTGGCGGCATATCCCACCAGGTGCACATTCACTGCATATCGGATATATCCTCAAAGCAGCCGGGCGTTGGAACCGGCCGGGGATTTATGGCTGTCTCTATACGGGATTGACTGTCGATGGTGTCAGAGCGGAATATGCTAAATACTTGGAAATGGCCAGAATCCCAATCGATGCTTACCCTCATAGGGAAATTGTCTCAATTAAAGCGGACTTAGATCCGGTCATTGATATGATTTCAAATGACACATCCCTGGTTGATCCGGAGGAACCCTTTCTGAAAGGCAATTCTCCGGAGGATTTTGAGCGGTGTCGCGCTCTGGCTGATATTGCCCGTTCGCTGGGCTATGTGGGCTTACTTGTCCCTTCAGCTGCGCTGGAAGGGGCAACGAACCTGGTGATCTATATTGATGGTCTGGCAGCCCGAGTCCAACTTGAAGTTGGTAATGACCGATTCCCTCTTTGAACCATAAGAGCAACCTTACCTTCGGAAGGTCAGTTGCTCCCCTTCCAGATTGTCCAACACAACTGAATAAATCCCTTCCCCCAGCTCGCTGGCTTCGTGGGGACGTCCTTTGAACCAGACGCTGGCAGGCTGCCACGGGAGGTACAGATAAACCTGACCTGAGGCTATTCGCCCCAGGCTGAATTCAAGTGTTAATTCTTCCTCGTCCGCTTTCCATTGACAGATTTCCATCCCCTGAGACAGGTGCAGATCACTCCCCAAATATACGGGACGACTTCTGTCTCCTGATCTGACAGCCAGAACCCGCACACCATGCGGCGGTACGTTGTCAAAGGTAATGGGTTCCGGGCCCATTTGCCCGATCAATCCCGTCCAGAATTCTCGCAGCCACCAGGCTTGGTCTTTGGGAAGGTTGAACTCCTCAGCCGAAAAGGTCAGAGACGCTGGCTTATCTTCCCAGTTGAATTTCGCCAACAGGTGCCAGGCCCCAACCGGGCCGTCGAGATCCACCTTCAGACAGGTGGGCGGATTGGTTTCAAAAAGGTCCATCACCTGTGCCCGGCAGTCAATGACCGGGAGGAGAATCTGAGCGAGGTTTATCCGATCTTCCGGAAGGGCAGGAAGGTCGTCTGATAGCAGCATTGATCCCCCGGTCAGTCCGATTACGGAGGTCAGGGTCTGAACTTCTGCAAGGGTAAGCTGGGTGTCGGGCCTGACAAGCAGGCAGTCAGGATCGTTAACCCACCAGTGCCTGTGCAATGGGGCGCGGGTGAGGATATTGCGGATCGCATTCCGTGCGGACGGCATGTGGGGTTCCTTTTGGAGGAAAACGCTGACGGGCGGGAAGTGAGGTTTCCAGTGACCGCTGACGTCGGCGCTGATGCGCATGGCATCGAACAATCCCAGGGCTGAGCCCAGGGGGCAGCCGCAGGCCAGCAGGGTGACGTCTGGTCCGGCAGCTTCACGAAGCGCTTCGAGTCCCATTCGCAGCACCTGAGCACGGGTGAGGGTCGGGTCCTGATAGACTCCTTTCAGCGCTGCCGCGTAGAGGAAGTCCAGTTTGAGATATTTAAAGCCCCAGTCCTCAACCGCCGTGCGGATCACATCGCAGGTGTAGGCCAGAGCATCCGGGTTGGTAAGGTCAAGGGCGAGGGTAAAACTATTCCACACAAATCCGGCTGTGACCGGTGTACCGTTTCTGTCCCGCAGCAACCATTCGGGGTGCTGCTTCACCAGGTCGGCTTTGGGATGAAGGATGTAAGGCGCAAGCCACACACCGGGGGTCAGGCCGGCAGTCCGGGTTTTCTCCACAATGGGTTTGAGTCCGTTGGGGAAGGCAGGATCAAAGTCGTACCAATCCCCGGGATGGGTCTCATAGCCGTCATCCACCTGAAAGAGGGGCAGGGGGAGCTTTGTGCTGAGACTCACGACAGCATCGAGGTTTGATTCGATATTCTCCTGGGTGATGTCCTCGTAAAAATGGTACCAGGAGCACCAGCCGACCGGGACTGGCTCGTGAGAAGCAATGCCGTGCTCCAGAGCGACAGCCTGAAAATATTTGGTGAGAGGTTCTGGGGCGTCAAGGTCGATAAAACTCAGCGCCAGCCAATCGGAGGTGACCGTCTTTCCGGCTGGGATCTCTGTGGTATCACCGTTGGCCCAGACCTCAAGGGACAGGGAGGGGGTGAAACAGGTTTCAAGGCTGCCAAACTGGTGCCTTTGGGAGAGGAATCCTGCGACCAGTCCCACCCGTCTGTTCAGGTCTCCAATCACGCCGAACATATCCCCTGAGAAGCGGTTTCGGGCTGCTGGTTTGGGAGTCCCGGGATTAACGACCATCGGGTTCTGGAATTTACCGAGAATAGAGGTGTGCTGCTTGTCACCCTGTCTATAAGTGCCTGTGGCGGACCAGGACTGCCAGCCGTTGCTGTAAAAGAGGGGGTCCCGTACCGATGGGCCGCCTAATTTTAATGCACCGGATTCAATGTCCAGCAGAGTGAACCGGCCCAGGGTCAGGCTATCTCGACTCTGGTTGACCAGATCCAGCCTGATAAGCGCGAGAGGTTCACTCAAAGAAAGGCCGATCCTGACAGCCAGACTGACATTCTCGAGGTTTGTATCAAGGTGATACTGCGCCATCCTGACCGGACCGCACGACATTTCAACGAGCTCAGGTTCAGCATCGTGCCGGATCTGCCAGGAGGTCTTGAGAAGTTTTACCGAGGATGAAGATCTGCTACAGGTGGTGTTAATCCGGGCCAGGAAATCGGCGTTCGGGAACTTCCGCGATTGCAGATGAATAAGCCCTTCTTGCGGTAAGGAAGTCAGACTCAGGTGATGCGTTTCAATTCTCATTGTTCATCCCTGTCTAGTATTGATTGGAGGTCGGCCAGGCGGATTGGGCCTTCCCTTAAGATTTTGAGATCCGAAGACGTCAGGTCCACTACAGTCGAGGCCGTTGAGCCGCGAGTTTCTCCGCCATCCAAAATAAGGTCAATCTTTCCCTCAAGTTGTTCCATCACATCTTCAGCCGAGATTGGGTTCTGTCCATCGGAGATGTTCGCAGAGGTGGTCGCCAGAGGGCCGGTCTGCCAGAGCAGTTCGAGGGTGAAGGCAAGATCTGGCATCCGGATACCAATAGTCGGGTAGGGGGATAACTCAGGAGGGAGGGTTGGATCTTTTGGCAGGATCAGGGTGAGCGCACCGGGCCAGAACGCTTCAGCGATCCTGAGCGCGGGGTCGCTGAGATGAGAAACCAGCTTGTTGAGTTGGGACAGGTCACCAATCAGGATCGGGAGCGCTTTGTTGTCTGAACGCTGCTTGGCAGCATAGATTGCCCGGATGCCGACGGGATCAAAGGCATAGGCTGCAACCCCATAAATGGTATCCGTTGGGAAGGCGATCAGGCCACTCCGGCGGATAACGGCACATGCAGCTGGGATTGCTTGCGGATCGCTTGTGGACAGAATTCTGGTTTCAGGCATCGAATATCCTTCAAAGCAGGGCACGCCTCTTATTTTAACCTGAAATCCCCCTGGGCGGATGTCAGGTCTGTTGGATCTCGATCAATCGGTCTTTGCCCGCTAAATCCTGGTGTAAAGTGACCTGTGCTTCCGGGAAGACCTGGCGTGCCAGAGTAAGTGCCGGCTCGCCTAGGGTGGCCTCAATCTCGATGAGGATCGCCCCCTGCGGAGCTAACCGGGATTTTGCCTGCCTGAGGAAGGGATCAATTGTTCTTAATCCGGAATCTCCGCCATCCAGCGCTAGTTGAGGTTCCCAACGGGAAACATCCAGTTCGGACAGGGTTTTTGTTGGGATGTAAGGCGGGTTGACACAGATCAGATCAAATTGGTATTTCACAGCCTGGAGCAGGTTGCATTGAATGAAATGGATCTGGGTCTGGTGATGCCGGCGTGCATTCCGGCGGGCAAGCCTGATTGTCTTCAAGGAGAGATCGGTCGCGACCATCGTTGCTTTGGGGAGGCTTGCCCCCAGTGTGATGGCGATGATGCCTGAACCTGTGCCAATATCAATAATGCGCGGTCTGTCCATCTTCGCTGCGAGGGCGAGGGCTTTCTCGATCAGTAATTCCGTCTCAGGACGGGGGATCAGGACGTCGGGTGATACAATAAAACTGCGCCCGAAGAATGACCAGGTCCCGATGATATAGGGTAGAGGAACACGCTGCACGAATTGGATCAGATATTCCTGCAGGATGAGGGATTCGTTTTCTGTTGGTTGGTAGTCGTTATGGGTCAGGAGCCAGCTTGTAGGCCTTTTCAAGGCATTCGCAAGCATGACCAGGCTGGTGTTTTCAGGAGTTTCATCACCATATTCCAGCAACGATTGCCTAAGGTCTTTACGGATTTTCCGCAGCTCTATTGGGTTACTCCTCAATTGCGGTGAGTTTTTCGGATTCGTCCACCAGGGTCAGCTCATCCACAAACTCATCAAAGTCACCGTCCAGAACGGCGTTCAGATTATAGGAGGATATATTCACCCGATGATCCGTTACCCGGCTTTGCGGGAAGTTATAGGTGCGGATCTTTTCTGAGCGCTCACCACTTCCGATCTGGGACCGGCGAGTGGCGTCTTCTTCGTTCTGTTGTTTTTGTTCTTCGATCTCATACAAGCGGGCCTTGAGGATACTCATTGCACGAAGTTTGTTTTGAAGCTGAGAGCGCTCATCCTGGCAGGCGACGACCATGCCGGTGGGATGGTGGGTGATGCGGACAGCGGTGGAGTTTTTTTGGACGTTCTGTCCACCTGCGCCTGCGGATTTGAAGACATCAATGCTGATATCCGAATCGGGGATCTCAATCTCAACGTCATCCACTTCCGCCAGTACGGCTACGGTGATTGTTGAGGTGTGTATCCGCCCCTGGGATTCGGTCTCCGGCACGCGCTGAACGCGGTGAACCCCGGATTCGTATTTCAGGCGGGAATAAGCCCCCTTGCCTTTGATCATAGAACTGACCTCTTTGATGCCGCCAATCCCGGTTTCATGCATTGATAGGATTTCGGTCTTCCAGCCCTTCCGTTCAGCATAGCGGGAATACATTCGGAAAAGGTCCGCAGCGAAAAGGCCGGCTTCATCGCCGCCGGTCCCCGCCCGGATTTCCATGATGACGTTCCGCTGATCACGGGGATCTTTTGGGATCAGCATATTTCTGAGGTCTTTCTCCAGGGTTTCCTGATCCTCGCGCAGGTTTCCAAGTTCCATCTCAGCCAGAGTGCGCATTTCTTCGTCGTCTGCATCCAACAGAGACTCGGTTTCCTCTATTTTAGTGAGGGTATCCTGATAGGCTCGTGCTTTGGACACGAGAGGTTCCAGTTCGGATCGTTCTTTGGAAAGTTCAATGGCGGAGGTGTAATCGTCTCCGACCTGAGCCAGTTGCTGGTCAATTTCTTCAAAACGCTCAATAATGCCTTGCAGCTTTTCTAACATCGACTAATCTTCTCATTTTCTACGGTAGGACTATAACGACCGGATTATACCATCAAGGGCAGGGAAGTGGTTTCGTGTAGATATTGGGATGTGTTGATTGCGTGTTCTTCACCAGGTTTTTCAGTGTCAGGCTGGGTCCACTTGCGGTATACTAAGGCTTGCGTGAGTATATGGACGAAATGAAACCGAAAGTATTTTGCACCTACCAGGCAGCCCCCGAACACCGATTTCGAGGCCATCCTGAATCACCTGAGCGGATCAAGGCGCTAGGGAATTGGTTAAGCACCCCGCCTTACCCGGAAATCCAATGGCTGGCGTTTGACCTGGCAACCGAATCAGATGTGACCCTGATCCACCAGCCGGCCTTGCTGGAGGAACTGGAAGCGGTCTGCAAGCTAGGCCCTCATCAGTTTGAACCTTCACCCTCCTATGTGACTGAGGGAAGCTATGATGTTGCGCTCGGCGCAGTTGGCGCGACACTGGCTGTCAGCAGGAGGATCTTAGCCGAGGGTTTTGGATGCGGGTTTGCGATTGTGAGGCCGCCCGGCCACCATGCTGGGCCAGGCTATTCGATGGGCTTTTGCTTATTGAATAATATCGCCATTGCTGCTGCGGATGCCGTGGCGAGCGGTGCGGGCCGGGTGGCAATCTTTGATTTTGACGCCCATCATGGCAATGGCACGGAAGATATCTTTCTGGATACGAGCGAGGTGGCCTATTGTTCGATTCATGAAGATGATATCTTTCCTGGGACGGGGAATTGGAGGGTTTCAGAAAATGCCAGAGGGCGGATCATCAATGTCCCGCTTCCGGCATTTTCCGGAATTGCCGCCTTCAATAAAGTTCTGGATCGAATTGTGACACCCTGGCTGGCATCCTTTCGACCGGAGATGTTGTTCGTCTCTGCGGGTTATGACGCCCACTTCTCTGACCCTTTGACGACGCTCACGCTGGATACCCGGGGAATTTTTGAGGTGTCCCGGAGGCTCGTGGACCTTGCAGGTGAATACTGCCAGGGGCGGATCATGTTTGTCCTGGAAGGCGGCTATGACCCGGTTGCAATGAAGGACAATATCCAGGCCAGCCTGGCTGCCATGAGCGGCCAAACGGCTTTTGAAGACCATTACGGACAAAGCCCGGATGTCGATCCCAATGTCAACTTCGATGCTCTGCTGGATGACATCCGAGCACATCATCACTTACAGGAGAATTAAAATTGCTTGAACTATATTTTATCCGCCATGCACAATCCACAAATAATGTTGTTCTTGATGAATTAGAACGGGAGGATTATCTTTTCCACCGTGTTGTGGATCCCCCCCTCACTGACCTGGGGCATGAACAGGCAAAATTAGTAGCCGAATTTGTGGCAAGAAACAGATCGGATGGCGACGATCCGCAGAACCGAAAAGGCTTCGGGTTGACCCATCTTTATTGCAGTCTGATGACCCGCGCAGTCCAAACGGGGACAGCGATCTCAAAAGCATCCGGCCTGCCATTGAAAGCCTGGCCTGAGGTCCATGAGACCGGGGGAGAATTCAGGGCGGAGAAACGAGACGGTGAAACTGCCCTGATCGGCTTGCCGGGGAAGGGAAGGTCATTTTTTAAGGAGAACTATCCTGAGTTGATCTTGCCCGAAGACCTGACGGATGAGGGTTGGTGGAACCGGGAGAAGGAACCTCGTGAAAACTATTCACCCAGAGCACGGCAGATCCTGGAACGGTTAATGGCGGAGCACGGAGGCAGCAACGACCGGGTAGGGATTGTGATGCATGGGGCAATTTTCGCCCGAATCCTGAGTGTGCTTTACGATATTCGGGCCGAGCATTTCTGGTTTCTGATGAACAATACCGGAATCAGCCGGATTGATATCAGGGATGATGGTCATGTCATGTTGTCTTACTTGAATAAAGTGGATCATCTACCCGATCATTTGATCACGTAAGACCTGAGAGGCTTAAATTAGGTGTTCAATAAACGCATAAAGTCGGAAGATCTCGTCTATCGCTCTGCCAGCCCTGATGATGCAAAAGCCGCATCAGAGCTGATCTTTGCGACCTTTCCTGATATGGCTACGTTTATCTTTGGCCTGGGAAGCAAAGCCCGCGCAAAGGAGATCATCGCCAGAATCTTCCCGATGAGCGGTCATCGGATGAGCTATGAAATGACCGAAATTGTTCAATATCAGGGGCGGGTGATTGGGTTGATGGTGACCTGTCCGGGTAAGGAACTTGGCAAGCTGGATCGTAAATTGGGCAGGATCATGCTGAAGCAATATCGTTTCAGGGGAAAACTGGCGCTGGTCATTCGCGGTCTGCCTCTCATGTTTATCAAAGAGGCGTCAGTGGATGAATACTTGTTAAGTCATCTGGCGGTCAAGCCGCGTTTCAGAGGGCGGGGAGTCGGCAGTTTGATGCTCAAACGGTTGGAGAATCACGCCAGAGAACATGGACTGAACAAGGTAACTTTACAGGTGGCCCTCGGAAACCAGAAAGCTCGGAAGCTTTATGAGCGGCATGGGTTTCTTGTGAAGGCGCTCCATCTGGAATCCAATAAACGGGTTCCGTATGTCGGCGCTGGATATCTGAAAATGGTGAAAGAGCTGGACCATTGACCGAACACGGTATTTCCGCATTTCCGTCAGAAGTCAGAAAAGTCCTGGCAATTATGGAAGCGACTGGGGTGGCTTATGATCTGGTTATCTTTGAAAGTCCGGCCCACAAGGCGACTCAAGCTGCAGAATTATTAAGATGTCCGCTGGGTGCGATTGTCAAATCGCTGGTGTTTCAGGGAGGGATTACCGGAAAACTGGTGCTGGTTCAGCGCATGTTATGTTTGGGATTAATATGACCCAATTATCCTTGGCAAACCAGGATCGAAAGGAGTAATTTTGATTATTTCATTGATTGTTTTATTTATTAGTATCATGATCAATGCCATTTTTGCTATGGCGGAAATTGCTTTGGTATCTTCAAGAAAAGCGCGGTTACAGCAAAGAGCAAGTAGAGGTGATAAAGGGGCATCAGCGGCCTTAGATCTGTTGAATAAACCCAATAGATTTTTATCAACTGTTCAAATTGGTATTACATTAGTTGGGATATTCTCAGGTGCATACGGCGGTGCTCAATTAGCTGAACCAATAGGCAAATGGATTGGTAAAGTCCAATTTCTTGCTCCTTTTGCAGATTCACTTGCTTTTGGATTGGTCGTCATCCTGATCACATATTTTTCATTAGTGATTGGTGAATTATTACCGAAAAGGATTGCACTTAATAATCCGGAAGCAATCTCTTCAACTTTAGCTAAACCAATGCTTTTTCTTTCACTAATTACAAAACCAATTGTTAGTATTTTAAGTTTTTCAACAGAAATCGGCATGAAGGTTTTACGAGTTCGGCTCAATGAAGAACCAATCATAACTGAGGAAGAGATTAAAGTCTTAATTGAACAAGGAAGGGAAATAGGGATCTTTAAAGAACATGAAAGGGATATGGTCTCTTCCATTTTCCGATTAAGTGATAGACGGATTGAATCATTAATGACCTCAAGGATGGAGATGTCCTGGATTGATGTCAATGCACCTGGTGATGAGATCTGGCAGCAAATTATGGAAACTCCTCACTCCCGGATCCCGGTGGCAGATGGGGACCTTGACAAGGTTCTTGGGTATATCCAGAACCGGGATCTCCTTGGGGCTTCACCGGACGATCCGGATTTCAATTTACGGGACTATGTCAGAGAACCAATCTATATCCCGGAAAACCTGGCGGCTTTGAAAGCTCTCGAAAGTTTCCAGAACAGCGGTGAGCACCTTGCGATGGTTGTGGACGAGTATGGGGGGATTATTGGGATGGTCACTGATTACGATATCCTTGAAGCCATCGTGGGTGAGATCCCTGAAGACAGCGCTGATCAGGATTACCTTATGTTCCAACGGGAAGACGGGTCCTGGCTGTTTGACGGCTTAATCGTCATTGATGAGCTAAAGGAGATCCTGAATATCTCCGAAATGCCCGGAGAAGACCGGTCCGCGTACCAGACCCTGAGCGGTTTTGTGATGAGTCAGCTGGGCAGAATACCTAAAACCGGTGCGAAGTTCGTCTGTGAGAACTATTCATTTGAGGTGGTGGATATGGATGGCCGGCGGGTTGACCGGGTGCTGGTTTCCCCAATTGACGACGAAGCGTAACATTTCCTCTTGTTGAGGGATGAATTAACAGCCACGCTTAAAATTTCCCAACCATCTGATCAGGAGAATGGCCAGGTTTAATTGAGGTGCGCAATCAGTCGGTTCAGAATTTCACGTACGGTGTTTGCTTTTATTTCTTCGCGTGTTCCATCAAAATGGCATTCGTAAGATGCGGTCTCATCCTGGGTGCTGATGCCGATATAAACCAGGCCGACGGGTTTGGTCGGCGTCCCACCGGTTGGTCCGGCGATCCCGGTGGTTGAGAGACCGAGATCCGCGCCGATCTTCTCGCGGATGCCGAGAGCCATTTGTTTTGCCGTCGGGCCGCTCACTGCGCCATACTGGACCAGCGTGCTGTGCTGGACTCCCAGTAAGGCCTCTTTGACATCATTGCTGTAGGCGATCACACCCCCGAGGTAATAGGCGGATGAACCGGAAACGCCTGTCAGGATATGTCCGAGCAGGCCGCCTGTGCAGGATTCAGCAGTGCTCACCGTCAGGCCCTGCGCAATAAGAAGCTGTCCCAGTTGTGATGAGAGATCGAATAATTCTGAATCCATATCCAGTTCCTAATTCTTCTCAGGGTCCTGATGTTTCTGACCTTTACCCAGTTCCTGCGACCGGGTGAAAGCTGCCCAGACTGCGCGGGAGAGGGCAGTCCGGAATCCCATTTTCTCCAGATAATAAAGGGCGGTGGCGGATGTCCCACCGGGAGAGGTGACCTGGTTACGCAATCGGGCGGGGTGGGAGTCGTTCCTGCTGTAAAACTCGATGGAGCCCTTGATGGTCTGCACAACCATTTCTTCAGAAATCCGGCGGGGAAGACCGAGGTGGACGCCGGCATCGATCATGGCTTCCAGAAAGAGGAAAACGTAGGCCGGGCCGGTGCCGGATACCGCAGTTGCCATGTCGATATAACTTTCCTCTTTGACGAAGATTTCCCGTCCAAGCGCGCCGAGGATCTGTTGAGCAAGGTCGTGCTGAGCAGGTGAAGTTTCCGGGCTTTGCGTCCAAACGGTCATTCCTTCACCGACCTGGGCCGGCGTGTTGGGCATCGCCCGTACAACCGCAGCGTGCCCCAGGCCCTCCTGCAAAGATTGAACGGTTGCCCCCGCCACAATCGAAATGACCAGCGCCTGTTCTGGGATGATTCCGACCAGGTTTTTAAAGACGTCATTCAGCTTTTGCGGCTTGACGCACAGGATGACCACATCCGCCTTTTTGGCTGCGGCTGCGTTTTCTGGATGCGTGGTGATCTTGTAATGTTCTGCTAATTCATCCAGCCGTTCCTGGCGGGGGCCTGCAGCGATGATATTCTCAGCTGCAATGACTTCTTTCCCAATCAGGCCGAGGATGATTGCCTCAGCCATCACACCGGGGCCGATGATGCTGAAGGTTTTGTGATTGTTTTGACTCATAGCTACTCCAGTTTCTTAATCGGACGACCAGCGCGAATAGAGAGAGTGTGACAGGATTCGCCCCTGGCTCTTTTCGACCGTGACCAGCTCGCCGCTGTTGACTTCACCGCCCAGCCCTTTAACGATTTCCTGTAATGCCTGGTGGGGCACAAGGGCAGACGCCTGGATGGCATAAGAGGTCAGACAGATGAAACGAGGGTTGGGGGTAAGGACACGCTGACAGAGTTTAAGCAAACCGGCGATATCCTCAAAATAAGACCACACTTTTCCACTGGGGCCTCGGCCAAATTTTGGCGGATCGAGGATGATTCCATCATAAAACGATTGGCGTTTTGCCTCACGTTTAAGGTATTTCCGGGCGTCTTCCACCAGCCAGCGTACGGACGCTTTATCAAGGCCTGAGAGATTGAGGTTGCGGCTGGCCCATGAAACGGCGTGTTTCGACGCGTCCACATGGGTCACCTCTGCCCCTGCCCGAGCAGCTGCTGCGGTTGCCATTCCGGTATATCCGAACAGGTTGATCACCCTGAGCGTCCGTCCTGCTGATCGGATCTGTTCTTCAATCCAGTCCCAGTGACTTGCCTGTTCCGGGAACACGCCGATATGGCGGGATTCCGAAAGCCGGATTTCGCATTTCAGCCCTTTGTATTCGATCAGCCAGGGTTGTTGGACGGATGGGTTAACTTTCCAGTAGCCGCCAGCCTCCCCTCCTGTGGTGATCATAACAGCATCGGCGAAGTCCCAGCTTTCTTCGGGGAGAGATTTCGACCAGATGGCCTGCGGCTCGGGACGGATCAGTTGATAAAGACCGACCCGTTCAAGCGCTTCACCGTTGCCTGTGTCAAGGAGTTCATAGTCCTGCCAATCGGAGGATGTCACCAGGCGGAGCTGCGGTAAGTTGTGCTGAGTTCCCATACAAACCTTTATTTTACTAACTAGAATAATCCCAGATTCCAGACCTGATCAAGCCAGGGGATGACATATTGCAGGATTAGCGCCAGGGCTGCTGCCCGTTCAAATGGTTTTTGGAGCATACCCTGGACAGCGATACTGCCATCCCCCTGGCGAATTTTTAGTAAAACTGGAATTGTGAACAACGCGACGAAGACGGCCATAATCGTGAAGACCCACAATGGGATCAGGTTAATCACAAAAAAAGTTACAATGCCAGAGAACACACCGAGGGTCAATATCACAAACATCAGGACATGGCTGGCGCGGTCCCCAAGGACGATGGCCGTATGCCGGAGTTTGGCAGCGGTGTCGCCTTCGAAATCCCGGACCTCATTAAACAATTCACCGTAGATACTGATGGTCGTCACAAACAAAAAAGGCCAGTACCAGTTCCGGGTGAATTGGGTTGTGTAGGTAAAATAGCCACACAGGAACTGCAACCCTGCCAGCATCAAACAATGGGAAATGACATCAAAAAAAGCGATCGTTTTGAGCCTGACTCCACGGTAGGAGTAGATGTATCCAAGGATCAGGCTGATGATCCCCAGGATAAAGGGCCAGGTTCCCAGGAACGCGAACAAGGCTGCAGCAAACACGCCGACGATAAATGTCCAGATTCTAGCTGTTTTCGGTGTGATTAGTCCAGCGGAGACAGGGTTGCGGTTGATCTTATTGGGAGAGAGGGCATCATCAGGCGCGTCTTCAATGTCATTGATCATGAAAGCAAACCCCACCGCCATCCAGTTGGCGGGCAGAAGGACCAGGAGCCGCCAGTCAAAATCACCCTTGGCTGCTGCGACCCCAAATAGCGTGGTGATGACCACAAAGTAGACGTATTCATCAAAACGGGTCAATTTAAGCAGTCCCCTGAGGGTCTTTTTCATGAGGGTTCTCCAATTCGCCAGATGGCATTGAGTATACCATTCTTTGTTTTCACGCTGGATTTCGCTTTGCAAACCATGCAGATGGGCTATAATTCATCAGACTTTATTCAAGGAGACAGCATGAACTTTGATCAAATCATCGATCGCCGCGACACTGAAAGTGTCAAATGGAACTGGTATGCTGAAGATGTATTGCCCATGTGGGTCGCAGATATGGATTTCCGTTCCCCGGAACCCGTGATTGACACTCTGCGAGACAGAGTGGATCATGGTATTTTTGGGTATGGAAAGCCACCTGATGGCCTGAACAAGGCAATTGCCGAACATCTTGCCAACCGGCAAAACTGGGTAGTGGAAGAAGAGGCGATCTGCTTTATTTCCGGTGTGGTGACCGGATTCACCCATGCCATTTACAGCCTGACCGAACCCGGTGATAAAATCCTGATCCAAACGCCGGTCTATTCCCCAATCCTCAAAGCTGCCAGGGCAACGGGAAGGGTATCGGCTGAAAGCGAACTGGTTTATGGAAATACTGGTCGTTATGAGATCGATTTTGATGATTTTGAGGCAAAGGCCGCTTCCGGTGTGAAGCTTTTTATACTCTGCAATCCTCACAATCCTGTGGGGAGAGTTTTCAGCCGGGATGAGCTGCTCCGAATGGCTGAAATTTGTCTGCGTTATGATATTCTGATCTGCTCTGATGAGATCCATGGCGATTTGATCTTTTCGGAAAGCGAGCATATCCCTGTTGCCAGCCTTTCTCCTGAGATCTCCGAGATCACTGTCACCTATTTTGCCCCCAGCAAGACCTTCAATCTGGCAGGATTATCAACTTCGGTCTATGTTGCGCAGAATTCTGAACTGCGTTCACGGCTGGCGGAATCGATGAAAATGATCCTGGGTCATCCGAACATTATCGGGATGCAGGCCGCACTCGCTGCCTACCGGGATGGACAGGCGTGGTTGGAGTCTGTGCTGGCATATCTGGAAGCCAACCGTGATTACCTGGTCAGGTTTGTTGAGGAAGAACTGCCAGGTATTTCAGTCTGGAAGCCTGAGGGGACGTATCTGGCCTGGCTGGATTGCCGTGAATTAGCCGTTGATCCATCGCCTCATCAATTCTTTCTGGACGAAGCGAGAGTCGGGTTGAATGACGGCATGGATTTTGGGGTTTCAGGAAGAGGTTTTGTTCGCTTGAACTTTGGCTGTCCGCGTTTATTACTGGAAGACGGCCTTAATCGGATGAAATCCGCGATTGGAAGACTTTAAGGTTTAGATTGAATGAGATGACTTTGGAAAAACAGACCGGACGAAAGAAAAAGATTGGGTGTTTGCTGATTCCCGGGATGATTGCCGGGATTTTTATCCTGTTGGTTATCATCGGCGCAATTCTGATAGTGGGAGACCCGGTCGAGAAGGTGGATGCTGCCGTGATCCTCAGCGGCGATGATGGCGACCGACTGGAGCACGCGCTTGTGTTGTCTGAGTCGGATTTCTTCCACAAGCTCGTGATCACAAATACCAGCAGGACGACCAACGCCCGCCTCCGGCAGGAGGCGATTTCGGGAGGGTTTGATCGTAGCGACATCTATTTCACCAGCAGTCAGGTTAACAGCACGTATGATGAAGCAAAGGCAGTTTTGGAGCTGGCCCAAAACAAGGGCTGGCAGAAGTTAATGGTGATCACAGATCCATTCCACAGTCTGCGGACGAGTACCATCTTCAGAGATGTTTTCAGAGGCAGCGAAATTGAAATCGCTGTTCATCCTGTTGCAGGTCACTGGTTTAGGGCCTCAACCTGGTTTATGACGTCTGAGGGTTGGCGATACACCATTCTGGAGTACACAAAACTTTTCTCGTATCTGATCGGGATTAAATAAAAAAAACCGGGTCACATTTGTGGCCCGGTCTTGTTTTGATCGTGATGACTAGAGTTCCTCATCGGTTGAGTCCAGATCTGAGCTGATTTCAAAAAACAGCTCTGGCTCGGGCTCTTCAATATTATCTTTTTCAGCTTCTGGTTCAATTTCTGGTTCTTGTTCTGGTTCAGTTTCAGTCGCAGGCGCCATATCATTGGCAAGCAATACATTGGCGGCCTGGAGTCCTTTTGGACCGTCTTCTATGGAAAATTCGACTTCCTGACCTTCTTTCAGGCGTTTGTAGCCCTCCATCTGGATTGCAGAGAAGTGCACGAAGACATCGTCTTCACCGTTGTCACGACCAATGAAACCATAGCCTTTGGGGGCGCTGAACCATTTGACGGTTCCCACATAACGTTCTGACATGCTTATACTCCATCTTTCTAGGATTTATTAAGGTTCTCATCGCCTTTTTCTGAGCAGGCGTTTGCTAAATATAATCCTATCTTAAGGTCATGTCAAGTGAGCGGCGATCAGGCGGATTATGGCGAGTGGATACCGAATTCCTGCATGCAAAGCAATAATTGGCGCAGTTTTCCCTCTGGCTCTGCGCTGGTGATCGCCAGTACGTAATACTGGCTGGCGGGAGGGGCATCATCCGTGACGGTCAGTTCTCTGATTCCCACCGGTACCTGGTTTGAAAGCAGGTATCCGATTCCATAGGGGTGTTCCTGAAGGAACTCCGCAAGAAACGCCGGGGTTGTGAATACCTGGATACCGCTTTTGATCACGTTACTCCCAAGGTAAGACTCCTGGAAAAGCTGAGCCAGTTGATGGGAGTCGGGATAACTCAAAATGGGGATCGGCTGGTCAATCTCGATGCCGGCGTTCTGGACTTCGGGAATGTCTGCCCAATGGGTCACTTCCCCCGTGTAGATCAGGCGGATGCTCTCCATGCTGAGAGCTCCGACCGGCACATCATCCCCACCCACAATGCTCATTTGTTCAGTGCCCAGCAGGACAACGTAGGGGTCCGTTTCCAGTCGTTCACCCAGTCGCAAGGTCAGATCAGCGTCTTCGATTTGAATTTCTGTTCCAGGTGTGATGCTGGCGGCAATGCCAATACCCTGAACTTCTTCAGCGCAATCCGCAGCCCCTGACAGCCAGCGTTCCAATTCCGGCGAGGTTTGGAGCGAGATGACCTCCACACCATTCTCCGCTTCCATCGCAGGGGTATCGCTGCAGGCAGACGCAAGAAGCAGGATGAGGGAGATTAGAGCAAAGGTTGATATCAAACGTTTCATCAGGATTTTAGATCGCCCAGAAGATGAGAGTCAAACCACCGAGCAGGGCGCAGTAAATGGAGAAATAAATCAGCGAGTGGTTGACCAGAAACCGGAGCAGCCAGCGAATGGCAATATACCCCACCACCATGGCCGTCAGAAAACCGGCAAGCATGACCGGAAGAAATTCAGCGAGATTCGGGACTTCCGTAACCATCTGGTAGGTCGAAAGACCGCCCGCAGCCAGCATGATCGGAATGGACATCAGGAAGGAGAATTTTGCAGCGGATTCCCGTTTGAGGTGTCTGAACATCCCGCCTGAGATGGTTGCACCGGAGCGGGAGATGCCGGGAAAGAGAGCGAGGGATTGCATGATCCCCATGACGAGGGCGGTGAGGAAGGTAACATCATGGATGTCACCGATTTTCTGGCTGATCTTTTCCCCGAGAATCATCAGAACTGCTGTAATCAAAAGGGCGATCCCTGTTACTAACGGTGAAGAGAAAGCCCGCTCCACAACATCACCCAGCAGAAGCCCTGCCAGACCCGCCGGGATGGTGGCGAGAATCAGCAGCCAGCCGATCCGGGCATTGTGGGTCGCGAAGGGTTTCCCGGCGAAAAGTTGTTTGAAGAAATCACCGATGATGGCGATCAGGTCTTTTCGGAAATAAAAGATGACGGCCACAAGCGTCCCAATCTGCACCAGGACATCAAAGATGAACATTTCTTTTTGAGGCAGATCCCAATTGAGCAGAAAGGGAAGGATGACAAGGTGACCGGAGCTGGAAATGGGGAGGAATTCGGTCAATCCCTGGACGATGCCGAGAATGATGGATTGGAAAATGGTCATGGCTATGCTGCTCCTATTTTATTCGAAATAATCGCTGAGGTAATGATCAGCAAATTTATCATAACACCCCTCCAGAATGGCCTGACGGATCTGCTGCGCCAGAGCCAGGAGGGTGTGGATATTGTGAATCGAGAGTAAAGTCCCTGCAAGCATTTCACGCGCCTGAATTAAATGGCGGATGTAAGCTCGGGAATGGTTCTGGCAGGTGTAGCAGGAGCAGGCTTCATCTATGGGTTTCTCATCCCGGGCATACTGGGCGTTCATCATATTCATCCGCCCATGATCCGTCATTGCAGCGTTATGCCGGGCGAGACGGGTGGGCAGGACGCAATCGAAGATGTCGATCCCGAGTTTAATACATTGGACCAGGTCCTGCGGGGTTCCAACCCCCATCAGGTAACGCGGTTTTTCCTGGGGGAGGATCTCGTTGACGATCCTGATCATGGCATGCATTTCGTCTTTGGTCTCGCCCACCGAGAGGCCGCCAATCGCATTGCCCGGAAAATCAAGGGAAGCGATAAATTGGGCGGAGGTTGCTCGCAATTCGGGGAAGACACCGCCCTGGACTATTCCGAAAAGCGCCTGGTCATCCCGGGATTGCGCCTCCTTGCAGCGTTCAGCCCAGCGATGAGTTCGCTGCATGGCGGATTGATTGTAGGCCAGGTCATAAGGCTCAGCGCATTCATCAAATGCCATGATGATGTCAGCCCCAAGGTTCTCCTGAATTTTTACCGCTTTTTCGGGTGTAAAACGATGGGATGAGCCATCAATATGGCTTTTGAAGGTGACGCCATCCTCATCAATTTTGCGCGTGTCGGACAGGGAAAAGACCTGGAATCCCCCGGAATCCGTCAGGATCGGCCGGTCCCAGTTCATGAAGGCATGAAGCCCACCCATATCAGCAATCAAATCGTCCCCCGGCCGGAGGTAAAGGTGGTAGGTGTTTGCAAGGATGAGTCTCGCGTCCAATTCACGGAGGTGTTGGCCTGTCAGGGATTTGACGGTTGCCTGAGTGCCGACAGGTGCAAAGATTGGCGTGGGTATCTCACCATGCGGGGTGTGAAATATGCCGGCCCGGGCGTCTCCATCCCGAGTGAGCAGGTCAAAGCTGAAGTTTGTTGAGGTCATCTTCGTTTTGTCATCAAATTTACATAAGCGAATTATAGGTCACCATAAAACCCTGAGTGTGATCAGGGTCAATAGATTATACCGCAGAGAGGACAAATTCTCATTTTATGAGACTTGATAGGAGCGGTAAGCCGGGCTATACTACAGTCCATGGATACCAAGGCATACTCAACATGGCTCGAAATCGATTCGGGGGCAATTAAAGATAACGTCAAAGCAATCCAGACACTCACCGGCACCCAGGTTATGGCTGTGATCAAAGCCAATGGATACGGGCACGGTGTGCTGGCGGCTGCAAGGGCCGCGACTTCTGCTGGTGCGCAATGGTGCGGCGTTGCCAGGATGGAAGAAGCGCTCAATCTCCGCTCTGCGGGGATCAAAAGCCAGATTATGGTTTTGGGATATACACCGCCTGCCCTGATCCAGGATGCTATCCGAAATGACATTCATGTCGCCATCTATGATCCAAAATTGGCGGGTGATTATGTCGCTCATGCCAAACAGGTTGGAGGCGGGCTGAAAGCGCATGTGAAAGTCGAGACGGGGATGGGGCGTTTGGGGATGGCGCCGGGAGATGTCCCCGACTTCCTGGTGGATTTTTGCAACAACGGCGCGATTGAGGTGGATGGGATCTTCACCCATCTTGCCCGGGCAGACGAACCCGATGCTGATCTGACAGACCAGCAATTAGGAAAATTCAATACTCTGCTGTTGCAATTACAGAAAGCGAATTTGTGTCCTCCAATTATTCACAGCGCGAATTCGGCTGCGGTATTAAATTTCCCTGCTGCCTATTACGATCTTGTGCGGCCGGGAATTGCCATCTTCGGCATCGATCCTTCTCCAGGCTCACACTTACCGGAGAGCTTTAAACCCGCCCTGACCTGGAAGGCGCACCTGACGTCCGTCCGCACCCTGCCGCCCGGGCATGGGGTAAGTTATGGTTCTATCTATGTAACTTCCCGCCATGAGCGAATCGGAATCATTCCTGTAGGGTATGGTGATGGATACCGCAGGGTATCCGGACAGGAAGTCATCGTCCGGGGCAAGCGGGTTAAAGTCGTCGGCCGGGTATGTATGGACCAGTGTATGGTGCAGCTCGACGACGTGCCTGAGGCTGTTGTCGGGGATGAGGTGGTCCTGCTGGGTCAACAGGGTGGTGAACGGATTACGGCTGAAGATCTGGCTGCAAAGTGGGGAACAATTTCCTATGAGGTCGTGTGCGGTCTTGCAGACCGACTGCCCAGGCTCATCAATGAGTCATGATAGATCAAAAAGACCGTTACCTCAGGGTTGAATTACACGCTCACACCTGCCACTCCAAGGACAGCCTGGTCCAGCCGGAAAGACTTTTGTCCGATTGCCAGCGAAAGGGTATCGATCGAATTGCAATCACGGATCATAACGCGGTAGATGGGGCTTTTGAGGCAAAGGCACTTGATCCGGAGCGGGTGATCGTTGGTGAGGAGATTGAAACCACACAGGGGGAGTTGATCGCTTACTTTGTAAAAGCATTGGTTCCCGCCGGGCTGGAGCCGCTGGATACGATTGAACGGCTCAAGGCACAGAATGCCGTTATCAGTGTGGCACATCCCTTTGATCCGATCCGTTCTCATCAATGGGATCCGGTCACATTGATTAAAATTGCTCCTTTTCTGGACGCCATTGAGGTGTTCAATGCGCGCTGCCTGAGCCAGACTCCCAATACGAAAGCTGCTGAGTTTGCCAGGGAGCAGGATTTGCTGGCAACAGTTGGCTCTGATGCCCATTCTTTGTGGGAGGTGGGCCGGGCGACCTTGTGGATGGCGGATTTCAATGGGCCTGACGAATTTCTTGCCAGCTTGCGGACCGCACGACAGGAAACGAAATTGTCCCCTGCCTTAGTCCATTTGTTTTCACGGTACGCAGTCCTGGTGAAAAAATTGTTGTGACCTGATCTCATTGTGAACCGGGCAGGTTTTATGTTATTCTTTAGCCAGATCAGAAGGATTCGAGGATGTCAAAACAGGATATATTAGCCAAACTTGTCAATCTGACCCGGACACTTGGCCTGCCGGAGCGGGAACTGGTCATTATGGGGGAGGGGAATTCTTCCGCCCGGATTGACGATGTCACCTTTTGGGTCAAAGCCAGCGGCACCCGGATGCATGAGATCTCCGAGGAGGGGTTCGTTGAAGTTGATCTGCACAAGGTTCTTGCTATCACAGAGGCTGAATCCCGGACGGATGAAGAAACCAAGGCGATGTTCAGTGCCAGCCGGGTTGACTCCACCAGCATTTGCCAACCTTCAGTGGAAACGATGTTCCATGCCATCCTCTATGATTTGACGGGCGCAAAATTCATTGGTCACACCCATCCTATCGCGGTGAATGCCATCATCTGTTCAAATGATGCCGAAAAAGTGCTGGCCGGGCGGACAACCCCGGAGGAAGTGGTCTATCTGGGGCCGGAATCCGTGTTCGTTCCTTATGTCGATCCAGGATTGCCGCTGGCGCGGGCTGTCCAGGTGGCAGTCACGGATTATATTTCGAAGTGGCATGAGGACCCCAAAGTAATATTCTTACAGAATCATGGTGTGTTTGCTCTCGGCGACACGCCTTTGGCGGTGGAGAATACCCAGTTGATGACGGATAAAGCCGCCCGGATCCTGTTGGGGACGATGCATTTCGGCGGGCCGCATTTCATGAGTGAAAAGGATGTGCTGCGGATTCATACCCGTCCGGACGAAGCCTACCGGCGCAAGATCGCAAATCAATAACCATCCGAAAAAGACCCCCGTGAAACCGGGGGTCTGATATATATATCCTGTTTTGCTCAGGCAAGATCGGTGATATCCTCACCAGCATCAATCCTGTTGATCAGATCGACCCGGGTCTTATGGCGGTCACCCTCGAAGTCCTGGGCGAGGAAGGCGTCGACAATATCCAGTGCAAGGCCGGGGCCGACCACGCGAGCGCCAAAAGTCAGCATGTTGGCGTTGTTATGCGCCCGCGACATTCGGGCAGAATAAGTATCACTGACAATGGTGGCGCGGATGCCTCTGACTTTATTGGCTGAGATCCCGATCCCAACGCCAGTGCCACAGATCGCAATGCCAAACTCAGCCTCTCCGGAGACTACCTTTTCCGCGACTTTCTGACCGAAAATCGGATAATGGGTGCTTTCTTTGGTGTGAGCGCCAACATCCAGAACTTCAATCCCTTTGGATTTGAGATGTTCAATCACAATCTGGCGAAGTTCGTAGGCAGCATGGTCGCTGCCGATTGCTATTTTCATCAGACCTCCATGCACGAGTAGTGTTGACTGATACTATGAATCATAGCATTAAAAAACCGCTTTGCGGGAAGCCATCAAAGCGGTTAGATCTTTCCAATATGTCGGTCAGAGGATCTTGCTCAGGAAGGCCTTGGTCCGTTCCTGGGTTGGATGGCTGAAGAGAACATCCGGGATATCCTCTTCAATGATCAGGCCCTCATCCATCAGGACAGCCCGGTCGGCGGCCGCGCGGGCAAAGCCCATTTCGTGGGACACGACGACCATTGTCATGCCCTCTTTGGCAAGCTGAAGCATGACATCGAGGACTTCCTGGATCATTTCAGGGTCAAGCGCGCTGGTGGGTTCGTCAAAGAGCATGATCTTGGGGTTCATTGCCAGGGCACGGGCGATTGCCACACGTTGCTGCTGCCCGCCGGAAAGCTGGTTGGGGTAATCAGCCGCTTTCTCAGGAATGCCGACCTTTTCCAACAAGGCAAAGGCAATCTCTGCTGCTTCGTGTTTGTCCCGTTTGCGAACAATCCTCTGAGCAATGGCGACATTTTCGAGCACGGTCAGGTGAGGGAAGAGGTTGAAGGACTGGAAAACCATCCCGACTTCTGTCCGGATAGCGTTGATATTTTCCGCGGTGGTCAGCGGGATGTTGTCCACGATGACTATGCCCTGCTGGAATGCTTCCAGCCGGTTGATGCAGCGAAGCAGAGTGGATTTGCCTGATCCCGACGGGCCGATGATGAGAACGACTTCGCCGGGATAGACATCCAGACTTACGCCATTCAGGGCAGCCGTTTCCCCAAAGTGTTTGTGTAAATTCTCGATGTGAATAATGGGTTCAGGAGTCATTCTAGCGGTCCTCCGTTTGTGTTTTTCGTTCGATCCAGGCGACCACCCTTGCAGATATCAGCGTCATTACCAGATATAGCAAAGCGATCATCATCCATGTTTCCACGGGAAGGAAGTTAGCAGCCATGAACTCCCGCCCTCGGCGGGTCATATCCGCCACAGCAACCACACTGACAAGGGAGGAATCCTTTAGCAGAGAGATAAATTCATTCCCCACCGGCGGCAGGATCACTCGGAAGGCCTGGGGAAGGATGACATAGCGCATAGCCTGGTTATGAGTCATTCCAAGGCTGCGGGCAGCTTCGTTCTGACCTTTCGGGATGCTCTGGATCCCGGCGCGGTAGATCTCGCTCATATAGGCTGCATAACAAAAGGTCAGACCAAGGATCGCCATGGCAAAGGGATTTGCCAGATACCGCTCGAGGGGTCGATATTGGATCAACCGGCCAATAGTCTGGATAAGAGAAGGAAACGCAAAATACCAAAACAATAATTGGACCAGGAGCGGAATACCGCGGGCGATTTCCACATAAATTGTGGTAAGCCCACGGATAATTTTGTTCTTGGAAAGGCGACCCAGGGCGGCCAGCAGACCCGTGAAAAGGGTCAGGATAAAGGCAATCAATGTCACCCCCATCGTCACTAATAAACCGTCGCTGACAAAACGAACGATCCGCCAGTACGGATCGGGGATGAGCAGGGCCAGGATTGCGACAATCCCAATGACTGCTGCCACAAGCCACCACCAGCCATCAATTCTGTGGCTGGCTGCTTCATGGCCGGGAATTCTCTCTAGTTCTTTTCGAATTCGCATAAAATCAACCTTCCCCCCCCTCGCCAGAGTTACCAGCCCAGGCGAGGGGGTCCCAAGATGTGAATAAAACCTATTCAGCGTCGCCGTACCATTCGACAACGAGTTCTTCAATGTAGCCATCGGCTTTGAGTTCGGCCAGAGCAGCGTTGACTTTTGATATCAGTTCATCGTTGCCTTTACAGAACGCGATGCCGTAATTCTCATCGGTGAAGACTTCGCCAACGACTTTGAGAATGTTTGAATTCTGATTCACAAACGCAACAGCGGTCGGGTAATCGGCGACCACGGCATCAACCTGACCATTTGCCAGGTCAAGAAAAGCCAGTTCGTAGGTATCGTAGACTTTGACGGTGGTGTCTTCAATGGCTTCCGCTTCCATGGCGCCGGTGGTGCCTATCTGCGCACCAATTGTCATGCCAACAAGGTCTTCCGGGCCGTTGATGGTGTCGTTGTCAACCTGCACGGCAACGATCTGGCCGGCGTTGATATAGGGATCGGAGAAGCTGAATTGTTCGGCGCGTTCAGCCGTGATGGTCATCGCGGAAATTGCCATGTCATACTGGCAGTC
>CAZXRL010000007.1:0-6122 GCA_964643275.1 uncultured Candidatus Brevefilum sp.
TCAATATCCCTTTGACTTCAATCTCCGTGTAACGCATCCTTGACTTTCTCAAACCGGGGTTGCCCCAATTCTATCGCAAAACCCAAACTTGTATTGATGGAGGGTCAAGATGGGAAATCGCAAAGTCAAATAAAAGACAATTCGGATTTTGAACGTCAATTCTCTGACCCCAAACCCAGCCCTTGAATGGTGCCCGCAGGGCGGGATAGGGTGATTCCAGAATGTAAAAAAACATAAATCCCCTAATGAATGCCTTTACGATTGCCCTGGGTCATGATGAGTATTTGTAATTAACTTGTTATGATATCGCCTTGATTTATAGATTAATTTCAGTTAAGATGTTTTATGGCCCAACGCAACCTGTTCGCCGTCCTGGAGATCTGTCAAAATCCCATAACCGGGATTTTTATTGAAAGAAGCTCGTTTTGAAATGGGAATTTAACCCAACCCTTCGCTTAGGCCTGAAATTCATCCTCATCACTGCTTTGATTCTCTGCACATGGCCGGTTCAAACCATCTCCGCTCAAAGTCCGAGCGACGATGGTGAGCCTTCTCAGGAAAACCAGCTCATCTACAAACTTTTCAGCGGTGACACCTATACCGCCCCCCTTCCCCCTCCCTGCGAAGCGTGCATCGAAGGACACACAGATTATTTCAAACCGGACATCGAACCGCCTGGTGAACATAAATACCTAATGGGCGGCCCCGATTGGGTTGAAGTCAGCGCGCCCCTGATGTGGCCGTTCTCACCAACCGTCAAAATCCGCTCACACTGGCCTGTCGGCGAACCGACGGAATGCTCAGGGATGCTGGTGGACGCCCGGTACATCCTCACAGCCGCGCAATGTGTCTACACCCATTCACCTGAGCGCTGCCCTGCTGGTGATGACGCCTGCTGGGTTGAAGACCTGGAGGTCATCCCGGCCTACGCCGATGGAAACGAACCTCTGGGGAAAAGCGGGTTCAGCACCATTATGACCTGGACGGCCTGGACCGAAGCCCAAAATTTCGAGTTTGACCTGGCTGCCATCCAGCTCCGCTACCCCATCGGCGGGTATAACGGCTGGATGGGTGTCGGCTTTGATTTAAACAATAGTCTGTTCACAGAATTTGAAGTAACCAGTATGTCTTACCCCCAGAACCCGCCCTTTTATGGAGAGATTATGTATCTCTGGGAAGGCAGTTTCACGGACGCTGCCACCTCAGATGAAATCCTGTATTTTGACGGCTCGGGAGATCCGGGGCAGTCAGGCGCAGCCTACAACCGTAATAACGGGATAACTTATGGCGTCTTCTCTCATAACGATCCTGTCCTCGGCGCAGCGGTCACCCGGATCACCTATCAAAAATATGACGCCTTGCGTACTTTCATTGAAGAAGGGATGCCTAAAGGTGAAGCGGACCTGTCCGTATTTAATGTTCGGGCCACGCCCTCGTGGATGTTTCCGGGAGAGACACTCCACTCATTGGATTTCTATGTCTATAATCACGCCGACACCGATCTCGAGTGGGATGCCTGCCATTTTGACATATACCTGTCCACCGACAACCTTATAACCCCGGAAGACACCTGGCTGGGAACCGTAACGTATACCGGCAGTATCCCAGGTTCCTCCGGGTTTCGCTTGAGCGTTGCACCTGAGAGCCTGCCTTCGCTGCCGGAAACCATTCACGGGCCCGGCCCCCTCGGAGGGGTTTACTATCTTGGCGTTATTTCAACGCTCTCCGATGCTAACGAAACCAACAACCGGTCAGATTATTACCAGCCAAAGCCCATCTGGATCAATGATTCCGATAACAGCACCTATTTCTTTCCTATTTGGCTCAGGTAATTACAGGTATAATGAGAATTATTAGTTACAGGATCCAAAAAAGGAGTCTTCATGGGTCATATTCCAGATGATGAAAACTTTGACGATTACATGAGCGCTTCAGCGGAGGAATGGAGCAAACCGGAGCAGCCCGCGCCCAGGCCCCAAACGCCAGCCGAAAACAAGGACAGGTGGGGGTCAACCATCCCCGATAAAGCCTCAGCCGACGATGCCAGCCGCTGGGGTTCAGAGCCCATAGAACCCACCCGCCAGCCCCGTGACCCGCAGGTCAGAAAGGCCGGATCCAAATGGTGGATCATTGTCGCCATCGTTGCCATTGTCCTTTGTCTGTGCGTGTGTCTGGTTGTCTTTGGTCTGCCTTATCTAGGCTACAACATTTTCCAGGGAAACCTCTTTCAATTTTAAGCATCCAGCCATGAACATCATAAGCCGCACCAGATCAGATTGGTGCGGCTTTTCTGCCTATCCTGGCAGCCAAAACACAATTGGTCTCCAACCAATGACGCTGACCCAGAAATGGATTAGAATGAGGGCAGCCGCCAGCAATAACCAAAGTGACCCGAATCATGACCCGAGAAGCAATCCTGCAATCCCTGGCCAATCATATTCTCCAGATCAGGCCGCCGCATCCTTTAAAGGTCGCGATTGACGGTGTCGACGCTTCCGGGAAGACTCGTCTGGCAGACGAACTGGCCGAGATTCTGAAGCACAAATCCCGGGAGGTCATCCGCGCCAGCGTGGACGGGTTTCACAACCCCAAAACCATCCGGCGAAGAAAAGGGGAGCTCTCACCTGAAGGTTTTTACCACGACTCCTATAATTATCCAGCCCTGATCCAAAATCTGCTCCTGCCATTGAGCCCTGGTGGTGACCGCCGCTACCGGACAGCGGTTTTTGACATCCTGAACAATCAGTCTGTTGATACCACACCTCAGACAGCCGCTGCGGATGCGATCCTCTTAATGGACGGTATCTTTCTCCTGCGGCCCAAACTCATCCAATACTGGGACCTCAAAATCTTCCTGCAGGTTGAATTCTCAAACAGCGTCCGGCGCGGGATCGCCAGAGATACCGGTGTGATCGGATCCGCAGAAGTTGTTACTAGCCGCTATGGCAACCGCTATGTCCCCGGACAACGATTATACTTAAGGGAAGCAAAGCCGCAGCAGGCCGCTGACATCGTCATCGATAATAATCGACTTAATGCCCCTGAAATCATAAAATTTCCGGAGACATTTATTTCTAACCCTCATCTCAATCAACCAAAGGATTGAAACCATGGAGAAACCTTCCCATTTCCCCGCCCCATTTTATCGCTGGCGTCCGCATCCCTGGCATGGTTTGGAAGCCGGTCCGCAGCCGCCGGATATCGTCTATGCCTATATTGAAATGACCTCGTTTGACCACATTAAATACGAGGTTGACAAAGTGACGGGGTATCTCTATGTCGACCGTCCCCAAAGGACCTCCTCCCTGCCCCCCTCTCTCTACGGATTTATCCCGCGCACCTATTGTGATGAACGAGTCAAAGCGCTTTCAAAAGAGGCAGCCCGCGGCGATGGCGATCCGCTGGACATTTGCGTGATAAGCGAACGCCCCATCAATCGCTCTGAAATCTTCCTCAATGCCATTGTCGTCGGCGTCATCCAGCTTCTCGACCATGATGAAGCCGACGACAAGATCGTCGCGGTACTCGAAAATGATCATATCTACGGGCATATCCGGAATCTCTCAGATCTCCCCGATGTGATCGTCGAGCGCCTCCAGCATTATTTCCGGACTTACAAGATGGTGGAAGGACAGAAAGCGGGGATTGAAATCCTGGCTGTCGAAGGGCCTGAGAAGGCCAGGGAAATCGTCAGTGCGGCCATTGCGGACTATTCCGACGCATTCGGGACAAGTTGACCGGGTCCATGTCCCCCTCAAAGCAGAACCAATCGGCGAAAGTCGCTTGTCAGGATTCGCGCTTCAAGCTAAAATCCAGGCATGCGTTTTGATATCTTTTCACTCTTCCCGGAAGTGTTTGAATCCTATCTCAATACAAGCATCTTAAAACGCGCCCAGGAGGCTGACCTTCTTGAAGTCCACAGCCATAACATCCGGGATTGGGCAACAGATAAACACCGCACCACGGACGACACACCGTATGGCGGCGGCGGCGGCATGGTCATGAAACCCGAACCGGTCTTCGCTGCGGTCGAAGCGGTACTCGGCGCGCCACCCCCCTGCCCCGTGATCCTCCTCTCCCCTCAGGGACAGCTTTTCAAACAACAAATCGCTTTTGAATTAGCCCGGCATGACCGCCTGGCGCTCATCTGCGGGCATTATGAAAGCGTTGACGAACGGATTCGCCAGCACCTGGCGACCGACTCCATCTCCATCGGCGATTACGTCCTGACCGGCGGCGAACTGCCCGCCCTCATCCTTGTGGACGCAGTGACCCGGTTATTGCCCGGGGTGCTGGGCGATCCAGGTGCCGCCATGGATGATTCCCACGCCACCGGACTGCTCGAATATCCCCATTACACCCGCCCGCCCAACTTTCGCGGCTGGGGCATCCCCGATGTGCTGCTCTCCGGCAATCACGCCGAAATTGAGCGTTGGCGGCGGCAGGAATCCCTGCGCCGCACTTTGGTGCACCGTCCCGAACTTCTTTCACATGTCGATCTCAGCCAGGACGACCTGGCTTTCTTATCAAACCTGGGGTACTCCCCAGAAGAACCCGACACCCCCTAGATATTTCAAGAATGGAGAAACTCATGATTGGAGAAGCTGTAGAACCCAAACGAATGAACTACCCGAAAACCTTTTTGCTGGGCTTTGGATTCTTTGGCGTAAGTGTGATCTGGTCCGTTTACAATGCATTTGTGCCGCTTATCCTGGATCAGCGTTTTGGTCTTCAAGCTGGTTTTATTTCCTTTATTATGGTGTTGGATAATATTGCCGCTTTACTGATCCAACCGCCATTAGGCGTTTTCTCCGACCGCCTACGCTCACCGATCGGACGACGTCTGCCGTTTATTGTTGTCGGTGCGCCATTGGCGGCGGCTATGTTTGGCATCATTCCCTTTGCCCAGGTCCTGCCATTATTCATTTTTAGCTGCATCACGCTGCTGCTGGCAATGGCCTTCTGGCGCACACCGGTTGTGGCGCTCATGCCTGACATTACCCCCTCCCACAGTCGTTCACAGGCAAACGGCGTGATCAACTTGATGGGTGGATTGGGCACAGTCCTGGCGACCCTAATCGGCGGCCCCTTATACCGGATCAATCCCTCGTATCCTTTCTTCCTGGCTGGCGGGCTGGTTGTCCTGGCGGCCCTGCTTGTTTTGATCTTTGTTCGTGAGCCAAAAGAATACATCGCATCCAAACTTCACCTGGCTGCCAAGGGTGAAGATACCAAAATGGAGAATAAAGTCTTAAAGAACATAGGCAATGTATTTACTCAGAAAGATAAAAGCCCAAAGTTCATTTTGCTGGCGATCATGTTCTGGTTCATTGCCTATAATGCCCTCGATACCTTCTTCACCCTGTACGGCGTCAAATACCTTGGGTTGGAAAGTGGCGACAGCGCTTTTCAAATTTCATTTATCGGTTTGGCCTTTATGCTGATGGCTGTTCCGGCCGGAATCCTTGCCAGCAAGACAAAGCGAAAAAGCGTGATCATGGCGGGCATTATTGTCATGATAACCTGTGTAGCCCTCATGTTTGTCATTCCCTCGGATGTATTGACAATCAAGTTTGCATCCCTGATGGGATCCGGCTTCTACGTGCTTTCCATCATTTTGATCGTAGCAGGTTTTGGCTGGGCGATGATCAATGTCAACTCACTGCCGATGGTTGTGGACATGACGGACGATGAGCATATAGGCACCTATACCGGGCTTTATTACTTCTTCTCACAAGTTGCCGCTACGGTGGGTCCGGTCTTTTTCGGCTGGACCATCCAATGGGCCAACAACGATTACCGGTTGATGATGATTATCGCGCCGCTTTTCTTCCTGCTTGCATTCTTCATGATGATCGGCGTCAAGAAAGGCGAGGCCAAACCGGATCCGGTCGGCATAAGTGAATGAGTCTTTGTTAAGAAGAACTCATGATCTCTTGTATGGAGAAGTGTTTGACATTATACTTAATTTAATGGTTCCTTGAGAACCAGACTAATGCATCCCAATTCCTGATTAGGAGGAGAAATTGTATGACTAAGAAACTGTTTGTTATCTTATCGATCCTGGTGATTGGCAGTCTTTTCTTCGCAGCCTGCGCGCCGGCAGTGGAAGAACCAGCACC
>CAZXRL010000007.1:6222-31058 GCA_964643275.1 uncultured Candidatus Brevefilum sp.
CTCTGTGTCGGTCTGGTGACTGATGTTGGTGAAATCGATGACAAATCCTTCAACCAGTCTGCCTGGGAAGGTGTCCTGCTGGCCGAATCAGAATACGGCGCTGTCATCAACTATGTTGAGACCTCCGACGCCAAAGACTATATGGCCAACATTGAACTCTTTGCAGAACAGAACTACGATGTCATCGTAACCGTCGGGTTCGCACTCACCGAAGCTACCCTTGAAGCTGCTGCAATGTATCCGGACGTCATGTTCATCGGTGTGGACCAGTTCCAGGGTGATGTGGTTGACAATGTTGTCGGTCTGGTCTTCGCTGAAGATGCCTCCGGTTTCATGGCTGGCGTGCTCGCCGGTATGCTGACCGAAAGCAATATTATCGCCGCTGTCCTCGGCACCGACCTGGTTCCCCCGGTCGTCCTCTTCAAGGAAGGGTATGAAGCTGGTGCCGCCTGGGCCAATCCGGACATCACTGTCATTTCGACCTATCACCCCGGCGGCCTGGACGTTGCTTTCACCGATCCCGAGTGGGGCGCCACCACAGCCGCTCAGGCCATTGATAATGGCGCGGATGTTGTTTTTGGTGCTGGTGGGAAGACCGGCAATGGTGCTTTGATTGAAACAGCTGGTTATGAAGGCGCTTACTGCATTGGTGTTGACTCGGATCAATGGTTCACTGTCCCAGAAGCCCATGCCTGCCTGGTTTCCAGCGCAATGAAACTCATCACCCCTGGTGTATTTGAACTCATCACCATGGCTCGCGATGGCGCTTTCCCCGGCGGCAACTATTTTGGTGAAGTCGGCCTGGCCCCCTTCCATGATTTTGATGATATGGTCAGCCAGGACATCAAAGACAAAATCGAAGAGGCTCGCCTGGGTCTCGAAGATGGTTCTATCACAATTGAATACTAATCGGTGTACAAACATCTGATCTAAAACAAGATGTGATAAAATTTCAAGGCGGCGCACCTGCGTCGCCTTGATTTATAATTATTCATCATCCTTGATTTTATTCTGATTATTTATAGGAGGTCTCTTAACGACTTATGACCGAAGAAATCCCAAAACAAGACGGCTTTTTTTTCTGGATTAAGCAGTTATGGCTGGGCGTTCGTGTTCCTTTGGCAGCAGTCCTCCTTGCTCTTTTGATCGGCGCAATAATACTTATCGCGTCCGGTGTCAACCCGCTGGAAGCTTACACTGCGCTCTTCAAAGGCGCCTTCGGAAGTGAAAGGTATCTTCTCAGAACGCTCGAAAAAGCAACACCCCTGATCTTCGCCGGTCTGGCAGTTGCCTTTGGCTTTAAAGCTGGTTTATTCAATATTGGCGCGCAGGGACAATTGATCATGGGGGCACTGACGTCTGCTGCAATCGGATTTATGATCACCGGCCTGCCAACACTGATCCATATCCTGCTTGCGTTGCTGGGCGGGGCATTGGTCGGGGCGCTCTATGGCGCAATTCCTGGTACGTTAAAGACCTTCACAGGTGCCCATGAAGTGATCACCACCATCATGCTGAACTATATTGCAATCAATATCACCGATTACCTCGCAGACGGCCCCCTGAAAGACCCTGCGCCGAGCAATATCGTTGCCCGGACGCCAAAGATTGCGGATACAGCCATCATCCCAACACCTCAGGCAGAATTGACGATCGGTCTTCTGATCGTCCTCCTGGTGATGATCGCGGCTTCCATCCTGTTTTTTGGTGTTTTGCGGAACAAAACCTTTAAAATCAAAAATCGAACCCTGCTATTTTTTCTACGTTTTGCGCTTGTACTCGTTACCGGGGTTAGCATTGGACTGGGCTTGAGATTCCTGACTCCGAATTTCTATGCCAGCCCTGTGGAATTCTCTCCCTATCAGGCCATCCCCCTCCCCATCGGTTTCATGATCGCAATCCTCACCTCAGTGATCGTCTGGTTCATCCTGATGCGGACAAGCTTCGGGTTTGAGATCCGCACTGTCGGCCTGAACCCCCACGCAGCTAAATATGCGGGGATCAAAGTTCGTTGGATGGTTGTTCTGGCAATGGTCATCAGTGGTTTGCTGGCCGGTCTGGGAGGTGCCGTAGAAACCCAGGGCGTGATCTATCGTTTCCAGCCGGGTTTCAACGTCGGTCTGGGTTTTGACGGGATCACCATCGCCCTGCTCGGACGCAACCACCCGCTTGGGGTCATTTTTGCAGCCCTGCTTGTCGGTGCCATGAAGGCCGGCAGCAATGTGATGCAGTTTGACGCGGGCGTTCCCTCTCAGATCATTGATGTGATCCAGGCTTTGATGCTGTTCTTCGTTGCAGCGGACGTGATCGTCCGCTGGGTCATTCGGGCAAAATCCAAATCCGGAGAAGAAAAGATCAAGCTAACCAGCGGTTGGGGAAATCAGTGAGGTTGCCATGAATTTCATCACTTATCTCCGAACAAAAAAACTGCTTCTTCCCTTGAGTCTGGGCCTGCTGGGATTAGTTATCGTGATCGTGTCATATCTCAATAACCCGCAATCCACCCAGGCCGTACTTGGCTCAACGATCCGGCAATCCACCCCCATCATCCTGGGCGCGCTCTGCGGAATCATGTGTGAACGGGCGGGGATTGTCAATATTGGCATCGAAGGACAGATGCTGCTCTCCGCTTTCATTGGCTTCATGGTCAATGTCTGGACGGGAAACCTGTTCATCTCCGTGCTGGCAGGCATGGCAACAGGTGCTCTGCTGGGATTGCTTCTGGCGTTTGTTTCGGTCACACTTAAACTTGACCAGATCATCGGCGGTACGGTGATCAACATTCTTGCCCTGGGTCTGACCGGATATTTTTACACGGCTGGCTTGACCACTTCCGGGAAGATCCAACCCATCACCTTGGGAAGTCTTGCGCAAATCCCACTCATCGGGCCTGTCCTTTTCAGAAACCCGCCTATTACCTACACTGCTATCATCCTTGTTTTTGTCCTCCAGTTTGTGCTTTTCAAGACAACTTGGGGCTTGCGCACCCGCGCTGTCGGGGAACACCCCCGGGCAGCGGACACACTTGGGATCAATGTTTTCTCAACCCGCTATATCAACACCATCCTGGGAGGTGCAATTGCCGGTCTGGCGGGCGCTTTCCTGACGCTGGAAGCGGTGGGTTCCTTCGAAAGAGCCATGACCAACGGCCGGGGGTTTGTCGCCCTGGCTGTAATGATCTTTGGCAAATGGTCCCCAATCGGTGCCTGGGGTGCCTCGCTGCTGTTCGGGTTCGCCAATGCCATGCAGACCCAGTTCCAATTCATGGGAACGTTCAATATCCCGCATCAATTCATCGGCATGCTGCCATACCTGCTTACCATCATTGTTCTGGCGGGCTTCGGAGGCAGGGCACGTCCCCCTGCTGCCGAAGGTTCTCCCTACGAAAAGGAATAGTCCATGGCGAACAGACCCATTCTTGAAACCAAAAAGATAACCAAACGTTTCCCGGGTGTCCTGGCGAACAAAGATGTCGATATGGTCCTTAACGAAGGTGAGATCCTTGCGATCCTCGGTGAGAACGGTGCTGGAAAAACCACCCTCCTGAACATCATCTACGGTCTTTACAGTCAGGACGAGGGTGAGGTCTTTGTCTATGGTGAAAAGACCAGCATCAACAGCCCACATGATGCGATCAATCAGGGCATTGGGATGGTCCATCAGCATTTCATGCTGGTTCCCGTTTTCAATGTGACAGAAAACATCATCCTCGGCTCAGAAATCAGCACTGCCGGTGTTCTTAACCTCAAAAAAGCCCGGCATCGCGTCGCGGCGTTATCGGATTCTTATGGACTGGAAGTTAACCCGGAAGCCATTGTTGAAGACCTTCCGGTTGGTGTTCAGCAGCGGGTTGAGATCCTCAAAGCCCTTTACCGTGAGGCGCGAATTTTGATCCTGGACGAACCGACAGCCGTCCTGACCCCCCAGGAAATTGAAGACCTCTTCCGTGTGATGCGTGAATTAAAATCCAAAGGTGTCTCCATCATCTTTATCAGCCATAAGCTCAAGGAAGTGCTGGAAATCGCAGACCGGATCATGGTCATGCGGCGGGGTGAAGTCGTCGGCGAAACCCGACCGAATGAAACCAGCAAAGCAGAGCTTGCCAATATGATGGTTGGCAGGGAAGTGCTCCTCAAAGTTGATAAAGGACCAGCACACCCAACTGACGCGGTATTTGAGATCAAAGACCTGGTCATCCATGAAGATGACCACAGGAACGCAGTGGAAAGGGTGTCCCTGGAAGTGCGTGGAGGTGAAATTCTGGGTGTTGCCGGGGTACAGGGTAACGGCCAGACAGAATTAGCGGAAGCCATCACCGGGCTGCGATCCATTACGAGCGGTGAAATCTATATCGATGGCAGGAAAATGCCGGCCGCCAACCCCCGCGCCCTCACAGAAAATGGCATGGCACACATCCCGGAAGACCGCCAGAAACACGGCCTGGTGCTTCCCTACCCGTTGACAGACAATCTGATCCTTTGCAGCTATTACAAGCGTCCTTTTGTCAAAGGCCTGACTCGTAACGATGATGCCATCGAAGAATATGCCAAACGGCTGATTGAAAGCTTTGACATCCGCACGCCCTCGCCCTTTATTCCAGCATCCAACCTCTCCGGCGGCAACCAGCAGAAATTGATCGTTGCCCGGGAATTGAGCCGGGACGTTAAAGTGCTGATCGCCAACCAACCCACCCGCGGTCTTGATGTCGGCTCCATCGAATACATCCACCGGACGTTGGTGGAAATGCGGGATAACGGGGTCGGTATTCTGTTGATCTCGGCGGAATTGGATGAAATCATGTCCCTTTCGGACAGGATCGCCGTGATGTACGAAGGCGAGATTGTTGCCACACTGGCCGCCAAAGACGCCACCCGTGAGGAACTCGGCCTCTTGATGGCCGGTTCCAAAAAGGAAACTGTGCCCGCAGCGTAAACCTGAAGTTACCCCTAACCGAACTGAGCCATCCGCAAAGAAAACCCTCGGATGGCTTTTTGTGTTTGTCTGAGTATAATAACTGGCGAAACGCGAACAAAAAGGGAGAGTCATGAGCGCAATAAAACCCATCTACCTGGATTACAACGCCACCACCCCGATTGATAAGGAAGTGGCCGATGCAATGGCGCCCTATCTCTACGAGGTCTTTGGCAATCCTTCCAGCACCCATGCTTTCGGGGTTCGCGCGAAATTAGCCATTGAAAATGCCCGCAAACAGGTCGCCGCAGCCATTAATGGGCAAACGATGGAGATTCTTTTCACCAGCGGTGGCACGGAAAGCAATAATTACGCGATCCGCGGTTATGCCCTGGCAAATCAAAACCGGGGGCGGCATATCATAACCAGCGCCATTGAACACCCGGCCGTTTTGGAGGTCTGCCGCCACCTTGAATCGCAGGGCTTCCGACTCACCATCCTTCCTGTGGATGCATCTGGCCGGGTGAGCCCTGACGAGCTTCAAAAAGCCCTCACGCCCGATACAATCCTGGTCAGTATCATGCACGCCAATAACGAGGTTGGCACCCTCCAACCCATCCGGGACCTGGCCGATCTCGCACATCAGGCGGGGGCTGTGTTCCATACTGATGCAGCCCAATCTCTCGGTAAAATCCTCGTAGATGTCGAAGAACTGGGTGTTGATCTGCTCTCCCTTGCCGGCCATAAATTCTACGCGCCCAAAGGTGTCGGCGCGCTGTATGTCCGGTCTGGCCTGAAGCTTGATAAATTGATGTTCGGCGCTGATCATGAATCCAACCGGCGACCGGGCACTGAAAACGTACTTGAAATTGTCGGCCTGGGGAAAGCGGCGGAAATTGCCCAAAGGGATTTGGCTGAAAACATCGCTCATTTTCAGGCTATGCGAGATCGTTTGCACAAAGGGCTGGAAGAGGCCCTACCCGAAAGCAGCTTCCTGCTGAACGGACACCCTGGGTTACGGCTTCCGAACACACTCAGCCTGGCGTTCTACCGAGTCGAAGCCAATACCCTGCTCTCCGAAGTAGGCGACCGGGTAGCGGCATCCGCTGGTGCAGCCTGCCATTCAGATGAAGTAGACCTTTCTCATGTTTTGGAAGCCATGCAGGTTCCCCTTGATTATGCGATGGGAACAGTCCGTTTCTCCGTGGGCAGGGAGACAACGGTTGAAGAGGTTGATCGGGCTGTGGAAATCCTGACAAACGCGCTCAGACCGCTCCTGCAAACCACCCCGCTTGAAATGGAACCTGAAGCTAGGGACATTGAAACCATAAAATTAACACGTTTTACCCATGGATTGGGATGTGCCTGCAAGCTGCGCCCCCAGGCGCTCGAAGAGGTCCTCAAAAACCTGCCCCCGGTTTTTGACCCCAAAGCGCTGGTGGATGCCTCCACAAATGACGATGCCGCTGTCTACCAGATCAACGAAGACCTGGCGGTTGTGCAAACCGTTGATTTCTTCACGCCCATCATTGACGACCCCTACTGGTTTGGCGCAATCTCGGCTGCCAATTCTCTCTCAGATATCTATGCAATGGGTGCCCAGCCAATCTTTGCTCTGAATATTGTCGGGTTTCCCTCAAGCCGGCTGCCCTTGAAAGTGTTGGAAGAGATCCTGCGTGGCGCCCAGGAAAAAGCGCAGGAGGCGGGAATTGCCGTTCTTGGCGGTCACACGGTTGACGACAACGAACCCAAATTCGGAATGGCCGTCACAGGTCTGGTCAGACCCGATCAGGTCCTCAGGAACAGCACAGCCAAACCCGGTGACGCGTTGATCCTCACCAAACCGCTCGGGTTGGGCATCCTGACCACCGCGCTCAAACAGGGTCTGGTGGATGAAGCAATAGAATCCATCCTGATTGAAATCATGGCTACTCTGAATAAAACAGCCGCGGAAGTCATGCAGGGTTTTCAGGTCAACGCCTGCACCGACATCACCGGCTTCGGCCTGCTTGGTCATCTCCGTGAAATGGTCTCCGGATCAGAAGTGGATGCTGTCCTCAATCTGGCGGATATCCCCATCATCCCAAAAGCCAGGGAAATGGCAGCCATGAACGTGGTTCCCGGCGGCTCCTTGAATAACCTGAATTATGTGAGTCCACATGTTAGTTTCGAGGCGCAGATTTCGGACGTCGACCGCATTTTGCTGGCAGATGCGCAGACTTCCGGAGGACTGTTGATCAGCCTTCCTGAAGGCGACGCTGGCCGAATCGTTGATCAACTGCTGAACAAAAACATTCGGGCCGCTCGAATCGGTAGTATCATTGAAAGCAATTCAGAACGAGGGACAGGGAAAATCCTGGTGAAACAAAAGTGATACATTGACCCAATCTGGTCCATCCGTTTCAGAATCTCAAGACTCAGAAATCCTTTGAAACCTGATGGTTAGCGCTTTGGGGAAAAGCAGCCTTGCAGGATTCTGTTAATCAGCTGCCCTGGCCTTTTGACCAGGTCAGGATTGGTAGGTAGACCCGTCACAAAAAGCATCTTATAAATAAAATTATGATTAAAATACCTGAGATTTTCTATCCTGAGTGGACTTAATCACGGTTAAAATAATACTACTGAACACAAACAGGCAATAAGAAAGGAAAATAAGAAATGTCAATCATTGAGGTTAGGAATATTTCGAAACGATTTGGGCAAACGCAGGCCGTTGACGACTTGAGTTTTGAAGTCCAGCCAGGAGAAATCTTCGGATTGCTGGGGCCGAATGGCGCGGGCAAAACAACATCCATCCGCATGATCCTGGATATCTTTAAGCCGGATTCGGGTGAGATCAGTGTTCTCAACGGCGGGATGACCGAGGAAAAGAAGAACCACATCGGTTACCTCCCGGAAGAAAGAGGGCTCTATCAGGATATCTCCCTCGAACGATGTCTTTCATTTCTAGCTGTGTTAAAAGGGATGGATGAAGCTACTGTTTCGGAAAGGCTTCAGGAATATCTTGAACTTTTCGATCTTGCTGAAGCTCGGGATAAGAAAGTGAAAGAATTGAGCAAAGGCATGCAGCAAAAAGCCCAGCTTATTGCGACCCTGATCCACGATCCTGAACTGGTGATCATTGATGAGCCTTTCACCTCTCTGGATCCGGTTAACACCGAGATGGTCAAAGATATGCTGGTGATGAAAAGGAACGAGGGCAAAGCCATCATCATGTCCACGCATCAGATGAACCAGGTCGAAGCATTATGCGACCGCATTCTGCTGATTGACCACGGCCGGAGCGTTCTCTATGGCACCCTCCAGGAAATCCAGAACAGTTTCTCCGCCCGTGAGATCATGGTAACCCCCCTCAGCGATCTGCCGCAAACCATCAACGGCGTTAAGGAAATCCTCAAGCTCAATGGCCGTTACCGGCTGATCTTAACAGAGGATGCCAAACCCAATGTGATCTTGAAGACTCTCATCAATCTGGGCGTTGAACTTAATGAGTTTGAAATTGCGCTTCCCCCTTTGAATGAGATCTTCATCAAGGTTGTCAAAAAACAGGAGGGGGGTGCCCGTGGCTAAAATATGGCACATCATCAAATATGAATATAGCCGGCATGTCTTCCAGAAACGCTTCTTATTCAGCCTGCTCAGCCTTCCCATGGCGGTGATAGCAATGGTCGGTGTGGTATTGCTGATGGGCGTTTTCTCAATGGACTCGACACCGGTCGGTTATATCGATCACTCGGGAATCCTTGCTGACCCCCTCAGACTGGAAACCAGCGGGGACATCTTCGACCCTCTGATTGAATTCCGCGCTTATCAGGACGAAGACCTTGCCCGCACTGATTTGGAAGCCGGAGAAATCCAGGCTTACTATATCCTGCCGGAAGATTATGTAGAATCTCTCTCAGTCGAGCTTTTCTACCTTGAGGAACCGGGATCAGGCGTCCAGTCTCAATTCAGAAGCTTTGTCCGCCGCAACCTGATGGAGGCGGAGAATATCGATCCGCAGTTGGAAAAACGCCTCTCAGAAGGCAGCCTGGTGACCGTGGAAGCCCTGGATGGCAGCCGTACCATGCGAGAAGACCAATGGTTTCTGATCTTCACACCTTTCATCGCTGGGATTTTATACATCATTGTGGTGATGACCAGCGGCGGGTATCTCATGCAGGCGGTCGTGGAAGAAAAAGAAAACCGCACCATGGAGATCGTCATCACCTCGGTAACGCCCGGTCAATTGATGACCGGCAAAATTATTGGGAATATCGCCATCGGGTTGACCCAGCTCGTGATCTGGTTGTTGTTCGGATGGCTCGGCTTGGTCGTTGGCGGCTATTTTTGGCCTGTATTGCAGGACTTTTCCCTGCCGGCCAACTATATTTTGATCTTAATCGTGCTGCTGCTCCCCTCCTTTGTTATGATTTCAGCTTTGATGGCCGCAATCGGCGCCACAATGACCGAAATGCGTGAAGCCCAGCAGATCTCCGGCATGTTCTCGATCTCGACCACAATCCCCTTCTATGTCTCCTCAATGATCATGATGAACCCAAATGGGACGCTGGCCACAGTCCTGAGTTTTTTCCCGCTGACCTCTCCGATCACGATCCTGATGCGCATGGGCTTTGCAGTTGTCCCAACCTGGCAAATTGCCCTCAACATCGTACTCCTCGTCATCTTTGCGGTTCTGGCGATCTGGTTTGCCGGAAGAGCCTTCAGGATGGGAATGCTTCAATATGGAAAGAAACTTTCGCTCAAAGAAATCTTTAGAAAGAATGTGCAGCCATGAAGAAAATCTGGATTGTTTTGAAAACGGAGTTTATCAACACCGTAACCAGGCGGTCATTCATCCTGACCCTAATTCTCGTACCCCTCGTGCCGGCCTTGATCCTCGCCGGGATTTCATTATTCAGCGGAGATGAGGCTGGAGTTGACATCGGTTCGATTTTTGAACCTGACCCGTCCTTGGTAACCTCGGAGGGTTATATTGATCATGCCGGTGTCATCCAACAACTCCCGCAGTGGGTCGAGGAGGAACGCCTGGTCCAGTATGAATCCGAAGCCGCCGCCAGAAAAGCCGTTCAATCAGGAGAGCTCAGCGGGTTTTATCTGATCCATCCCGATTACCTTGAAACCGGAGAAATCCAGTATATCAGGGCTGAATTCGACCTGATGGGATCCCTCGAAACAAGCTGGCTGATCAATAGCGTCATCCAATACAACCTTCTTGGATCGGATGAGCACCGCTATGAAGCTTATACGAACCCTGTCCAGGTTGAACGGGTGGACCTTGCACCTGAAGAAGAAGAGCGCGACACAAGCAGTCCGCTGGCATTCTATCTGCCTTATGGTGTGACCATGCTGTTCTATGTCCTGATCATTACTTCTTCAAGCCTGATGCTCAACAGTGTGGCAAAGGAAAAGGAAAACCGGGTCATGGAAATCCTGATGAGTTCCATCAAACCCAATCAGCTTCTGGGCGGGAAAATTCTTGGACTGGGTCTGGTAGGGCTGCTTCAAATGGTGGTCTGGATGGGTTCCGCCTTCATCATGCTCCGGCTTGGCGGTACCACCCTCAACATCCCGCCGAGCTTGCAGCCTTCACCTGAGCTGTTGATTTGGGGAGTTGCGTTCTTCATCCTCGGCTATTTGCTTTATGCCACGATCATGGCGGGAGTGGGAGCGCTGGTCCCCAACGTCAAGGAGGCTTCACAGGCGACCTTTATCGTTATCCTTCCGATCATGATCCCCCTCCTGATGGTCGGCGTCATCATCAACCAGCCTAATTCGACCCTCCCGGTCGTATTGAGTCTGATCCCGTTCACAGCGGCTAACACAATGATGACCCGTCTGGCGGCCACTACAGTTCCCCCCTGGCAACTGCTGGTCTCCATCGCATTGATGATCGGCACCATAATTCTCCTGATCCGGGGCGTGGCCGGGATGTTCAGAGCCCAGACCCTGCTGACCGGAAAGAAGTTCAGCCTGGGACTGTATCTAAAAGCCCTCTTTGGTAAAGATCTGGAGTCCCTGGAAAAACTTGAATCCTGAAAAAAGCCAGCCAACCAGCGCGGGTACGGTAACAAACCCGCGCTTTTTTGATTCTGGCACCGATTTTGCAGCCAGGATAGTTAAAGATCGCAATCCTTAATCAGGGAACAATCAGAGTGCCAATTACGTTAATGATATTATAAGCAACTCATCTATACTCAAACTCTGCTATATAATTAAGTCAGGCCATCAGAATGATGCGCCGGGAGAGTGCAAAATGAAATCTAAGTTTTCTCTGATCAGTTTGATCGTGATTCTCAGCCTCAGTCTGGGTGCATGCAACTATCCAGGCAGGGAGACTCCGACCTCACAGATTGATGTATTAAACACTGCTGCGGCACAGACCATCCAGGCCCAGCAGACCCAGATCGCCGAGACGAGTCAGGCTAATGCTCAGTTAACCCTGACTGCAACGCTCAATCCTGAGAACACAGAGACCCCGGAGCCCGAGGTGACCCGAACGCCCACGCCAACCACGACCTCTCAGGCAAAGTGCGATCAGGTCGGTTTCGTGTCTGAGACCATTCCAGATGGAACCAAATACAACCCCGGACAATCCTTCACAAAAACGTGGACACTAAAGAATACCGGTTCCTGTACCTGGAGCAGCGGTTATGACATTGTGTTTGTAAGCGGTACTGCTATGAACGCGCCGGCCTCAAAACAACTGACCACCGGCACGGTTGCGCCAGGACAATCCATCCAGATCTCGCTGGAACTTGAAGCGCCGAATGCCGCGGGGACTCACCGGGGCAATTTCAAATTACGGAACGGGAACGGCGTGATCTTTGGCATTGGGGAAAAGGACAGCCTTTTCTGGGTCGAGATAGATGTTGCCGGCACTCTATACGATTTCACAAAGAACTACTGTGCATCTGGTGTGAAATGGACCAGCGCTGCCGGAGAGCTCCCCTGCCCGGGAACACCAGGAGATGTTGAGGGATGGGTCAAGGTCATTGATCCCCCAACCCTCGAAAATGGCGTCGTGGATGATGAACCCGGTCTGGTCGTTCATCCCCAGATGGTAAATGATGGCTGGATCAGGGGTACTTTCCCCCCGATCACTGTCACTGGCGGGGTCAACTTTAAAGTCATCGTCGGATGCCATGGCAGCGCTGATTGCAATGTAAAATTCAAGTTGAATTACAAAATTGACGGCGGGGAAGAACAAACCCTGGCAACCTGGCATGAAGTTCAGGATAGTAAACATAGAAGAGTCACGCTTGACCTGAGCAGCCTTGCCGGTAAGAAAGTCCAGTTCATTCTCCTGGTTGAGGCCAATGGAAGTTCAGCGAACGATGAAGTGCTCTGGTTCGGGCCGAGAATTGAGCCTTAACCCGACAGCAATGAGTTCAGACCGGCGTCGAGTGATCTGCGCCGGTTTTTTGCTTGATTAAAACAACCTTAATCCGTTTGTTTTGACCTTGACTTTTTTCACCCATCATCTACAATTGATGGTTGACCAACACCAAAAGTCAGGTTGGTCTGGAGGTTATTGAGGTAATGACAGTTAAAAACCGAAAAATCATATTCCCTTTTGCCCTGCTTGTCCTGGTGAGTTTTCTCATCAGCGCCTGTGGCCCAAAGGAACCTGCCATTGACATTGACGCGCAAAAAACAGGGTTTGCGCAAACAGCCGATGTCCAGGCGACTATGACGGCTGAGGCCCAGCCCACGGCAACCAACACACCGGAACCGACGCTCACCCCTACCCCCACAGAAACCCCGGCTGGCGGCACGGCAACTCAGACACCGAATGCAACGACCACCGGAACCGGCGGATCTGCGCCGATTGGCGGCACCGATGTAGGAATCTGGCGTTCCCAGGACCCACCCGACAACACAAAGTTCAGTCCGGGTAAAGCGTTCACCGTGATCTGGACCCTTGAAAACACCGGATCCTCAACCTGGACAACGAACTACTATATTGAGTTTGCATCAGGTGAGCAGATGGGTGCAGAAGACAAGGTCTTCCTCCCCTATAATGTTCCGCCTGCCACAAGTGCTCAAATTGCAGTTGACTTTGTCGCGCCAGGTACGCCGGGTGAGTATCAGAGCACCTGGAACCTGGTGAATGCAAATGGGAACGCCTTTTACTCAAATTTTTATATCATTATTGACGTTGTAAGTGATTGAGGTCAGGCGATGATCACACCCAGTCGGTGACCTCATCGACATGCGTGAACCTATGACCAACCTGCGTACTTTAAAAGACAGACTTAAAACCGAGGCTCTCAGCCTCGGTTTTACCCATATCGGCATCGCCGCCGCCCAGCCCGCGCCTCATTTCGAGTCATATCTCGCCTGGCTGGATGCAGGATACCATGCCGGGATGGGCTATCTTTCACGCCAGGACACGGTCACAAAGCGGGGCGATCCACAATTGATCCTGGAGGATTGCCAGCGGGTCATCTGTCTGGCACTACCCTACCATCTACCGGAGACGTCTCTGGGTGAGCCTAAGAAAGGCCTGGGTAGAATCTCCTCCTACGCCCTGACAAAGGATTATCATGACATAATCCTGGATAAATTAGCTCGTCTGGAAGCTTTCATTCGAAAAAATTCTGAAAACAATGTCAGCTTGAGGTCTTATGTAGACACCGGCCCTATCCTGGAAAGGTCCTTTGCTTCCAAGGCTGGAATCGGGATCGCCGGAAAGAACTCCTGTCTCCTGATCCAGGGGGCCGGATCATATTTCTTCCTGGCTGAAATCCTCACCGATCTCCCCCTCCCGGTGGATGAGCCCTTTAGCCGCGATTTATGCGGCAGTTGTACCAGGTGCATTGACGCCTGTCCTACAAGCTGTATCCTATCGGATAGGACCCTTGACGCGAACCGCTGCATCAGCTATCTGACAATTGAAAACAAAGACATCATCCCGGACAACCTCAAAAGCGGGATAGGCAACTGGCTGTTCGGATGCGATGTCTGCCAGATGGTCTGCCCCCACAATGCGCGCGAACACGAACGGGCGCTCTCCCTTGGCGAGCCAAAACTTCCTGAGTTACCAAAACTCATCCCGCTGTTTGATCTGAATGATGAGAGCTTCACAATTCAATTCGGGGATACCCCACTTTCCCGTGCCAGACGCAAGGGGATCCTCAGAAATGCTGCAATCGTTCTCGGAAACCAGCGTGAGAGAGAAGCCCTCCCAGCGCTGAGAAACGCGCTGGCACAGGAAGACGACCCGGTCATCCTGGATGCCTGCCGGTGGGCAGTTAATCAGATTGAACAGCATCCTCCCTCTTGATCCGGCGACAGTAATGAATGCAACCCCCACTTTCAGAATAGGAAATATTCCCATGCAGGGGGATCTGATCCTGGCACCCATGGATGGTATTACGGATTACGCCTTTCGCGGGCTTTGCCGAAGGCTGGGCTCTGCCCTGAGTGTCACGGAATTTATCAACGACCTGGACGTCCATGAGGACAATCCCCGCTATCCCAAACGGATGGTGTTTGACGCATCTCACCGGCCGCTCTCCTTGCAGCTCCTCGGAGAAAACCCCGAAGGGATGTTAAGCGCAGCCATCCACCTGGTCGCGCGCGTGCAACCTGATCTTCTGGATATCAACCTGGGCTGCCAATCCAAAAACGTGACCTCCCGGGGAGCCGGGGCAGCACTGTTGAAGACGCCGGAGAAGATCGGGTGGATTTTTCACCTGATGACGCGTCAGTTTGATATCCCGGTCACCGGCAAAATTCGTTTAGGCTGGGATGATGACTCCCTGAATTACCTTGAGGTGGCAAAAACCATCCAGGATAACGGCGGCGCAATGGTGGCGGTGCATGGCCGAACCCGCCAGCAGGCCTATCGCGGCCAGGCGCGCTGGGAACCGATCCAGGAAATCAAGGCTGCGCTTCAAATCCCCGTGATCGGCAACGGCGATGTCCGCACTGTCGCGGATATTGAGGCAATCAAGGCCCAAACCGGATGCGATGCCGTAATGATCGGCCGGGCAGCCGTTGGCAACCCCTGGATCTTCAGCCGCATGGATAGAGAAGATGTCCCGCCCTCTCTGGTATTACAAACGCTTCTTGACCATCTTGATTCCATGCTTGGCTTTTATGGTGAGCGGGGGGTGATCACCTTCCGGAAATATCTCAAGGCTTGTCTTCAGCCCTGCGACCTGCCCCGGGAAAAACTGCTTGAAGTGTTGAAAAGTAAGGATCCAGGTTTCGTTCAGGAACAATTAAGGGATATCTTTTCCTGAATCTGATACTGGTGCCGGCCTTAAGCAAATCCAAAATTCTTCAGTGACAAATTTCAATTACGGTTTATCTTGCGCATTTTATCGTGTCTGGTATAATTTAGGCCTGTGACTGGTCCTGTTTCTGGTCTATTTATGGCTGGAAGCATGGAGACCTGCAAATAAATTATCAAGGAGTAGCAGTGTCATGGCTTTAGAAAAAGAAGTCAAAGAAGAGATCATCGAAGAATACAAACGGCATGGGGAAGATACGGGATCCCCTGAGGTGCAAATCGCAATCCTCACCAGGCGGATCACGCAATTGACCGACCATCTCCGGGTGAACAAACATGATGAGAGTTCCCGCCGTGGTCTCCTCAAGCTTGTGGGACGCCGCCGCCGTTTATTGGCCTATCTGCGCCGGAAGGATTATAAGAGTTATCTGGCGCTCACCGAAAAGCTCAAGATCCGTAAAAAATAGCGATCTGGTTTTTGGTTCAAACCGTAGACTGACCGCAGATTTAGCAGATTGCAGAGCCAAAATAGTAGATGTTCCTGTACATGACTCCGCAACTGACTTCTCTGCGGTATGATTATTTAAAGCAAGTTTAACCGCTGGTCGGGAATTGAAAATTGCTGAGGGCTGGAACCTCACCGGTTTTCAGTCCCTGACTGGGCGGGTTTTAGACGAAGGGAAAATTTAATATGCAACCCAATGCAAAGATTTATCGGACCAAACTCGGTGATAAAGATCTTATCATCGAAACGGGCAAGCTGGCCGGTCAGGCTGGCGGTGCCGTTACCATCCGTCAGGGAGACAGCCTGGTCTTCAGCGCGGCCACCATGGGTGGTGTGCGCGAGGGACTGGATTTCTTCCCCCTGACTGTTGAATATGAAGAACGTATGTACGCCGGTGGTCGGATCCCCGGTTCGTTCTTCCGCCGGGAAGGCCGTCCCCGGGGCGAGGCTGTCCTCGTTGCCCGGATGACCGACCGGCCCATGCGCCCCCTCTTCCCCGATGGGATGCGCAACGAAGTCCAGATTATGTTGATGTCGCTTTCCGCTGACACCGAAAACCCTCTGGACACCCTCTGCATCAACGCTGCCTCCACATCCGTGATGATTTCAGATATCCCCTGGGCTGGCCCCATCGGCGCGGTCCGGATCGGTTATGTCAACGGCGAACTGGTCGTCAACCCTAGTTTCAGTGAAATGGAAGAATCGAAACTGGATCTGATGGTCGCCGGCACCAAAGAAGCCATTGCCATGGTGGAATGTGGTGCGGATGAGGTCTCCGAAGAAGTCATGGTCAAAGCACTTGATCTGGCCCACAAGTCCATTCAGCCGATCATTGAACTGCAAGAGCAGATGGCGCGTGAGATTGGTAAAGAAAAACGCGATGTCGACGTTGCCACCATTGAAGATGACCTGATCGAACAGGTCAAAACCAGTGTCAGAGACCGGATGCTCGAGATCCTCAGAAAACCTTATTCCAAGGAAAACCTATATGGGGGAATCAACGACCTGAGAGATGCTGTCATTGAAGAAATGACGGGCGATAAAGCCGCAGAACTCAGCGAAGCTGATCTCAAGGCTTATCAAAAGACCGTCCGCAATGCTTTTGAAGAAGCCGAGAAGGCCATCATCCGAGAAAGGATCCTCTCAGACCGGAAGCGGCCTGATGGACGTAATCCTGACGAAGTCCGGGATATCTGGTGTGAGATTGATGTCAGCCCCCGGGCGCATGGCTCCGGCCTTTTCACCCGCGGTGAAACTCAGGTCCTGACCATGGCAACCCTTGGCACCCCCAGAGAGGCCCAGGAATTGGACAATCTGGTCCCCGGTGAGACCAAGCGGTACATGCATCACTATAACTTCCCCCCCTTCTGTGTCGGTGAGACCGGCCGGCTGTTCACATCCCGCCGCGAGATCGGACACGGGATGCTGGCCGAACGTGCTTTACGCCCCGTTCTCCCTGATGAGGAGGATTTCCCCTACACATTGCGCCTCGTATCAGAGGTGATGGCCTCCAATGGGTCATCCTCCATGGCCTCCACCTGCGGTTCCACGCTTGCCCTGATGGATACAGGCGTGCCGATTAAACGCCCTGTCTCCGGTGTAGCAATGGGGATGGTCATGCAAGACGACAATTATGTCATCCTGACCGATATCCTCGGCATGGAAGACCACCTCGGCGATCTCGATTTCAAGGTCACCGGCACGACTGAAGGTATCACTGCCTTACAAATGGATATCAAAATCAGCGGCATCACGACTGAAATCATGTCGGAAGCCCTTGAGCAGGCCCGCCAGGCCCGCCTCAAGATCCTCGATGTCATGCTCCAGACCATTGACAAACCACGCGCCGAGATCAAAGATCACGCACCTCGGATTGAAATAATCCAGGTACCGGTTGACAAGATCGGAGCAGTGATCGGCAAAGGCGGCGAAACGATCCGCAGTCTCCAGGAAGAAACCGGAACCCGGATCGACATCGAAGACGATGGCAGAATCTTCATCGCATCAACAGACGGCGTTGGGTACAAAGCTGCGAAAGAGCGGATTGAGCGCCTGACCGAGGAAGTCGAAGTCGGCCGGATCTACACCGGCAAGGTTGTCCGGATTGTCGATTTTGGCGCATTCGTTGAAATCCTCCCTGGGCAGGACGGACTGGTCCATATTTCCCAGCTGGATACCAGCCATGTCAAGAGTGTCAGTGATGTCGTCAAAGAAGGTGACGAAATTACCGTCATGGTCACCAATATTGACAATCAGGGCCGTGTCCGGCTTTCCCGCCAGGCATTGCTCGAAGGCTGGACATTGGAAGAAGCCCAGGCACAGGACTCTGGTGCAAAGTCGAGCAGCGGCGGCAATAGAGGCCGTAACCGCAACAACCGCAGCCGGCGCTAATGCCAAACTAAACCGTCCCAGTTTGAAAGGGACGGTTTTTTGATTCACATAGATCCTGTTTTATTGAATTTAAAGGCATGAATGGATCAGGATGCGGTTGAGGTCTGAACCTAAGAGCGCTGGAGATTACGTCGGAGTAGGTCCACCCCCCCGATCAGGAATGTTTCTCCAACTTCTTGCCTTTCCGCAGCCGCTTATATTCCCGCTCAAGTGATCCCATAATGACATCCTCATGCCTGGCTATATACGCCAGGAGGGAGATCTCATCATGCATACCCGCTTTCCCTCGCACTTCCAGCATTTGCGTTTCCTTCTTTGGGATTTTTTCCAACGAAGCCACCACACCCCAAACCTGCACACGCTCTCCGCTCTCCGGCAGCTTGAACACCAGCTCAATCTCATCCTGGGGTACATAAGGAACATCGTCCGGGACCTCCACCGCCGCCCAGACCTCATTTCCTGCCAGCACTGCCAGTTCAGACAGGGTCCCGGTGAGCGCAATACCAAGATCGGAATCCATTTCAACCGTGACCGGTTCCTCAGGTTTCACTCGCGAAATTAGCAGATCAGCGGAAAGAGCTTGAGTAATTTGTAGATTTTTAAGCAGTACAACGTTGTTGGTGTAATCAATCGAGACCGGATAGGCCTGGATCAGTGCGGGGATAGATTTGCTCTCAAGGAAAGTGCTGCGTTCACTGCGGATACAGACCGTCTGAAATGGATGTGCCGTCAGACCCACATATTCGGTATGCACCATCGCGACCTCAGCTTCATAAGCCACCGGGACGCCTTTGTACGTATTGTAAAGCAGGATGGGACGGTCTTCGCGCAGGTGGCCCAGCAAAACCTCGCTGATTTCACGAGCGGTCCAATCCGGCCGATCTGTCGTTACCATAGCTGCACTCCCTTTCACTGCTGGGGGCCTATCCGGGGCTGGTCGGCAAATGGGGCATCTCAGGGCCCGGTACGCCGAGCCGCTCGCTCAGGGCGGCAGTCAGCGCGGTTCGGTCATCCCAATGATACTCGACATGGCCGAAACACATGGATTGCTCGTGCCCCTTGCCACAGGTGATCACCAGATCCCCGGGATTAGCACGGGCCACTGCCCGGCGGATGGCTGTTCCGCGGTCCGGCTCCCGCCAGAAATCCACTTCCTCTTCCCCGCCGCCCCTGCAGGCACCCTCCGCCATGTCCGCCAGGATATCATCCAGCGACTCTGTCCGGGGGTCTTCGGCGGTCAGAAACATTTCATCAGCAAGCCCGGCGGCGATTTCAGGCATCAGTTTACGCTTTTCCACATCCCTTAAACCAGCAGACCCGAAGACGGCAATCACTTTTCCCTCGGTCAGGTCTCGGGCTGTCAGCAAGGCCTGCCTGATCGCGTTGGGTGTATGAGCAAAATCGACGATGGCCAGAAAATCCTGCCCCAGGTCAATAGTCTCCATCCTGCCCGGCACAATCGGCACGGTGGCAAAAGCCTCCTGGGCTGCCGCCACCGGAATACCCAATCCGAAGACCGTCAATCCCAGCGCGGCCAACCCGTTGGAGACATTATACAATCCAATCAGGGGCGTTCGGATGCGGAAGGTCTTGCCCGGACCGTGGACAGTGTAACGCAATTCGTTTGGCGTGTTCTCAATCTCATCCGCCCAGATATCCCCCTCATTTGATAGGCTATACGAAAGCTGGTACACCTGAGCAATTCCTGAAAGATAGGCGTAGGACTCATCATCCCGGTTCAGGACGGCCAGCGGTATGCGCTTCCCGGCGTCATGCACCCCCAGGGCCTCAATCAGCCTTCCCTTCGCCCGCAGATAGCCCTCATAATCCCCGTGATAATCCAGGTGTTCATGGGTAACATTTGTGACCGCCGCCAGATCGTAGGCAATCTCAGCCACCCGCTTCTGCGCCAGGCCGTGAGACGTTGTCTCCAGCACGGCATGGGTCAGCCCGGCGTCCACCATCCCTGAGAGATAACGCTGGATATCCGGCGATTCCGGCGTGGTGACATGGAAGCCCGTATCCAACTCCTGATCCCCGATCACAGCTTTGACGGTGGAGATCATGCCCGCTGCCAGCCCGGCTGTCTTCAGAATGTGATGCACCAGGTTGGTTGTGGTGGTTTTGCCGTCCGTCCCCGTCACGCCGATCACGATCAATTTTTTCGAGGGATGGTCATAAAAGGCGGCCGCGAATTTAGCCAGCGCATCCCGGTCATCCCCGCGCAGCTGGACATAAGGGACACTCAGCGGTGCCGGGGGACGGGTCCCGATCACGGCTGCCGCGCCGGCTTCGACCGCCTGCGTGACGAACTGGTGACCGTCATAGGTATCTCCCGTCAATGCGAAGAAGGCATCGCCGGGCTTCACCTGCCGTGAGTCCCAGGCGATACCGGTAATCTGCGTATCCTTAAACAAGTTCATCACCCGGTCAGACAAATCCGTCAGGCAGGATGTCAAGCTTATCCCAGTATCCAGGCTCACCGTTCTAGTTCCCTTTCTAAATAGGAAAATATCCAGAGTCAATATGATTAATATAACCTGAACCCCTCATTCTAACAAGGCAGGGTGCGGCTTTTTACCATATAATAAATCTACCAAGCCTTAATCATGATAGGTGCAACAAATGAACAAAATTAACATACCGATCTTCTTCTTCTCTGGGACCGGCAACACCTGGTGGGTGGCGCAGCACCTGGCCAAAGAACTTTCCAAACAAAAGTTTCAGGCCGCCACCTATTCCATTGAGCAGGTATCCCAGGACCAGGTCAATCATTTGGTTCATCAGGGAGATATGATCGCAATAGGTTATCCCATCTATGGCTCCGATGCACCGTTGAACATTCAATCCTTTATTACCGCCCTGCCCAAACAGGACCGGACAAAACCAATGCTGGTCTTCGTCACGCAGGCAGTCTGGTCAGGTGATGGCGCTTATTTCATCCGCCCGGAGGTTGAGGCCAAAGGTTACCAGATCCGCTGGGCAGTGCATTTCAACATGCCCAACAACATCTCGCTGGATTTGGGACTGGTGTTTAATACACTTCTGAGTTTACTGCATGCCAAACCAGCAAATGCGCGTAAGAGGATAACTAAACTGGCATCCAGGGTTTCTGAGGGCCAGGATTGGATCATGGGCAGATCCCCCTTTTTCAGCCTGGGCTGGATGCAGCGCATCCCTGTCAGGAAAGCGTTCGACAAGTTCCAATCCGGCGTTTTGGAAGTCAATCCAGATCGTTGCAACAGGTGTGAACGCTGTGTTCGGCTCTGTCCGGTAGATAATATCCAGATGGTAGACGGCCTGCCCCGGCATAAGGACCATTGCATTTTATGCCTGCGCTGCTTTAATTACTGTCCCCCACTGGCGATTGAAGCCTATGGCAAGCCCTTTAACCCAGACTGGTACGGCGAAGAACCCTACCAGGGCCCTGATCCTGAATTCAAGCCGGAATTACTGATCAAAAACAATGCCTGACATACGTCAAAACTGACATTACATTAAGGGGTGTTTACTTAATTTTTCCACCTTTTCTCTCACCTGAATCAATCTCAGTCTGAAATCCCGAGATCACCAAATCCCCCCAATCTTGTCATTGCGATGACGCCGATGGCGGAGGAAGCAATCTCAGAGTAATGCTAATTATTACTGTATCCAGCCTGACGAAGCAAGTTTCAACGCGAGAACCTGAGATCACCACGTCACGCCCTGACGGGCGTTCCTCGTGATGACACGCTTTCTTGTCATTGCGATGAGACCGAAGGTCGAAGAAGCAATCTCTGAATACCATTGATAACTAGCTGATTATTAAATTCAAGGATGATACAATAATAATTCAGTATCTTTGAATGATACGTTATGATTAATAAACGAATTCTGTTAAAATGAACTGACATTAACCATATTAAGGCTTTTATAAAACAATGCAAAGCGCGACAGAAAAACTCTACAAAATATTAAAATTAGAAGCTGAATTTAACTACACCAATAAAGCTGTTGTTGGCGGGCTTGAGAAGCTGACGGACTCATGGTTGGGCGAAGCACGGGGAGATGGGTTGCCGGAAGAAAAAATCCAGGAAGTGATCCAAATCCTCAGGCAATACCCTGAACTTGAGGTGGCTGAACGGGCAAATGCCCTCAAGAATATCGGCCAGATCCTGGATGTGGCGGGGATCAAATACTTATCAAAACCGCAGGACCAACCGGAGATTCCACCTGAATCGTCATCAGGCGCAACAAAAACCAAACCTCGGCAGGGCCAAACGGAACGGAAGACCCGTGGTTCCATTCAAAAGCGTAGCGCAGGGCCTGCGCCGATGCCGGATCAAGCAGCGCCCCACGAACTGAGTTCTCCCACGACAACTGTTCGAGGAATTGGAGAAAAGCAGTCACAGCTTCTGGCAAAACTGAATCTGCATACCATCGAAGACATGCTCTTTTATTTTCCCCGCCGGTATGATGATTATTCCGAACTGAAGCCCATCAAAGACCTGACCTACGGTGAAGAAGTCACCATCATCGCATGGGTTAAAAGTGTCAAAACCTATACAACTCGAAACAAGAACCGCAAGATCACTCAGGCGATCGTATCTGACAGCACAGGGGCCATCCAGTTGATGTGGTTCAATCAGGAGTACCACACCCGCTATCTCAGAAAAGACATGTTCCTTTCCATATCCGGAAAAATCGAACAGTACATGGGAAGACTGGTTATCTATCACCCGGATTATGAGGAAGTCGATAAAACGCAACTCAACACCAATCGGATTGTGCCGGTTTATGGATTGACTGCCCGGCTGAGTCAGCGCTGGCTCCGGCGGGCAATGCATAATGTTGTCACCACCTGGGCGCAAAAGATCCCTGAATTTATCACTGAGTACATTCTGGAAGACGCGGAACTGGTGGATTTGTCCACGGCCTTAATGGAAATCCACTTTCCTGAAAATAAGTCCAGCCTGAAAAAAGCCCGCTACCGTCTGGCATTTGATGAAATATTCCTCCTCCAGATGGGCGTCCTCCGCCAGAAATATGAGTGGACCAGCCTCACCGCTCGTGCCTTTGAGGCGTCCGATGATTGGCTGATTGAGCGTGCCACCCATCTGCCATTTGAACTGACAAGTGCCCAGCACCGCACGCTGGCAGACATCCGCAAAGACCTCGCCAGCGGCCGCCCCATGAACCGGCTGCTACAGGGCGATGTCGGTTCAGGCAAAACGGTGGTTGCTGCGCTGGGGATCAGCGTTGTGCTGAAACACGGCTCACAGGCGGCCTTTATGGCGCCTACCAGCATCCTGGCAGAACAGCATTATCATAGTCTTAAGAAACTTTTGGCGGACTCCGAAGATGAAGGATCGCTCCTCAAAGACAACGAAATCCGATTACTGATTGGAGATACACCAACCCAGGACCGTCAGGAAATCCTTTCAGGTCTTGCAGAAGGTTCCGTCAAACTACTGGTCGGCACCCACGCCTTGATTCAAGACCCTGTCGTCTTCAAAGATCTGCAAATGGTCATTGTGGACGAGCAGCACCGGTTTGGTGTGGCGCAAAGGGCTGCCTTACGGGAAAAAGGCAGCAACCCTCACCTGCTTGTCATGACAGCCACTCCCATCCCACGCTCACTGGCGCTGACCATCTATGGCGACCTTGACATCAGCGTAATGGACGAGATGCCCAAAGGCCGGCAGCCGGTTGAAACACAAATCTTCTATCCAACTGAACGAGAACGGGGTTATACCCTGATCCGCTCGCAAGCTGAAGCGGGCCACCAGACCTTTGTGATTTATCCGCTTGTTGAACAGGGTGAGAACGGCGACGAGAATATGGCAGCCGTTGAAGAACACGCCCGCTTGCAAAAAGAAGTATTCCCCAATTTACGGGTCGGTCTGCTCCACGGCAGGCTGCGCCCTGAAGAAAAAGAAGCCGTGATGCGAAAGTTCCGTGACCGGGAGTATGACATCATGGTTTCCACATCGGTTGTCGAAGTGGGCGTGGATATTCCCAACGCGACTGTGATGGTGGTTGAAGGCGCAAATCGGTTCGGACTGGCTCAACTGCATCAATTCCGTGGGCGGGTAGGCCGCAGCACCGAGCAATCCTATTGCATCCTGATCCCGGAAACAAGTGATGATGCTGAAAATCAACGGCTTTTGGTGATGGAAAGCACAAACGATGGTTTTGAACTTGCCGAACAAGACCTCAACCAGCGCGGTCCCGGAGAGTTTCTCGGTACCCGTCAGTCCGGGTATACAGTTCTGCGTCTGGCGAACCTGACAGATGTTCACCTGATCCAAAAAGCCCGCCACTATGCGCAGCAGGTCTTCGAAAATGATCCAACGCTTTCAACACCGGAACATCAATTGATGCTCGATGCATTGAACCATTTCTGGCCAGTAGATGAAGGAGACTTGAGCTGATATGACGACTGTATTATTTCCAGGGACTTTTGACCCCATCCACTACGGCCATATCAATATCGCCAGCCGCGCCGCGGACCTGTTTGAAGAAGTGATTGTTGCGGTCTATGCCAGAGAACAGGACAACATCCTCTTCTCGCCTCAGGAAAGGCTGGCGCTTGTTGAAGAAGCCTTCAAAGATGTTGCCAAAATTCGAGTGACCGCTTATTCAGGATTGACGGTAAAGTTTGCTAAAAAAGTTGGGGCTCATGCCCTGATCCGCGGATTACGGGTGTTTTCAGATTTTGAATACGAATTCAGGATGGCGCTGGCGAATAATCGCCTTGAACCGGCGATTGATGTGATCGCCCTGATCACCAGCGAGGAACATACC
>CAZXRL010000008.1:0-12655 GCA_964643275.1 uncultured Candidatus Brevefilum sp.
TATTCGATGATCTCCAGTTCTTCTTCATCAAGATCATCATCAACTTCTTCCACTTCGTCGAGTTCTTCAAGAATATCCTCATCAAGCTCGTCAATTTCATCATCATCAATCAGGTCGAGCTCATCAACTTCATCATCAAAGAGGTCAAGCATTCGCCCTTCCAAATCCGCACCGGAGGGGGTTTCGCCCGGAGTCTCACTTGAGAATTGGCCCGGCTCAAAGCCAGTGCCGGCAGGGATCAGTTTCCCGATCATAATGTTCTCTTTGAGACCGAAAAGCGGATCTTCACGGGAGGCAACAGCAGCAGCGGAAAGGATCTTGATTGTGTGCTGGAACGATGAGGCAGACAGGAAGGAATCCGTCTCGAGCGCCGCTTTGGTGATACCCAGCAGAATTTCGATATAACGGGCAGGTTTCTTTCCTTCCGCGACAAGCTCTTCGTTGACCCGGCGAATCTCCAAACGATTGACCAGATCCTGAGGCAGGTAATCCGAATCACCGGGACGGATGATCTGAACTTTGCCCAGCATTTTATGGATGATCACTTCAAAGTGTTTATCATTGATATTTTGACCCTGCGTGCGGTAGACCTGCTGAATTTCCTTGAGAAGATACTGCTGGCAGGCATCTCGGCCTTTGATCCGCAGAATGGTATGGGGATTCAGGGAACCTTCAGTCAGGGACTGACCAGCTTCAATCTTCTCGCCATCCTTAATGATCACCCTGGAGGTTGTGGGGATGTCGTATTCCTCTGATTCTTTAACTTCATAGGAAACGATCACCTTACCGTCTTCAATCCGGACCCGGCCGCTATGTTGCGCTTTGATAAGGGCTTCTTTTTGGGTCGCCAGGGTGTCCCCATTTTGGACCTCATCCTCGTCCTTAACTTCGATCTTCCAGTCCTTTGGAATCTCATACTCGTCTGAGACCATCTCGCTATGGTCAACCCTGACAATGCGCTGATCGGTATACTTCTCAGAATGGATGATGTGGGCGGTCCCGGCAATCCTGGAAATGATCGCCTCACCTTTCGGCGCTTTGCGGGCCTCAAAAAGCTCTTCAACCCGAGGGAGACCGGTTGTGATGTCGCCGCCAGCGGCCACACCACCGGTGTGGAAGGTGCGGAGCGTGAGCTGTGTACCGGGTTCACCAATGGATTGGGCTGCAATAATCCCAACAGTCGAACCCAATTTCACCATGTCCCCACGGCCAAGATCAACGCCGTAACAATTAGCGCAGATGCCATGGACCATCTCACATGTCAGGGGAGAGCGAACTTTCACTTTCTCTACTTTGGCATTGAGAATCTTCTTAACATTCTCATGAGTCAGCAGCGCATTGCTTTCTAAGAGGATCTCACCGGTTTTCGGGTCAACAACCCTTTCTGCCAGCATCCGCCCATACAGACGCTCGGAGAATGTCTGACCCGCGATATCGTCATCCGCATGGAGCAAGATACCGTTTGTGGAACCGCAGTCCTCATCATTTACAATAATGTCCTGAGCCACATCCACCAGACGCCGGGTCAGATAGCCAGCATCAGCCGTTCGGAGGGCTGTATCTGCCAGACCCTTGCGGGCGCCGTGTGTGGAAATGAAGTATTCCAGGGCGCTGAGGCCTTCACGGAAGTTTGAGCGAATGGGCATCGGGATAATCCGGCCGGCAGGGTCAGCCATCAAACCACGCATGCCTGCCAACTGTGCAATTGAGTTGAATCCACCTTTACTGGCACCGCAATTAGCCATGGTTGCCAGGTCGCCCGTGGGATCCAGGGCGTCCCTTACCGCCCGCGATACTTCATTCGTGGTCTCCTGCCAGATCTCGATGACTTTCTCATCCTGTTCCTGTTCAGTCAGGAGACCTCGGCGGAAGTCACGGTTAATCACATCGACTGCGTCCAGAGCTTCCTGAATGATCTCCTGTTTCCTTGGTGGAACGGTGATGTCCGCGATCGCAATGGTTGAACCTGAACGGGTCGCGTACTGGAATCCGATTTCCTTCACCCGATCAGCGATAAGGCATGTTTCTTCCTGGCCGCAAACCTCATAAACTTCTGCGATCAGGTCTTTCACACCGCCCTTTTCAAGTTCCTTATTATAGAATCGCATACGTTCGGTCAACGCGTTATTGAAGATCACCCGGCCAACAGTGGTGTCAATCAAACGGACTTCAGGTTCTTCCATCCGCTGACCATCTTTGTCGTACCAGGTTTCCGTGGAAATCTTGATATGGGCATGGACATCAAGCTGGTCCATGTCATAGGCCATCATAACTTCATCAATTCCGGAGAATGCACGGCCGTCGCCTTTGAATTCCTGATCGATTTCCATCGTCAGGTAATAAACTCCAAGGACCATGTCTTTTGAAGGGCTGATGATCGGTTCGCCGTTTGCAGGCTTCAGAAGATTCTTGGTCGCCAGCATCAACTCTCGCGCTTCGGTCACGGCTTTTTGTGAAAGCGGCACATGGACTGCCATCTGGTCGCCGTCAAAGTCCGCATTGAACGCAGTTGTGACCAGAGGGTGCAATTGGATTGCGCTGCCCTCGATCAGGATCGGTTCGAAAGCCTGAATACCCAGCCTGTGCAGCGTTGGCGCACGGTTAAGTAATACAGGTCGATCTTTGATGACTTCCTCAAGCGATTCCCAGACTTCAGGGCGGTTACGTTCAATGAACCGCCGTGCGCCTTTGATGTTGGCAGCATATTCCTGCGAAACAAGACGGGAGATCACAAAGGGGCGATAAAGTTCCAGCGCCATGGTCTTTGGCAGACCGCACTGATGGAGTTTGAGGTAGGGGCCGACCACAATAACGGAACGCCCGGAATAATCCACGCGCTTACCCAGCAGGTTGCGGCGGAAACGGCCTTTCTTTCCTTTGAGCATATCGCTCAGCGACCGAAGTTCACGGCGGCCGCGGCGTGAGAGCGCCTTGCCGCGCTGGGAATTGTCAATCAATGAATCAACCGATTCCTGCAGCATGCGCTTCTCGTTGCGGACAATCACATCCGGTGCGCCCAACTCCAGCAGGCGTTTGAGTCTGTTGTTGCGGTTAATGACCCGGCGATAGAGATCGTTCAGGTCAGAGGTCGCAAACCGTCCGCCATCAAGCTGTACCATGGGGCGTAAGTCCGGCGGGATCACAGGCAACACGGTCAGGATGATCCATTCCGGTTTATTCCGGGAACGACGGAACGATTCGATCACGCCCAATCGACGGGTAGCTTTTTTACGTTTTTGCTTGCTTCGGGTGGTGCGAATCTCTTCCCAGAGTTCTTCGGACATCGCATCAAGATCGATCCGTTTGAGGATATCATAGAATGCTTCAGCACCCATGTCCGCCCGGAACACCTGTCCCCAGCGGGATTTGAGTTCTCTGAAACGGGCTTCACTGAGGAACGTAAAGGGTTCCAGTTCGTAGAGCTCATCCCGTAGATTTGCGGACTCCGTCTGGGTTTCCTCCGCCTGGTCTTCAAGCTCATTACGGAGCGTTTCCATTTTAAGTTCGTTTTCGGCCTTGATCTCTTCTTTGCGCATCTTGATTTTTTCAATCTCTCGGCTGCGCTCATCTTTGAGATCCACTTCCAGGTCTTCCATCATCTCTTTAACAATCTTCTGCACTTCGCTGAGATGGGTAGATGTGACTTCAGAGCCAACATCAACAATGGTAAGTTCTTTGTCAAGCGCGTTGAAGATGATGGCTTTGCGGATCTTCTTCCCCATCCGAGTCTGGATCTCGCTTTCCAGTCTCTGCCCCTCTTTGATGACGGGATCAATCCGGCTGCCGACCTGTTCATCATAGCTGGCTTCAACGGATTCTCGTTCAGCATCAAGTTCCTTCAGGGTTTTATCGCGTGTTTTCTTGATCTCAGCTATTTGAGAATTGATCTTATCGCCCAATTCCCGCTCAGAGAGGCTGATCTCATCTTCCAGTCGTTTCAATGCTTTCTGGCGCGCATCTTCGTCAACATAGGTCACAATATACTGGGCAAAATACAGCACCCGATCGAGATTGCGCCGGGAGATATTCAACATATAACCAAGGAACGACGGGATTCGGCGGGTATACCAGATATGCGCGACGGGTGTTGCCAGTTCAATATGACCCATCCGCTCCCGGCGTACCGATGAACGGGTTACTTCAACACCGCATTTGTCACAAATAATGCCTTTGTAACGGGGGTTTTTATACTTTCCACAATAACATTGATAATCACGGGTAGGGCCGAAAATGGCTTCGCAAAACAAGCCGTCTTTTTCGGGACGAAGCCGCCGATAGTTAATGGTCTCAGGTTTTAAAACCTCACCATAAGACCAACTGCGAATAACCTCAGGAGAAGCAAGACCGATCCGCAGCGCTTTTAATCCCTTTGTTTCCACTAGGAGCCTCCTATAAGAAATGGAAATGGTGCTATTCTAATGCGTTAACGCGAGAAAAACCTTGAGAAAACCCTATTTTCTCAGGTGTTTTCGTTTTTCGTTGGATCCTTTATCCAAAGCATGCAAACGGTAATTATAACAAATTTCCAATATATTTGTCAAATTTTTCAAGATGCGAATTCTACCCTATTGCATCTCAATTGTCCAGTCATTTATCGTTTTGCTTTTGATAGACTGGGATTTCCAGATAAAAGGTACTCCCCTTTCCTAATTTGCTCTCAAACCAGACCTTTCCCCCATGTCTCTCAGCGATGGATTTGACGATAGCCAGTCCAAGGCCGCTTCCTGATTGCAGGTCCTGGTCACCCTGTGATTCCGAACGGAAAAACCGGGTGAAAATCTTACGCTGATCCAGGGGCGCAATCCCGGAGCCATTATCCTGAACAGAAAACAGGACATGGCCTTCCTGTTTTCGGATTTGTACTTTGACTTCACTGCCCGATTTCGAATATCTAATCGCATTATCCAGCAAGTTCTTGAGCGCTTGAACGATAAAAGCCGCATCCGCTTCAATCAACAACGATTCATCAGACTGGTCAATTGTCACCGTGATGTTCTTTTGCTTCGCAGGCGCATGCATCGATTTTATGACCCTGTTCATCACTCGGTTGACAGACAGTTCTTCTTTTCGGATTGCATCACCGGCATTCAGACGTTCTGAATCAAGAAGATTCTGGACCAGGGCTGACATGTCCTCAACACTTTCGATAATATTACCGATATAGGCATTCTGCTGATCATTCAGATTCCCTGTTAGCAGCAGGATTTTTGCATACCCCTGCACCAGTGTCAACGGTGAACGCAGCTCATGGCTGACAATGGTCACCAGTTCCGATTTTTCATTTTCCCTCTGTGTAAACCGTGTCACATCTTTGAGTACCGCAGCAAATCCCATGCCAGATCCTTCCAACGAAAGAGGCAGCAGAGATGCCTGGTAGGTATGATCATTTGTCAGCTCTATATCAATGGTTTTCGGCTGACTGACGTGCGTTTTGCCTTTGAAAGTGGTCAAAAAATCCCACAATCTCTTGTCATCAAAAAGAGATTCAACCGGTTGCCCTACAACAGCTTTCCCACCGATACCTGGCAGGAGGCTGGCTGCTTTATTTAGAAATAAAACTTTTTCTCTTTCATCGACCACGACAACAGGGTCCTCAAGTTCCATCAGCAAGGATTCGAGTCGATTTCGTACAGTGAATGTCTCGTCAAGTACCTTTGAATTGATTATCGCAGCTGAGGCTTTTTTCGATAATTCATGTAAATAGTCCAGTTCGGCTTCACGGATATTCCTGCGGTCATCATAAGCGAGCCAAGAAACACCCATGGCTTTGTTCGTCCACTGTAAAGGGAATCCCAGGATCATGCTTGGGCAGGCTGCCCCCTGGGGCAAATGGAAGTGCTTGACGATCTGCGGTTCCCGCATCACCCACTGGCCGCGGGTAAACGTGAGAGCGAGGACATCTTCATCAAGATAAGCGTAACGACGGGTGTTTTTTCCCACCTCAAATCGCTTATCAGGTTTGGGAATATCTTCATTGTCATCCCCTTTAGTCAGAACAATGCGGGCAGATGAGACTCCATATGCCAGCGTCGCTGTCAGGATAACGTGCAAGGAATCCTGTACCTGTAGTTGACCTGTGATCCGTTCGCTGATTGCCAGCAGGTCAGATTGTTTTCTAATTCGGGATTGGAGAAGACCGGCCATGTTCTGAAAAGCAGTCGTCAGACCTGACACCTCACCGGAAAACTTCTGCTCTCTCAGCCGAATGCTGAAGTCCCCGCGCGATACTTTCTCAGCCGCGCTGGTCAACGCTGATACCTGTCTGCTGATCCTGCCCAGGAAGATCCATGCTGTCAGCAAGACCAGGGCAATCACAGTTGAACCCAGCAGGACCAGGGGGATAACTGAGCGCAGGGCTCTTTCCCGCATGATTTGAACAGGAAAAGCCGCTACCACCCGCCATCCCAAAGGATTGATGGGCTGGTAGTAATGCATCATGAGTTCATCACTGCTGCCGCTGCTTTCATAATAAGTCGCAGTCGGGAAACTCGATCCCGAGTAATCCGTCAGGATATAATCCTGATTGGTGTGATAAAGGACCACACCCCTCTCATCAACGATCTGCGCGATGCCACTATTTTCCTCAAATTCTCTCATGACAGCCATTAGGGTCTGTAAATGAGGGTCACTCCCCAAATCCGTCCGTCCGATTAAGACCCTCGATACCTGCCCTTCCGATTCGAGGATCGGCACGATAAAACTCAACCGGACTGCATTCGGGGACAAACCCTGTGACAAGGCCTGCGGACCCAGTGCAATATTGTTAATTGCGGCTTCGAAAAGAGTTTGTTCGGCCGGGAAAAGGAAAAAGCCGGAATCAGAAGAGGATGAAACAGACGATAATACCTCTCCTTCAAAGCTCACAACGGCTAGTTCATCAAAAAAGGGAAAGCTGTCAATATACGATTGCAGGAAGCTATCCAGAGGTTCATTGCCGGCTGTTTGCAGACTGACACCCCCTGCAATATGCTGGATAAGCCCGTTCCCCAGCTCAGAAAACACCTGCAAATCATCTGCGGCCAATCCCGTCGTTTTGGTTAATTGATTAACGAGGTCCCGCCGGGCTGCTTTCTGAGACGCGTTCCATGTGCTAAAGGTCAGACCTGCCAATAATCCAATGGAGACCGGGAGGAGGACCGCGAGGAATTGAAGCCGAAGATTGTTTTCGCTTGGTGAAGGGATTAATTCACCTTCTCCGCCCCACTGGTTACCGGCAAACATCCAGATAAAGATACAAATGAATCCCCCGATAAGCACCATGCCGCCTGCCGCAAGGAACTCACCCTGGAAACGGGTCAATGCTCCAAGGGTCCGGGAGACCGTTTCACCGGACGCGTCAAGCACCAACGCCAAGAAGGTCAAGGGGACCAGCAAAACACTTGTCAGGAATGCAGCGGACAGAGGAAACCGCAGGAGACGAAATCCCGCTGTCCGGTATCGCTGGCGGATGCTCAGGGTGAAGATGAACGCAGCAGACATCATCAATAAAGGTGTAAAGATGTGATGCGTATCAAGGTAGGCCAGGAGAAGACCTGACACGCCGGCGATCATCATGGCCGGCACAAGCCCCAGCATCCCACCCGCAATCATCCACGGCAGCGCCGCAAATAGCATCAAATGCGGCTGCCCATCACCCGCTCCTGCTGGTGCAATCCCGAAAAAAGGAGTCAAAATAAGGATAGAGACACTCAGGACCGCCATCAAAACCAGCGACCACCGGTCTATCCTAAAGCCACGGTCCCGAAAACGGATCGTAAGCAGGCTTAACACCCCCAACCAGACCAGCCAGCCTGCCCAGGCTAACGGGGCTTGCGGAAGCTGGAGGGTATTTTCTGGCGTAAGTGGTGCTAAGATACTGGGCATTTTTTATTTTGATATCACCGTGTAATTTATTATAGCATCCCGCCGGCTATATTAAGTCAAATCTCAAACGAATCAATCCCCCCACAAGACCGCTGGGTCAAACCCGGCCAGCCTGACGATCAAATTTATTCCAAGCAAGCTTGTCCAGCACAGGTCTCTGATTCCTGATAGACCCTGCCTTAAGGACCTCATATTTCTCAGTTTCCATCTGATGGGCACGGGAAAAAGAAAACTCAGTATATTCTCGGCGCTGCTCCGCCGATTTGTTAATCAGGTCAGCCGCGCTTTGGATAAAATCAACTTCAAGCATATCCCGGTCGGGTTTAAGAGACCTGATTCGGAAGGCATAATCCCGTAATATCTCCCGGTGGAGGTTTTCATGCCGCCACCATAAAGTCCGGGCGTCATAGGTTTCGTTTGGCTCGGGTCCCAAATCGGGTAATCCGGCATCTATCCAAACGGGTTTAAAGGTCGATGTGCAGGCTGCGGCAGTGCCCGTCAGCCAGTGGGTATCCCCAAAATCAGTCAAATGGGACACTATCGAACCCGTGGTCTGGCTGATCCGCACTGGGCCAAAACTCGCATGCATGCACACCTCCGCGCCGGTCAGCCCCCTCCCGGGCTGCCAATCTTCATCAGCCGCCGGGCCGTGATCGCGCAGCAATCCCATGGCAAATGACAGATCGATCTCTCCGATATTTTTATTAAGAAGGTCCCTCGTCCGACAAAAACGGTGTGAGCCGGCACCAAATGTGGTGAACAAAAAATCGCTGTAGCAATTTCCGAAATCGAAATCCTCCGCCCGTTTGCACCAGCCTTTTTCAACCGCAAAAGACACCAGGTCTTCCGATGCCCGGTCCCAGGTGGAACCGATGGTGATTACATTGGATATGGAACGCACGTCCCGGACCTTTTCAGCCGCCCACTGTTTCCCTGCGGTTTCAAGCACCCAGGCCGACTGACGATCTGCGATCAAAAAACTGTTGTGGTAATGCATGTCGTGGAAATAACTGCAATTCCCGCCCTGCCCATGGGCTTCCAGCAATTCTATCAGGACGTCCAGTGCCTCTTCTGCGCTGGCAGAACGTTCAAGAGCTAAACGCAGGAAATCCATCCCAATCAACCCCGGCGACTTGTCATAGGGGACTTTCGTGAACACCGCTTCATTCCCGATCACGACGCCGTGCTCATTAGCGCCCATTTCCGCGCCCCATATCCAGAACGGCTTTGAGAGCAGGACAGTGTTTGTCTCCCTGACCTGAGGAAGGCTGATATACGTGCACTGGACCTCGGCCCCTTCGGGATGAACTGCATGCGGGATCAGCAGGAGTTGATGTGCCTCGTTCGGATCACGATCGCTGTTCTTCCCAAAGATGACCGACCCATCGCGGGTTGTGTTCGGTAAAGCCACAAAAGTATCACACATTTTTTACCAGCTCCTTTGCTTTTTCCAGAACCTGCTGAATACCCATGCAATCCGCCCGGATCACGACAGCATCCTCAGCGGGCTTCAAAGGCGCAATCTCACGGTTCGAGTCAATCCGATCACGGGTCTTGAGTGATCCCAGCACGGCATCAAAATCGGGGTTTTCTCCCCGATCCATTAATTCCTGATAACGCCTGTGCGCTCTGACCTCCGCTGAAGCTTCCAGAAAGATCTTCAAATCCGCATCCGGCACTACCACGGTTCCAATATCACGGCCAACCATCACGACTGCATTTTCCTGCGCAATCCGGCGCTGCTGTTCGGTCATGGCCTTGCGGACTTCGGCATAAGCTGAGACCAGGGAGACATTATCATTGACCATATCATTGCGGATCTCCCAGGTGACATCCTCTCCATCGAGAATCACATCATAAGCCCGGCCGTCAGCCACTGTTGGCGGACGCACATCTATGCGCACGCTTCCGGCAAGCTCGCCAACAGCTTTTTCATCTTCAACCGATAGCCCCTGCTGAAGTGCCGCCAGTGTCACCGCTCGGTACATCACCCCGGTATCAAAATAGAGAAACCCAAGGTCCTGCGCAAGTAAAGCCCCAAGCGTCGATTTACCGGAGGCAGCCGGCCCGTCAATTGCAATTGTCATCGGTCGTGCCATGGTTCGTTGTCCATCCTTTATTGCGAAAATTGTCCGTCCGGCATCAAATCCGTCCGCACCCAGAATATGATCGGATTTGACTGTACCGGTGCCTCACGGGTGATCATCCACTTCAGATACTGGAATGGAGTTAATTCTTCCCATAAGACTTTCCGTGACCAGGTCAGGCTCTGACCACGATAGCTGTTTGAGATTTCAGGGACTTCCTGTTCTCCCGTGATCAGGATACCAGGCTGTGTCTGCGGCGGGAGGTATGGGACGAAATTCACCGGTTCATCATGTCGCAGAAACCAGCGCATCGCAGGCGTGTCAAAATCAGACACAGCAATCTCCACCGGCGTGCCGACCCCCGCGTTCCAACCCGTGACCTGATCCAGCGACTTACGCAGCCATTCCGTGGAGACATACGCCTGTTCGGGATACCAGAGTTCATAGGATGAGTTTGAGGATAATCCCGTGGTTCGGATGCTCAGGGCAAACGAACTAAGGACAAAAAGGACGGCCAATCCCATCAGCAGCCCGGGCAAGGCCACCTCCTGCGACCAGCCATAACTCACAAGCAGGATAATGGCGACCAGCAGCACAACGCCGCCCAGCAATGCCAACAGGAAAGTGAGTTGCTGGCCCTGCTCCAGGGAAGCGCCAATCAGCGTCCGAAAAGCCAGCAGCATAAAAGAGAAAATGATTACAATCAGGATAGCCGTCCCCACGGAGATCATCCGGGAGTGCTCCGGCGTGCGCCAGGCCAGGCATATCACCCGGACAGACAACAACCACAGCGGAAAAGTGACCCAGATCACATCCGGCGTACCTCTGCCGGGATATAAGAGAATAAAGACCATCCCAACAAGCGACCAAACAAATAAGAACAGATCCAGCTTATGCCTGACCAGGATTGCCCGAATCCCGCCCCACAAGCCGAGAAGTAATGCTTGAAGGGCATATCCAGCCAGTGCGAGGAGAATAAAGAGTATGGTCGTTCCACCTGGGTTGACAAAACCTCGCAGGAAATCCACCAATCCGCCGAACACACCGCTCAGGTTGGCAGGTGCCAGGAAGAAACCCGTCCCAACAACAAGCAGGGTTATCCCAAATGCAGTGCCAAACCTTCCCCAGAATTCCCCCCAGGGGATCGAATCCGGGGGCCGGATTATCGCAGAGATTTTAAAGAGCACTTCGGAAACCAGAAAACTAACAGCAAGGATCAATCCGCCTATCCAGAACCCCGGCCCGCTCATCAATGCCAGTGCCAGGCACATACCGGAGAGGATTGGTTTTTGCCTCATGAACAGCCCTATCGCAAGCAGCAACAGGACCAAGGCCATCATTGGGGATCCGATAATGCGGGAGAGTCCCACCATCTCCGGTGAAAGCGCCAGGACAAAGGAGGCCAGCGTTGCCGGCCACGGCCCCAGTTTCTCCTTGAAGAGACAGGGGACAAAAACGATTAGGGCGCCGATCAAGGCCGGCCAGAACCGGGCGAGAAAAATTCCGCTTGTAAAGAGATAAAATTCCGGGGCCGTCAGCCCAACATAAGCGGCGAAGGGGCCAAAGGCGACCCCGGTTCCCCCGGCAACAGCCCAGGCCTGAAGCGCATGGACGGCCTCAAGATCACCCAGCGGAGTAACACCCAGCCTGATCAGTCGCAGGCCCAAAGCAAGGGCAAAGCTGCCCAACAGAAGATAGATGTGCAGGCTGGCGCGCTTAGAATGATTCATGGCAGGGTATTAAATGATTGCATGCGTTCCTTGTTGAGGTCGCGGATCTAAACATACCTGTTATTATACTTGCCAATAACGCCCTTAGTCCCTTTCTGAACGAGTAGATTGAGGAAAGATTAGGACAGGGTGAAGTCCACCTTACTCGCCAAGCACCTCATAGATCACGGTACTTCCCATCCTGAAAACTTCTTTCCAAAGAATCCCGTCATACCGCTCAAATTTGTCCAGGCCCACGCCCGGATGAAAGATCCGCTCAAGCTGGCCTACGACAATAAAACGCACATCAAACCGTTCGAGGAAATCCTCGACATAAACCTGATCCTCGGTCAGATAGAAAGTGCCCACCGCGTCAACCCGTTCCTGAACCGCGTTGTTCCTCAATATAGCCCGCTGCTGGCGCTGGTGCCAGTTCCACCCGACCACGCCGGGCAGGCCTGTGTAGATCGTGTAACGGTTTCCCCAGCGGTATTCGTACGCCTGCCCCTCCAGGATCACAGGAGAGCCTTCGATATTTTCCTGCATCCAGCGGATGGCGGCGTAATCCTCCTGAAGCACCATCTCCTGACCCGAATAATGGTAGGTCGCGTGCGCCATGTAGGCCATCCCGTCCAGCGTCCGGGGGGCGTCCTGCGCCATCCGGTCCCGGATCTTATCGGTCGTGCCCAGGAAAGTGAACAGAGCAGCGGAGGCCACCAGGATGAAGCAGACGGCCTGCCAGATAAACTCAAGTTTATTGCTCCAATACTTCAAGGACTTAATGACCCATCCCAGACAAACGCCGGCGGAAAGCGCGAACATGATCCAGGCCTGCAAATAGAACTTGAAAACCGTATTCATTCGGCCGACATCGCCGGGCAGGTAGATCAACTCAACAGCCAGAGACAGGGTGACCGCCGTCCCGATCAGGAAGAGCAGGAACCGCCTGCCATCCGATTGTCCCGGCCGCAGCATCAGCACAACCGCCCATAAACC
>CAZXRL010000008.1:12755-17172 GCA_964643275.1 uncultured Candidatus Brevefilum sp.
ACCGACTCCAAACGCCGTCCCCAAAGCTTTGTTCTGGTGCTTCTCGCCTGCTTTCAAAGCCCTTGAACGGGGAATACCCTGATACAGGTTCCAGCCTACTGAAAAAGCGCCGAGGACCAGGATGCTGTACCAGAGCGGCAGGATTATATTGTAGGCAACCGCTGGAATAATGCCCAAAAGTTTGATCGGGACCCCGACAATGACAAAGCCGTAATAATAATAATTGATATAGCCGCCGCCAAACCAGGGGTCATAAGGCGGGAAAGCCGTGCTTTTGAGCACAGCATTGAGATACGAAAAATCCATCGGCTTCTCGCCGCCTTTATAAGGGTGCCAGAGGTCCGGGTTCCCCAGCCGGACCAGCAGGAAGAACCCAAAGGCGATCAGCGCCAGGACTTCAACCGTCACGAAATAGCGCCAGTTGGCCTGCAATTCCGCCCACAAACGGTCATGCTGAAGGACGATCAACACTCCAAAGATCACCCCAAGACCCAGCAGAACCATCAGGATCGTTGCCCTTGTAAAAGGCACACCAAAGGACCCAAGGATCCAGACCACCCATGCCAGGATCAACAAACCCGCCAGCTTGGAGAACGGGTACCCGCGGTCTGAAAGACCGGGCAAAGCCATCCGAACCAGGGGATAGCACAACCAGCCCAGCAGGGTCACAAAAAGATAGAAAACAATCACAGCCAGAGGCTGAGAGCGGTTGATCAGGCTGTCCCGGTTGAAAAGCTCAGACCAGGTGCCTTCCTCACGCTGTTCTGCCAACCGTTCCTCAGGCAGCATCAGGTTGTTACGGGGCTCGTCAACCTGACCGGGATTCAGCCCCTGATAATTGGCTGCCTCACCGGGGGTGAAGTACACAACCTTTGAAAGGTCCACCGTCCTCAAAAGCTCCCGGACTGCCAGGGGGTCATAGGCATCGGTTTTTCTGAAAATCAGTACCTTGGGATGATCGTAGACCGTGAACGCTTCCTCCGCGAACTGGTCGTTGATCTCAAACGACCCGATAGACGGGTTGGAATCAAAAGTCGCCACCAGTTCAAACCCAAGGTTGCCCTCGAACATGCCCGGCTCGGCGACGCTGTAACACCAGAGGACATCCTTATCCGCCGGGCAGCCAAGAAGGTTGCGGTAATAAAAGGTGGTCAATAGGTAGCGTTCCGGCACGCGGGTCGTTGTCCCCCACTGGCGGTTGGATGTGATGAAGACGTAATCTGCCAGGTCCAGATTGGTTTCAAACATCTCCAGCTTAAGCTCGTTGTCCGGCCAGTACATCTCAAAATTGAGATCACCGCGGTAAATCCCGCCGGTGTTGCTGTAAGGACTGAACCCGTCTACCGGGTAGGGAATCGCATCGTCCCAGCTGCTTTCATGGACCGGCGCGGGCGCATGCGGCACCAGCCGCACATCCGATGTCTCTGTCGTCAGCGTGATGACCAGACTCTGCCCCTCTTGTACGGGCAACGGTACATCCAGCGTGAATGTATAGGGCTCCCCACCGAAATCCACGCCAGGAGCAAAATTGCCTCGAATCGTTGCTGTAGTCGAGGCACCTTCGCTTTCCGGGATCGTCAGCCGGAGAGTCAGGTCTTTGACACCCTCCCGGTTCATCAAATCCACGAGATAAGGCATCTGGACCTCGGTGATGACCCCTGTCTCAACCATCTGCACCGTCATCGTATAAGGCGCTTCCTGCTGAACACTCTGGTTGATCAAAGGCTGCGGATCATCCAGCGTCATCCCATCCTTGGTCGTGATGTTCAAAGAAGGTGACCCGTTCAGAAGCAGCCCCGCCTCACCTTCTACCAGTTCAAAACTCAATAGGTAAAGCTCGCCTTCGAAGAGTGAGATGATCCCATCAGGTATGAACTCGTAGGCCGCCCCCCGCCACTCGTTTTCCTGCGGGAGGAACTCACTGCTGACAGACGCGCTGGCCAGGATAATGTCCGGGGCTCCCGCCGTCGTCAGCGTCATATCGACCTGTTTGACACTTTGATCCCCCCCCTGGTCCAGAATGTGCGGAAGGGTCACGGCATTCAGGACGCCATCCGCAACAGCGTGGAACGGGATCGTATACGGTCGGTCAGGGGTGAGGGTATCACCTGCCCGGTAGGGCAGCGGCTGTTGAAAATCTCCTGCCTCCGTCTCCAGTTTAAGCGTCAAAGCGCCGGGAATATTTTGATAAATCCAGCGGCTGGCCTCCAACCGGGTGGCTGGCCGGGTGTAGATCCGGCTGAAAGCAAAGGCCCAGGCCGCCGTCATCAAGACCACAATCACGGTCAAGACAATCCCCGCAGCCCTGATAAATTTCGGTTTTAGTTTCAGAAAACCTACCCTGATCTCATGCCGGGCTGTCATAAGCCTGACCAGGCCCCACCCGGCGAAAAGCGCCAGGGCAGGATAGATCAACATCTGGTAACGCATTGAACGCACCCAGGAAAACGACTGCCAGATGAAATAAAACCCTGTGAACGCCCACAAAGGCAGATGAAGATGCCAGCTCTTTTTCCGAAGGATCGCCCAGCCCATCCCCAGATAGGACAGCCAGGCAAAGATCCCTAAAGGCAGACCCAGACCCCACCGGACGAGGTTTTCCCAGGAAAAGGTAAGAGAACGGCGCGCCCATTGCAATGCGGGCGGAAAATCCACAGCCCCTGAGGCCTGCGCCCGCAGGCTTTGTAAACTTGACCACCATTCAGGATTGATCCCCAGATTTAAAAATCCCGGCCCATTAAACGCGTAAGGCTGCCCAATCCGAAAGGTAATGAAACTTAAGACAGCGGCAACCAGAAGATTTCTCAAAATTGGAAGCCAGGCCGTCCGGCGCGCTTCAGAGGACATACGGAAGTACCGGACACCTTCGACCAGCGGCAGGATCAGGGCAAAGGAAACAGCATTAATCTTGGACGCGGTCGCGGCACCCAGGGCAATGCCAAAGAAGATGTAGGGAGCCAGCTCCCTCAAAACACGTTTGGTCTTCACCCAATTGAACCCATCCATTTCGGCGGGTTCGCTCTCCGCAGGCTCGTGCAGATCGTCATCGTTCGAATCACGGGTCAATGCCCAGACCGCCGCGTAGACGGCCAGGAAGGCAAAGGTGTTGGTGATCGTGTCCACAGTCGCGTAATGGGAGAGCTGGATCGGCAGGACTGCCAATGCATAGAACAGCGCGCCCAATAACCCAGCCCACTTGTTATACAGCCGCCGGCCAATGACAAAGACCAGCAGGATAGTCAGCACATCAAAGACCGCAGACACCTGCCTGCCAAGGATGGTGATCGCGTTGTAATCCGTTTGACCCAGCGACTGTCCCAGATATTGAACAATGAAGATCGGCAGCGTACCGTAGACAAAAAAGGTGTACCCGCGGTTCCCGGGGTTCAGGCTGGCATTGGCGGTATCAAAATATTCGCCCGCACTCTCGACCGGTGAGATCGCAACCTGCACCAGGCTTAAAAACCGTTCATCGGGGTGAAGGTGTTGATTCTCATCCCAATTCACACCCACCAGGCGGAAGTATGCCCCGGCCAGGATGGTGAGGATCAACGCCAAAACCAGCAGGACCTCAACCCATCGGCGGCTTTTCCCCTTCTCAGTGAGAGTCAGATCACTGTTCATCTATCGTCATTCCTTGCGCCGGGGGAACATAGAAGATCATGAAGTCTTTGTTCTCCACCTCTGATTGATGCCGGGTCAATGTCCCGTTCGGAAAGACATCCAACAGAAGCCCGGCGTTTTCAGTATCGTTGACATTGAGGAAAAAGACCTTCGCGCGTGGGTCGGTCTGCATGTCCGCGATCTGCTCAGGAAAAATCGCAAAGTCCCTGCCGGGATAGCCGGCATTAATGGCAACCAGCCGGGAATCCACCCAATGTGGATAGCCGACGACATACGCCGTCTCAGGACTCCCCAGGGATTCGATAAAGAGTTCTGCGATCCTGCCGATTTCCGAGGTGTTCCAGCTGGATGCCCGATAGATCGTGTAATACTGGTTAAAAACCAGGTCGTAGTTATTCGCACCCGACCAGACCACCATAAAAACCGCCACCAGCACTGCGGCGGCCTTACCGGAAAGCCCTTTGATGTTGCTCCGTACCGTCCGGATGATGGTCTCGAAAGCAAGTCCGATTACAAGAAAAACGGGGACCACTGCGCCAGCCGTCCGGTTCAGGCTGGGATTCTCGCCCGGATATGCCAGGGAGAGAATGGAGGGCATCAGCAGCATTGGGATGGAAACCAGCAGGAAAAGGTCTATCCAGTTACGCCGGCGGATATAGCGGATCAATAAGGCGCCAATCCCCAGGAAATACAACGCCGCGGAGACCACCTCCAGAGCCGGCCGGCCCGGGACAGAATGTGCCCAGATCACGCCGTTATCCCAGAAGAACATGATGCTCGCCTTCCAGAAATT
>CAZXRL010000008.1:17272-29162 GCA_964643275.1 uncultured Candidatus Brevefilum sp.
CCCAGGAACAGCCCGGTCAGCAGGATATCGTTGATGTTCTGCCGCCGCAGTCCTCGGATCATGAAGTACATCACCGGCGCGACAAACAGGGGATAATAGGGAATCCTGAGCGCCAGCCGGGTGAACAGCAGCGGCCAGTAAGCGATCCCGGCGAACAAAGCTGCCGCCAGCCCAACCCGGCGGTTCCCAACCTCTTTCCCCAGCAAATAGATAAACAATAGCGTCACAAGGTTCGCAAAAACCGCAACGACCTTCAGGTTGAGAAAGGACACGTCCAGGTTAAAAATCGCCATGTAAGCGGCGGTCAGATAAAAATGGATCACTTCCCGGCCAGTGTTGCGGGAGAAATAGGTTGGAGTCTGGCCGTGCAGGATATCGTTGATGTCCAGCAGCTTTTCCGCCTGATCAGAGACCATCTCCGGCGGGACGGAATCCAGACGGTGGAAATTGAAGAACAAAATCACAGCCACGACCGCCAGAACGATCAAAGTCCAGCGCGTGATTCTAACTGACCAGCCGCCGTCCTTCAATGATTGCCAGGCTGATTTTATTCGGTGTGTTCTTTCTTTCTTCCGACCTCGAAATGCCTTGAAAAGAAAAACCAGCGAAAGGGTCCAGATGAACAGGTTACCGATTCCAAAACTGCCACTGCCAAACATCAGGAATGCCAGCCCGGCCAGGACGATGCTGATCAGGATATATTCAATTTTGAAGGTCGTGGAAAGGGGGTCCACCGAGTCCGGTTTCAAGGCCGGCAGACACCATTCATTTCGAAGCACAGCAGCCAACAAAAAACCTGCCGCACCCCCATAGAGGATGATCCCAGGCCAGGGAGTCCGTCCTGGCGACGGCTCCAGGGTAAGCTGGGCAACCAGGGCCAGCCCCACCGCGATAATGGTTAACCAGGGAAAATGCGCATCTTTCTCAGATTGGGGAACATCCCCGTTTTCCGGAGTGTCGTCTCCCGAAGTCTCCTTCACCCAAAACCTGAGTTTGAAGACAAAATGATCCCAGACGCTGGGTTCCGTGATTGGGTCAGGCGTTTGTGAGTTCGTCATAAATCATCCCGGTTTGGTGAATGCTTAATCTTATCAAAGATTTCCTGGTTCAGAGATAACGGAGACTATCATATTCTACCGCGGATATCCTGACAACTGGATCAAGCTGAAGAGACACCACAGGAAAAATGAATCCTGTTCAACCCGCGGATAGTCTTTGCGCGAAGAGATAACCGATGTCATCATGAACGCAGTTTTCATGGAGCGTCACCGTATACCCCTCCCCCTCCAAAAAGGTTTTTAGTGCCAGATGATGACGTACCTCATCAAGATCATGGTATTCCATGATAATCCTGCAGATCCGCGTCAGGACCTTCACCGGCGCTTCCATCAGGATCGCGTATTCCGCTCCCTCGCAATCCAGCTTAAGCAGGTCCACAGTTTTGAGATCATGCTGGGTGAGGATGTCCGCCAGCGTCATGGCCTGAACGACTCCCTCCCCGTTGGCCTGATCTGCCAGGTCCCGGCTGGCAATCTGGAGAGGTTCCTTGCCAGACAGGTCAAGCATTAATGTACCTGACTCTCGCCAGACTGCTTTTGGGAAAGCATAAACATGGTTGATTTCATTCAGAGTCAAATTCTCCAGCATTAACTGATAGGATTCCCGGAAAGGTTCAAAGGCGTAAACCACAGTGCGGGGTTTCGAATAAGCCGCCAGGATACTGAAATCACCGATTCCCGCGCCGATATCCACAACAGTCCACCCATCCTCCACCTGAACGCCATAGCGGGTATAGAAAGCGTCAAGAAACGTTTCCTTGACCGCCCAGACATCCATTGCGCCCCGGATATTGAGTCTGATCGGCGGCTTCCAAAGCTGTACCTGATGTTTGGCTCCTGATGATTTTCGGAGGAATAACGGGATCAACGACAGACCATTCTTCATGCCGAAAAGGATCTCGAAGATGGATAATCCATAATAGATAAGACGGTTCCAAAACTTCATCAGCGTTTCCTGGCAATAAAAAACGAACAGACCCCTTCTTCTGATCGGGGATCGTCCATGTATTTGCGTGTGAGCGTCCAGGGCACAATCAGGTTCCATCTCTTTTGGACGAGAACCCATCGCCCGAACAGCTTTTTATTGATCCATGCTGGAATCCCAAGAGGATGTCCCCATTCAAGAATATGGAGCGCCTTTGGCGGGAAGTAATCCCAGGTCTGCTCAAGTTCCAGACCAGCCTTTTCCAGCCGTTCCTGCCAGACAGCAGGCGAATCCGTATGGGCATGCCGGGCAATCCGGTTGAAAAAACGTCCGTACGCAGCCCCGACCCTTTGCAGCCCAAATTTCTCAAGCGCCTGCCTCCCCCATAAAAGCTGTGGGAAACGGTCGTTTGGGACGCAAAACACAAACTTTCCGCCGGGCTTGAGGATCCGGGCGATCTCGGCCATCACCGGGTCAAGGTCGTGAATATGCTCCAACACCGAAGTGCTGGTCACGCTGCTGAAACTGCCATCCGCAAAGGGGATCCTTGCGCCTGCGCCCAAAACCAGCAGCCGGTAAGCGTCCCGGGTACTGGCTTCCTTCATCGGCGCGACCCATGGATCGAGTCCCACATCCAGCCTCTCATCAAAAGCTGCGGATGCGAAATGCCCGTCGCCGGAGCCGAGGTCAAAAACCGGTCGGGGCAGGTCAATCTCTTGATAGAACCGGTCCTCCACCGCTCGCAAAAACCCGCGAAAATATGGCAGGCTCGAGATATGCCGCCAGAGGATGGTGTCCAGTTTCCGGCTATCCACGGGGTTTCATCACCTCACGAAAGAGTTTTTCATACGCCTCAGCAATGGCCACCGGGGAATAGGATTCCTGTAACCCCATCGCAATCTCCGGGGCGACATTCACACCACCTCTGATGATGTCAATAATTGCTGCTGCCAGGGCCTCCGCGTCTTTGACCGGGACAATCCTCCCCATCCCCGTGGAAATGACCGGCTGTCTCACGCCGGGCAGGTCAGTGGCCACAACCGGTGTGCCGCAGGTCATGGCTTCAATCTGCACCATCCCAAAGGACTCAGTGCTGTTAATACTGGGCAGGGCCACCAGATCACAAAGCTGATAAAAGACGGATTTTTCCGCCTCCGTCAGTACGCCCGTAAAGGTCCACCGCTCACCAAGTTCGGAGATCATCGGGAGCAATCCGGCCTTATAGGCTTCTTCACCGAGGACATGCTCATATTCACCCGCAAAGATCACCCGTGCATCTGGAATTGCTTCTATTACAGAGGGCATTGCTTCCACTAAATATTCAACCCCCTTTTCTGATGCCAGGCGGGCCACCATCCCGATGATCCGCTGACCAGGATGGATGTTATACCGCTTGGTAAAACTAACCACATCCTCCTGCGTCACCGATTCCACCTCAATTGGAGGATTGATGACAGTCAGTTTATCCAGATAATTCCTGAGAAAGGGTGAATGTTCTGCAAAATCCCGGGTGTTATGAACAATAACATCCGCCGCCCCGGCGGTGATCCTGTTCGCGAACGCCGCGCCCCATTGCGCCAGCTTGTGGATCACCCCCCTCGGCATCTTGAGGTCACAATGATAGGTCACCACAACCTTTTTCCGGCGCAATTTTGCCAGCAATGCCACGGGAGCGGCCTCCAATTGCGGGACATGCAAATTGACCATGTCCGACTCGCCGATCAGCTGCCAGGCCGTAAACGGCATCCGGGGCATGATCACGCCTTTCGAAAGCCTGAGAGCCACCGGCAGCCGGATGATCCGCACCTGATCCTGGACTTCTTCTCTTGGAAGGCTCCGGTCATATTGAGAGGTCAATACAGTCACCTGATGCCCCCGCTCGGCCAGTGCCCGGGCCTGCCGAATGGCATAAACCGTCAGCCCGGATTTATAGGGATGAAAATAGGTTAGAGCAATCAGAATCCGCATACGGTTTACTCAGAAGTTTGAATCTCCGGTGCCCGCCTGATCGCCCGCCGATAGAGCGAGACCAGGGCCTGCCCCCGCAGCCGGAGTCCGATCAACCCCATAAGATTGGCATAAACAAACGCCATTGCGTGGATCACCAGTGCATGGGTGAAAGCGAGTTCCGCTTCCACACCCAAAAGAGCAAAGGCGGCAACCATCACGCCTTCGTAAACACCCAGGCCCGCGGGTGCCGAAGGCAGTGCGGCTCCAAATGAGGCGGCGCTAAGGACAAAGATCATCCACCAGAAAGGCGGGGCAGGATGAAGGCTTCGGAAAACGATAAAGTTCTGGCCAAAGGCGAGGAACCAGCTTATGACCAGGCTGCCAAAAGCCAGAGCAAAGGCTCCGGGATGGTTCAAAACTGACAAGCCCTCAAGAAGCTGGATGACCTTTGGCGTGACCCTGAGTTTGATAAATTCTGACCGGGTTCCCCACCGATTGAACCATCCCAAAACATTCAGATGGAACCGGGCAGCAAGGAAAAGCACCATCAGGCCACCCACCGCCAGAACCAATGCCAGGACAATCAAACGCTGGTCAAAGGTTCCACCAATAATCCTGGGCAGCATTGCGAGGACAAAGAGGGCGGCCAGAAAGACATCAAATATCCGCTCGACAACGATGCTGGAAAGGACCTCAAGCGCAGAAGGCCCGTCCGGGTCATCCAGAAGTAACGCCCGCCCGATCTCACCCAGTCGCAAAGGGAAGATATTATTCAACAAATAACCTGCGCCCATCGTGAAAAAGGCGTCCTTGAATGAGACCTTCCGTCTCAACAGGATATACCAGCAAAAGGCGCGGAAAAAGAAGCTGACAAAATAAACCCCGGAAGCCAGTAAAATGGCTTCCCAGCCGATCTGTGTGAGGTTGTTGACAAATTGTGAGAATTCAATCTCCCTCAGGACCAACCAGATCGCAACACCGCTGATGGTCAAAGGGATGAGCCAGCGCAGGAGTGGCCCCACCCAACCCCGTTTCTTTTGTTCGGTCACGATTGGTCCAATCGAAGAATCGCCATGAAGGCTTCCTGGGGAATCTCGACGTTTCCCACCATCTTCATCCGGCGCTTACCCTTTTTCTGTTTTTCAAGCAGTTTCTTTTTCCGGGTGACATCACCGCCGTAGCACTTGGAAAGCACATCCTTTCTCAAAGCCTTGACATTTGCTCTCGAGATAACCCTTCCTTGAGCAAAGGCCTGAACAGGAATGGTGAACAATTGTCTGGGGATCAGTTCCTTCAGACGCGAGACGAGCGCCTGCCCTTTGTGATAAGCGTCCTTTTTATGAACGATAGCTGTCAGGGCGTCCACCGGTTCACCATTCACCAGGATTACAACCTTCACAAGGTCTTCCGAACGGTATTCTTTAAAATTGTAATCCATCGAAGCATACCCCCGGGTGCCTGATTTTAGCTGGTCAAAGAAATCCACAATGATTTCAGACAGGGGGATTTCAAACTCAATTTGCACCCGGTTCGGCGATGGATAGTCCTGTGAAATAAAAACGCCGCGCTTTTTGGTCACCAGGTCCATCACCACCCCATAGTAATCCGTGGGTGTAAAGATGGTCAGGTCCATCCAGGGCTCCAGGATGCGGGAAATATCATTCTCCTCCGGAAGCTGAGCCGGGGATGAGATTGTTACCGTCTCACCCTGATGAAGCTCAACCCGGTATTCAACAGAGGGAGCTGTGAACACGACATCCATGTCATACTCACGCTCAAGGCGTTCCTGAATGATCTCCATATGGAACAGTCCCAGGAAACCCACCCGGAATCCAAAATTCAAAGCCTCCGATGTTTCAGGCACAAAGGTCAGCGAAGCATCATTGAGTTGTAACTTATCCAGAGCATCCCGCAGATCGGCATAGTCTTCCCCTTCAGTGGGATAAACGCCGGCATAGACCATGGGTTTGGCCTGTTTGTAACCCGGCAGCGGCTTATCTATCCCGTCATCCGCATAAGTGATCGTATCCCCCACCCGACATTCTGAAACAGTCTTGAACCCTGTGGCGATATACCCCACATCACCGGCCCCCAGAGATTGGATCGGTTTCATGACCGGCGCAAAGACCCCAATCTCCACTGGCGATGTTTTCGCCTTCGTGGACATCATGATTAAGCCATCACCATGCTTGATGGTGCCGTTAAAGACCCGCACATAAGCCACAACACCTTTATAGGAGTCATAATGGGAATCAAAGATCAAAGCTTCCAACGGTCGGTCATCCTGACCTTTCGGCGGCGGTATCCGGTCTACAATCGCCTGCAGGACCTGGTCCACATTGGTCCCCTGCTTCGCTGAGATTTGGAATATCTGGTCTTTCGGCGTCCCTAAAAGATTGAATAAGTCCTCTGCTACTTCTTCGGTCTGGGCTGAATTCAGGTCAATTTTATTGATGACCGGAATGATTGTGAGGTTCGCTTCCAGCGCTAGATAAAGGTTCGCCAGTGTCTGGGCTTCGATTCCCTGAGCTGCATCCACAACGAGCAGCGCTCCTTCACAGGCTTCCAATGCCCGGCTGACTTCATAATTAAAGTCCACGTGTCCCGGGGTATCAATCAGGTTAAATTCATAGTCCCGGCCATCCGCTGACTGATAGATCATCCGGACAGCCGAAGCTTTGATGGTTACGCCCTTCTCCCGTTCCAGGTCCATGGTGTCCAGGACCTGTTCCGTCATATCCCTGTCCTCAATCGTATGCGTAAGCTGAAGCATCCGGTCCGCCAGAGTTGACTTGCCGTGGTCTACATGGGCAATAATGCAGAAATTTCTAATATGGTCAATCATAACAAAAGAGTATAACCTAAATCCAATCTCACCCAAAGGCACGTATTTGCAAAATTATGATTATTTCGTCAATAATACAATTTTGACACTTACGGAATAGAGGATATAAACTGGATTATACCAGCGGGAGGTCCCTCAGAAAACGTTCCAATTAGTTTTAATAACAGATTTTCTTCCAGTAGTGTCAATAAACAGTCAATTACTGATAGTATTCTAAAAGCAATCTGATAGTTTTCTTTATATAACAAATATTTAATCTTATACTAATAAAAACCTTGCTTCATCACTCCCGAAGTGGTAAGATTAAATTGTAGGTCGTTAACTGACTATTTCTCTCGGGATCCAGTCAACCATAATACTCGTAAACAGATAACAGACTTTCCCTTTGGACTTTTATCAGCATATTAGTGTTAGATTAGTGTTAGTAGTTAAATAATGGAAAATTTCCTCGTTCAAACCTCTAATGTATTAATAACCATATATCCGCCTTTATATATTCTGGCGTTGATTGTCAGCATTGTCTTTGTCATCAGCGGCATCACAGACCTTTACTTCGACCTCAGCAATATTTTCTGGAAACTGCGCCGCTGGATCCTGGGAGGTCAGTGGAAACCTATCACACTTGATAGGCTTAAAGCGCGCGAACAACAAAGGGTCGCCATCTTTATAGCAGCCTGGCATGAGGAAGATGTTATCGCGCGAACGCTGCAAAATGCGGTGGAGACGATTCAGTATAAGAACTACGACATCTTCATCGGCACCTACCCCAATGATCCCGACACCCAACGTGAGGTTGATAAGGTCGCCCAAAAGTATCCCCGCGTTCATAAAGTTGTTACCCCTGATCCGGGTCCCACCAATAAAGCCTCCAATCTTAATCATGTGTTCAATGCGCTGATTGATTTTGAAACAAAGAACGAGCGCTATTTTGATTTCATCCTGATGCATGATTCCGAAGACGTTATCCATCCCTATTCCCTGCTGGTCTATAATTTTCTCATTCCCCGTATGGAGCTGATCCAGATCCCTGTTTATCCCATTGCCCTGCCGCTGAAAGAGGTCACACACTGGACTTATGCGGATGAATTTGCTGAAAACCATATAAAAATCATGCGGGTTCGGGAGATCACAGGCGGCTTCGTCCCCTCAGCCGGTGTTGGAACCGCCTTCACAAAGCGAGCCTTTCAACGCCTGGCGATGGAAGACCAGGAGATATTTTCACCAAATTCACTGACAGAGGATTATCAGCTCGGCTTGCGAATGAATTTGCGTGGGATGAAAGCAGCCTTTGTCAATATCAAATTGCCTTCCCCTCAATCCAGTGAAAACGTGGAAAAAGGTTCATCGGAATGGGTCGCGACAAGAGCATTGTTTCCCACCCAATTTAAACGGGCTGTCAAACAAAAAACCCGTTGGAATATCGGCATTGTCTTACAGGGATGGGAAAATATCGGATGGAAGGGCTCACTGGCCGTCAACTGGAACCTGTTCCAGGACAGAAAAGCGCTCATAACCGCGCCGGTTAATTTTCTGGCATATTTTGTCTTTTTGTATTTCTTAGTCTACCAGGCTATCAACTATTTTATGGGTTTTTCAATGCCTGTTTTGATCCCCGCAGAGTCGTTATTAGCTTTACTGGTTTTAATTGCTACTTTTTTCATGGTCTGGCGGGTCCTGAATCGTGCAGTGGCTGTTAATCGGATTTACGGCTTCCTGCCTGCCCTCACCTCAATTCCCCGTGTTATTTGGGGCAATGTGATCAATTTCTTTGCCATCATCAGGGCTATCTATCAATACTTCATTAATAAAATCAGAAAGAAGGAAGTCGCCTGGGATAAAACAGCCCATGAGTTTCCTGCGGGTGTTGCGGAAAATGTTCAAGATGCTGTTGATGGGATATCATCCTCCAATATTGAAACAAACTGGTTGAGTATTGATCTCAAGCCCCAAAACCTCATTCGATTGTTTACACAGCGGATAGAAGAGTCGAATGATCAGGAAAAGATCAGCCTCCTGGGCTCACTCCCTCAAGAGCGTGGAGATCTGCTTTTTCCTCATTTTATTCACCATATCTATGACCCCAACTGGGAAATCAGAGCGGCGGTTTGCCGGAGCCTTAGTTTCCTGCAACTCACCCAGGCAATTCCCTACTTAAAGCAGGCCGCCAGCGATGAAGATTGGGTGGTCCGAAGTAATGCTGTCCGGGCACTGGGGAAATTGGGAGAGCAGGGTGAAAAGGCCCTGATCAACTTGCTCTACACTGAGGATAAATATGCCCGGGATGCAGCGCGAACCGTTCTGGAACAGCAGGGTTTCCTCGAACGTCGGATCAAAGAGGTCAATCACCCGGATCCAAACACTGCGCAAAACGCCTGGTACTTTATTAAAATTCTCGCAGAGGTCGGCGAATCTGAACTTGCCCAGGATGTATTGAACTTCATTGTGGACATCAATATCCCATCTGGGTCCGGTTATGCGGATATTGTGGACAGCCTCTCAAATGAAAACTGCGTTTAGAGAATTCCTGCACGATACGAAATGCTCATGGTTTTTGTTGAATCGCGGATCCGATCATTTCATCCAGGTCCGTTGGTTGCCCGGGTTGTTCCAATCGTAAATCCACCAGGAATTCCACATTTCCCTTCGGTCCTTTGATGGGGGATGGGATCAGGCCGACCGGCCAGAAGCCAAACTCACGAACTTCCTCCAGTATCTTTTGTAGAACCTGACGATGAACCGTGTCATCTTTAATCACGCCGGCATGCGCTGCGGCGGCCTCACGGCCTGCCTCGAACTGCGGCTTGATGAGCGCGATAACCTGTCCCTTCAGGTCCCCAAACCATCCCCTGACGGCAGGCAGGATCAACCCCAATGAGATGAAGGAAGCATCAATCGTTACCAGATCAATCCCCTCTGGCAGGCTCTCAAGATAACGGGCGTTTGTCCGCTCCATGACGACCACCCGGGGTTCCTGACGCAGCTTCCAATGCAGGATCCCATAACCAACGTCAATGGCGTAGACTTTTACCGCGCCATTTTGCAGTAATAAATCTGTGAACCCTCCTGTAGAGGCGCCGACATCCGCACAGACTTTTCCTTCAATCTGAACATCAAAAGCCAGTACGGCAGCTTCCAGCTTCTTCCCCCCACGGGAGACATACCTGGGCCGCTGCATGATTTCAATTTCCGCATCCTCAGCAACCGAGGTTGAGGGCTTGTGCACCATCTCACCATTGACCCTGACTTCACCGGCCATCACCAACCGCTGAGCGCGGTTCCGGCTTTCGGCTAGTCCTCGATCCACCATGAGCAGGTCAATCCGCTTCTTTTTCATCATTCAATTCTAACCCCATATACCCGTGTCATGAATAATTTTCATTGATAAGTCTCGATCTCCCAAAATTAATCAACCAATGTTATATGATAATATAAGGATTATGAAACAACAGCTCAGGCTCACCCTCCAGACCATGCGGCTGCGGCAATGGCCCAAGAATATTTTTGTGATGGCTGCCCTCGTTTTCGACCGCCAATTGTTCAACCTGGATTCGCTGGCGATCACGTTGAGCGCGGTTGTCTTATTTTGTCTGACCTCCAGCCTGATCTATATCATCAATGATCTGGCCGATATTAAAGCCGATGCCCTACACCCGGAAAAACGTCACCGCCCCCTTGCTTCCGGCCAGCTCTCAAGGACCTGGGCGATCTCAACCGCGATCATATTGGGATTGCTGACGATCCCCACAGCGTTTTTGCTAAATTTATCTCTGGGATTGATCATCACCGCGTATTTTCTCCTGATGCTGGTCTATTCGCTCTGGCTCAAGCACATCCCCCTGATTGATGTCATGGTCATCGCGGTCGGTTTTGTTTTGCGAGTGGCCGGCGGCCTGGTGGTCATCGTGACCGAAACATTCTCTCCCTGGCTGTTCGTCGCCACCACGTTCCTCGCGCTGTTCATCGCCCTCGGCAAGCGCCGTTCAGAACACGACCTGCTCAAACAAAAGGCAGCAGACCACAGGCGGGTGCTGGACGGCTATTCCCTCGAACTACTGGACCAGCTCCTGACCATTGTTTTGAGTTCGACCCTGATGACCTACTGCCTCTATACCTTTTCATCGCCGATAGCGCCGGGCAATTACAGCATGATGCTCACGATTCCCTTCGTCATCTATGGCCTATTCCGATACCTGTTCCTGATCCGGACGGGTCACATTGGCGGTGCACCTGAGGAAGTTATCCTCACGGATCGGCCAATGCAGGCAGCCATCGGGCTTTGGGGGCTGACCGTGACTGCAATCCTCTACCTGATCTAGATCCGGAGATATGGATGCCCATCATATTTGGCAAAGCCCCAGGAAAGATCATCCTTTTTGGAGAACATGCGGTCGTTCATGGCCGGCCTGCCATTGCCATCCCTGTGTCAAACGTGGCAGCAACAGCCCGGATCATCCCGATAATTGATGCGCAACCAGGTATTGTTCACCTGGAAGCACCTGATATTGAGCTTAATGCGGACCTTGACAGCCTGCCTGATGATCACCCGCTGGCTGCGGCTGTAAGGATGACGCTTGATGCCGTCTCGCCCGGCCATATCCCTTCTTTGAGGTGCCAGATCACATCAACGATTCCAATATCAGCCGGGATGGGCTCCGGCGCAGCGGTCACTGTTGCGACCGTGCGAGCTTTATCTAGCTTCCTGGGTGCCTCTCTGTCAGATGCGGAAATCTCCGATATTGCTTTTAACGTTGAAAAAATTCATCACGGCACCCCGTCAGGGATTGATAATACCGTGATTGCCTATCAGCAGCCTGTCTACTACCAACAGCACCAGCCCATTCAGATCATCAAAGTCAACCGGCCAACCTGTTGGGTCATTGGAGATACGGGTGAAAGAGTCTCCACAAAAACCACGGTTGCAGACGTCCACGCCCGTCATCAAGCCGATTCCGCTGGCATAGATTCCATTTTCGACGCCATCGGCGAGATCTGTGATCTTGCCCGACAAGCGCTCATTGACGGAGACCTCGATGAGCTTGGGCCTTTGCTGAATGAAAATCAACGACTCCTGAGGGAATTGGGAGTCAGCTCGGAGAAGCTTGAGATCCTGAT
>CAZXRL010000009.1:0-27389 GCA_964643275.1 uncultured Candidatus Brevefilum sp.
ACCCTGCCCTGTTATTGCCTGGGTGTGGTGATATTAAGAGTCAACCAGACCCGCCCGGTAGAACAAACCCCAACTGTCACCCTGACCCCAACCCGAACGGCCACGATCACGATGACGCCCTATATCACCTTCACACCAACAATGACGGGAACGCCAACCCGAACGAGCACACCCGCACCAACCGACACGCCGACCTCCACAAGAACTGTGACCCCCACGGCAACTCCTACACTGACCCCGACAGAGACCACCGTCCCGCCGACGCCAACGGCGACACTCACTGAAACCCCCTGATCTCCATTCGACAAGGAACCTGATTTTATGACTGAGTTATTACCCCTATTGAAAAAGATGCTGAGTGCGCCTGGCCTCTCCGGTTATGAAGGGCCGATCCGGGAGATCATCCGGGAGGCATGGGAACCCCTGACGGATGAGCTGCATGTAAGCAGGATCGGCAGCCTGCACGGTCTACAAAAAGGACAGGGTGCGGAGCCCCGGCGCAGGGTCCTGATCTCCACGCACATGGACGCGATCGGCATGATGGTGACAGGTATTGAAAGCGGTCTGATGCGTATCACCCAGATCGGCGGGATTGATCACCGGATCCTTCCCGGACAGCCCGTAATCGTCCATGGACGCGAAGACCTGCCTGGAACTGTCGTCCAGCCGCCCGGGTTCTTATTGCCGGATGAAGCCGGCGATGGCCCGGTGGAGATGAAATACCTGCTGGTGGATGTCGGTCTGCGCCCCAGTGAAGTTGCTGAAAAGGTGCGGGTCGGAGACCTGGTGTCATTCGCCCAGGAATCGTTGGAACTCTCAGGGGAGGCCCTCGCAGGCCATACCCTTGATAACCGCGTGTCCGTGGCTGCCGCCACCCTTTGTTTGGAAAGCCTGAAGGAAAGACTCCATGATTGGGATGTGTGGGCGGTCGCCTCAGTTCAGGAAGAAGTGACCCTCGGCGGCGCCCTGACCTCGCCCTTTGAGATCCGCCCGGACATTGCCATCATTGTGGATGTCTGCTTTGCAAAAGGCCCCGGTGCGAACGACTGGCAGAACCTTCCTTTCGGCGAGGGTGTAGGATTGGGGCTTGGCCCGAACATCCACCCCGCGCTTTATAAGGCTTTTGAGACAATTGCCAAAGAGCAGGAGATCCCTTATACCAATGACCTGATGCCAAGGATGTCGGGCACGGATGCCATGGCCGTTCAGATCGTGGCTGAGGGCATCCCCTGTGCCGTGCTGGGTATCCCCTTAAGGTATATGCACACCCCGGTAGAGACCGTGTCCTTGAAAGATATTCGCCGCACAGGTCGTCTGATGGCGGAATTTATCGCCAGTCTGACGCCTGATACTCTAGAGACCATCAATTGGGAAGAGTGATCCATGACCACGAAACTTGAAGCGACCGCTGGCAAGGTGCCGGAGATCGGTCCCAGTCAGCTTGATTTACTGGAGAAACTTTGCAATGCCACCGCCGTTTCCGGCGATGAACACGAAGTCCGCCAGATCGTCCTGGAAGAGATCAGGTCGATTGCTGATGACCTGAAAATTGACGCGCTGGGCAACGTCCTCGCTGCCCGGTCCGGACAGGGGGAAAACCGGGTACGGGTGATGTTGGCCGCACACATGGACGAGATCGGTTTTATGATCGTAAAAAAACACGATGACGACCTGTTCGAGTTTGAACGGGTGGGCGGGATTGACGAACGTCAGCTCCCCGGGAAACCTGTCCTGGTTGGCCGGGACCATATCCCCGGCGTGATCGGCGCCAAACCCATCCACATGACTACCGCGAAGGAGCGGAAAAGCAAGATCGAATCCTCCTCATTAAGGATTGATCTCGGCCCGGATATCGGAAGCAAGGTCAAGCCCGGTGACAGAGCGACCTTTGCGACCCGATTCGAGGTCCTTGGGCCGAGCATCCGGGCAAAAGCGCTTGATAACCGGCTGGGCGTCGCAACCCTGATTGAACTCCTCAAACACGCACCGGATAACATTGACCTTCTGGCCGCTTTTACCGTCCAGGAGGAAGTCGGCTTGCGAGGTGCAGGGGTGGCTGCCTATGCCTTTGACCCCGACATGGCAATTGCGGTAGACTCCACCCCGGCTTATGACCTGCCCCACTGGGACACTGACGATCAAAATGTCCAGTACAATACCCGGCTGGATGCCGGGCCCGCAATTTATGTGATGGACCGGGCTACGATTGCTGACCAGCGCCTGGTCGCCCTGCTGACGGAGACCGGCGACAAAGAAGGCATTCCCTATCAACACCGCCAGCCCGGCGGCGGGGGCACGGACGCAGGCGCGATCCACAGGACCCGCAGCGGCATCCCCAGTATCTCGGTTTCCGTCCCCTCAAGATACGCACACACAGCAGCCGGAATCGCCCGGCTGGATGATTGGGCGAACACACTGCACCTGTTGCATGCCGCGTTGAGCCGGGTGACCCCCGATCTGCTTGCCGGTGAGCGCCGGGGCTGAACTTCATTTTGCCTAGAATTGAACGCACTATCACAGGAGCAATTGATGAAATCCTTAATCCAAAAACTTGTTGAAACGCCAGGCCCATCCGGATTTGAATACCAGATCCGGGATGTCGTCAGGGAGGCCATCGGCGATGCAGCCGATGAAATCCGGGTTGACGCCCTTGGCAGCCTGATCGCCCTCAAAGGAAAGAAAACGGATCAGGGGCTGCGGGTGATGGTCTCAGCCCATATTGATGAGATCGGCTTGATGGTCACCCATATTGACGATAATGGCTTTGTCCGTTTCACCAATATTGGCGGCATCAACCCCCTGACCTGCTATGGCGGCCGGGTCCTGTTCATGGATGGCACCCGCGGCGTGATCGGCATGGACGGCCTCGATGCGGGAAAAACGCCAAAACTCTCAGACCTGTTCATCGACGTTGGTGCGACCAGCAAAGAGGATTGCCCCGTAAAGGTCGGGGACGTTTGCGGGTTTGACCGCCCCTTCCTTGACCTGGGAAAACGCATGGTCGCAAAGTCAATGGACGATCGGATTTCAGCGGCGGTTGCGATTGAAGCCTTGAAACAGATCAAGACCACACCGCATGAAATCCATTTTGTCTTCAGCACACAGGAAGAGGTGGGGATTCGCGGCGCGACCACGGCAGCTTACGGCGTTGACCCTGATGTGGGGTTTGCGGTGGATGTCACCCGCAGCGGGGATACACCTCGCATGGCAGCCAGGATGGCCACGGCTCTGGGCGACGGCCCTGCCATCAAAGTCCGGGACTCAAGTTTTATCGCGGATCCCCGCCTGGTGGACTGGATGGTCAGGCAGGCTGAATCCGCCAGGATCCCCTACCAGATGGAAGTCCTCGAAGCCGGCGGGACGGATGGACGCGCCATCCAGCTTACTCGGAGCGGTGTCCCGGCTGGATGCGTTTCGATTGTGTGCCGCTATATCCATTCACCCTCCGAGATGGTCGATACCGACGATGTTGAAAACGCGGTAAAACTTCTGGTGAAGCTATTGAGCGAACCAATCGAGCTCGACTGATCGCGGGAAAGGACGCTAAAAGTCCATTGAAAAAACTGAGAATTCTTCTTGGGCTGGGCCTGGTTTTTGCGCTTCTGCTTTCCGCATGTGAAAGCCTGCCCATCAATATCCCCTGGCTGGGCGGGGCCACCCCCACAGCCACCCTGCAACCTGGTGAAACAGGCGATCAGACGCCAACCCCGGACACAACCCCTTCGGTGGAATCAACGACCGCCCCCATCACGGACCTGACACTCTGGGTGCCGCCTGATATGGATCCCGAATCGGATTCCGAGGCAAGCCAGTTGTTTGTCGAACGCCTGCAAGCCTTTTTGGAACGTAATGCCGGCCTTGAGATTATTGTCCGGGTCAAAGCGGTCAGCGGCCCCGGCGGGCTGCTGGATGCATTGACGGCGACCAGCGCTGCTGCACCGGAAGCCTTACCCGATCTGGTGGTCCTTTCCAGGCCCGATTTGGAAACGGCGGCTTTGAAGGGCTTGATATCCCCTCTGGACAGCCTGACAACCATCCCGGATGACCCGGATTGGTATGCCTTCGCCCGGGACATGGCGCTGCTGCAGGGGAGCACCTTCGGCCTGCCCTTTGCGGCGGATTCGCTGGTGCTGGTCTACCGCCAGTCCGCTCTCCCAGTATTTCCCACAAGCTGGCCAGCTCTCTTTGAGGAGGGTGTGCCGCTGGCCTTCCCGGCAGACAGCGACCAGGCACTCTTTACGCTTGCCTTATACCAGGCGGAAGGCGGCGCCATCCAGGACAACCAGCGGCGACCCATGCTGGAACCGGACGTGCTTGCAGAAGTCTTCCGCTTGTATCAATCCGGGGTCGCGTCCGGAGCCTTGCCAAACTGGCTGGGACAATATCAGACTCCCGGACAGGTCTGGACGGATTATCAGGAAGGGCAATCCGACCTGGCTGTTACCTGGTTGTCAAACTACCTGAAAGAAATCCCTTCCGATTCCTCCTTCGCCCCCCTGCTCCCGATGTCGGAAAGCGCAGTCTCTTTCGGCACAGGGTTGAGCTGGGCTGTGGCCTCACCGGAAGAGCACCGTCATCAGATCGCAGTGGACCTGGCCGAATTCCTCGTTGATCCAGTTTACCTCGCACAATGGACTGAAGCAGCGGGGTATATCCCTCCCCGGCCCTCCAGCCTGGAAGGTTGGAAAAACCAGAACATCCGCTCGACCGTCAGCCAGATCGCCCTGATGACCCGTCTACGCCCCTCAAATGACCTGACCATCAGTCTGGGGCCTGTCCTGCGGGAAAGCATCCGCCTGGTCTTTCAGGACATGCTGGATCCGGTTCAGGCTGCTCAGGCGGCCGTGGACAGTCTGGAGGAATAACGATGCCGCCGACCCTCACCAGGCCTGATCCTCCCCAAAAAAGAGCAGGGGGACAATACCTCATTTTCATCCTTGTACTGGGTGTCCTCTTCCTCTCAACCCTCGCCTTTGTCCGCCCGATCTCACAGGAAGCGGTAACGCCAACTTCTGAGATCACCCCATCCGTGATACCGGAAGAAGCTGGGCTTTCCGGGGAAAGCATCCCCCTGGAAACCGAAACAGACGAACCCCCGCCAACACCCGAAGAGGTGGGCTATACGGATTTGATTATCTTTTGTAGTACGGTGCTGGTGTTGATCCTGCTGGTAGGCACGCTGCGGGAGATGATCCGCCGCAAAAGGCATGAAGGAGATCGCGATGAGTGACAGGCTGGTGGAATTTGAGGATTACCGACAGCGCATGAATGACCGGATTGCGTCCATTGATCACAGGGGCATCAAACGATTTTTTAATCTCGACACCAGAGCTTACGAAGACGGCGCCCTGGACGCAAAGACCAAGGAATTGCTGGGACTGGTTGCTTCCATGGTGCTCCGCTGCAACGACTGCATTGATTATCACATCCTGCAGTGTGTGGATGCCGGCTGGACGGATGAAGCGTTATATGACGCCTTCAACGTGGGGCTGGTGGTCGGCGGCAGTATCGTGATCCCTCATTTGCGCCACGCCATTGAGACCCTGGACCTTTGCCGGTTGCGAAAATAGTTAACCCCCAATTTTAATAACAGGCGCGTGGGCAACCCGCGCGCTTTTTTATATGCTGAAATCTGATCCGATCCAATTGCCTTCTTCATCGGTGATGATATGACCGTTTTCATGGACCTGCAACTCAGCTTCAAGACGATCCAGCCGCGAGAGGACCTGCCGCATGGCATCGCCAAGGGTGTCCGGCAGGCGGTCATGGTGCAGGTCAATGACCTCATCCGCATCTCTCAGAGTCCGTTTCACCACCTGGCCGGGAATGCCCACCACAACGGAATCCGGCGGCACGGGCCTGACAACCACGGCGTTTGCCCCAATCCGGCTGCCCGCCCCAATTTCAATCGCCCCGAGGATCTTTGCGCCTGCGCCGACCACAATATTATCGCCCAGGGTCGGATGGCGCTTTCCTTTTTCAAGGCTCACACCGCCAAGCGTGACGCCATGATAGAGCGTAACGTCATCGCCGACCTCGGATGTCTCGCCGATGACCACGCCCATGCCATGGTCAATAAAGAACCTGCGGCCGATCTCAGCGCCTGGATGGATCTCGACGCCGGTCACCCAGCGGGTCACCTGTGAGAGCCAACGGGCGAAAAAGTAGAGCCTAATCTTCCATAACCAGTGCGAGACCCGGTATGCCCAAATTGCGTGCAGCCCGGAATAGTTCACCAGGACCTCGAACCAGTTGCGGGCTGCGGGGTCCCGGTGGAGGGCGCAGCGAATATCTTCAATCATCATTCTAAACAAGCCAATCTCCTTCTCTTCAAACGCACCGGTTGTGCGGGGGATAGGCAATGTTGAGGTGTGTTCCATAAAATCTTCTCCTGTCAATTTACCCTATTCCCGAATATCCTCAAAGAGCGGCGTGCTCAGGTAACGTTCAGCGAAGGATGGGATGATCACAACGATCAATTTACCCTTGTTCTCAGGCCGTCTGGCAACCTGCAGCCCGGCCCAGGTCGCCGCCCCGGAAGAAATCCCAACCGGGATCCCTTCTTTCCTCGCCAGAGAGCGGGCAGTCTCAAAAGCATCCTCACCTCTCACCTGAACGACCTCATCAAAGACCTCGGTGTTGAGCACCTGGGGGATGAAGCCCGCACCAATCCCCATGATGGGATGCGGTCCTTTCTCGCCGCCGGAGAGGACCGGCGACGCGGCCGGCTCCACGGCAATGACCTGGATTTCAGGGTTAAGGGCCTTGAGACCTTCCCCCGTGCCGGTGATCGTACCGCCGGTGCCGACGCCCGCGACCAGGATGTCCACCCTGCCATCCGTATCGCGCCAGATCTCCTGGGCGGTCGTCCGGCGGTGGATCTCGGGATTGGCGGGATTTGCAAACTGGTTGGGCATAAAATACCGCGGGTCGGATGCGACCAGAGCCTCCGCCCTGGCAATCGCGCCGTCCATGCCCTCCTGATCGGGGGTGAGGATCAGCTCCGCACCGAGGGCCTTCATCATCAGCTTGCGCTCCTGGCTGACCTTCTCCGGCATCACAATCACACACTGATAGCCTCGGGCAGCGGCAGTGAACGCCAGGGCGATACCCGTATTGCCGCTGGTCGGCTCAACGATGATGCTGTCGGGGGTCAGCAGGCCGGCTTCCTCTGCAGCGTCAATCATCGCGACGCCAATCCGGTCCTTCACGCTGTGGGCAGGGTTGAAATACTCAAGTTTGAGAACCACTTCGGCAGCCCCATCCTCCGCCAGACGATTGAGCCTGACGAGCGGGGTGTTGCCGACAAGTTCGGTGATATCGTTATAGATTTTCATATTGTCACTCCAATTTAATAATTCATTTTCATCAGAAGGCGGCCGTGGCGGGGGTTAAAAGATAAAGCCAGTCGGTTTTAACCCAAAAGCAGCGAGACCTTCGCACCGCATACATCACAGGCTTGCGGGGCTGTCCGCCGCTCAGATCGACTGGCTCTTACGAGTTCGGTTTGGCTGTCTGAACGGTGGCTAACGGCCCCGCTTCAGACACAAGCAATTCAACATCAGGACACTCCTGTAATTAGGATAATTTATATCATAATTATATCGGAAAAGATTGAACTGTCAAGAGATTGCGAAAGGTGAATGGTGAATTGAGCATGGAGAATGGGGAAGACGCGTGAAGAATTAAAGTTTCCTAACCACTCAAAACCAAGTTGAACACGACATAGGGTGTCGAAAAGTAATCTGGTTAAGTTTGATCATTTATATTTCTCAGGAAACACCCCTTCCCACCCTGCGAGCGCCTCAAATCTATATCAGAAGCGTTTTTCATTCCCCGTTGCGAATGTCATGGTTCTTTTATAAATTTATTGATAGGAATGGGAATTAATTATAGAATAGTAAGGGTACTAAGTCCTTTGTTCACCTTTACACTAGAAATGAGGTCATTCCATGAAATCCGAACGGTTTAAAGTATTCAATTACGCCATCGGGATGTTTGGCACGTCCATCCCGATCAATTTCCTCAAAACCTATGCAGCGATTTTTTATGTGGACCGCATGGGGCTCACCACACCTGATTTTGCCCTGATCCTCTTCATCTACACCTTCATTGACGTTATTGACAACCCGGTCTATGGCTTCCTTTCTGACCGGACCCGCACAAAATGGGGCCGGCGCCGGCCCTGGCTGGTGATCGGGACGCCCCTGCTCGTGCTGGGGTTGATCGCGTTCTACAGCACACCGGCGTTCCTCGCCGGCAACTCCCTGCTGGCGTATGCCATGCTGCTCTACATCTTCACCGGCACCCTGGACTCGGTCATCAATGCCAATTACGGTGCCCTGTTCCCGGAACTTTTCACCGATGATGCCAGCCGTGCAAAAGCCAATGCCTTGCGCCAGGCTTTCCAACTGGTTGCCATGATCATCAGCATCGCCCTCACGCCCGTTATCGCCGGTGCCATCGGCTACAGCACCACCTCCATTATTTACGGTATCCTCGGCGGTGTGGTCATTCTCTATATGAGCTTTACCGCACGCGAAAGACCCGTTGAGGAGGATGAGGAAAAACCCAGACTATGGGACAGCATCAAGACCATCGTCACCAACCGTAACTTCTGGATTGCAGGGCTGACCAACGCTTTCTACAGCGCGGCGATGTCCCTTGTGCTGGCTGGGCTGCCCTTCTTCGTGAAATACACACTTCAAATCCCTGACGCCCAATCCACGCTGCTCTTTGGATCGGTGTTGCTCATCGCGATCGGGTGCGTGGCGGTCTGGGCGTGGTTCGTTCGCAAGCACAGGCTGATCCCAATCTGGCGGATTGCCCTGGGGGCACTGGCGGTGGCCTTTATCCCATTGTTCTTTGCCAACAGCCTGGTCACGGCAATCATCAGCAGCGCGCTGGTGGGGTTGGGCTTTGCCGGTGTGATCACGACCATGGACCTGATCGGCGCGCGGATCATGGACGAGGACACCCGCAAACACAACCTCCGGCGGGAAGGGATCTATTCAAATGCCCTGGGTTTTATGAACCGCCTTAGCGGTTTGTTCACCAGCCTCGGATTTCTGTTGATCTTCCATCTGTTCGGTTTTGAAAGCGGGGACAACCCCGGCGCTCAGCCCGGCATGGCTTCCCGCTACCTGCTGACGGTTTTCCCGGCAGTGTTGATGGTCATCAGTCTGGGATTTTCAATGTTCCTGAAACTTGAAGACCGCCACCCGGAAGCACCCGCTCTAGAAACGGAGGTCTGACCCATGGCTCTGATCCGACTGGACCACACCCCGGAGACCGTCAAAGTCTGCCAGCCGCTCTACGTCATCCTGCCCGATCCGGGCAAAATGGGTGACCGCCCGGTCAGCAGGCGAAAGGTGCTGTATTTACTGCATGGTCTGAGCGATGATGGCAGCGCCTGGCAGCGTTACTCCTCGATTGAAGCAATCGCCAACGATTACGGCCTGGTAGTAGTGATGCCTTCCTGCGGGCGCAGTTTTTATGTTGATCTGCCCAACGGCCAGGCTTACTTCACCTACCTGATCGATGAACTGCCCCGCTACCTCAAGGATGTCTTTGGCCTGGATCCGGCGCGGGAGGACACCCTGATCGCCGGGAACTCGATGGGCGGTTACGGCGCGTTCAAAGCCGCCCTGAACTACCCTGAGAAATTCGGCTATGCCGCCAGTTTTTCCGGCGCGCTGTCCCTGGCAATCCTCGGCCTGATCCCTGATGACCCGCGGCATCACGAGTTCGGCATGGTCTTTGGAGACCTGAACGCGCTCCAGGGCACCGAACACGACACCGTCGTCTGGCTCCAAAAAGCCGCCGCCCAACCGGAGACCCTGCCAAAGCTCTATATGGCCTGCGGGAAAGCGGACGACCTCTTCCCGCTCAACGAGATGTTCCATGAAATTGCTGAAGAAATGGGCGTGCCGATCCAGTATGAGGTCGAGGAGGGCGGGCATGACTGGCCTTTCTGGGAGAAATACTACCAACGCTTCCTGACCTTCGCCCTGGGCGAACGGCCGGTTGACCGTCAGCAGGATTAGGAGATACCCATGTCCACAACCGATCTGACCCTCGAATTTTTTATCGCGCCTGAAAAAGCGGGACAATACCTGACCCTGCCGTTTACCATGCCGGAAAACATTGCGGAACTCAGGCTCAGCTATCACTACCCGCGCCACCAGGAAACGGCCGAGGAGATCCCCGGGGGGAACTTCACCCGCAAGGAGGGGATCAATATCATTGACCTGGGCCTGGTCGCGCCGGATGGAACCCAGGCGGGCGCATCCGGATCAAACAAGAACAGCATCTTCATCAGTCCGACCCAGGCTACTCCCGGCTACACCCCGCAGCCGTTAACCCCCGGAGAGTGGCACATCATCGTTGGGGCTTACAAGGTTGCCCCGGAAGGCGTGACCGTCACCTATGAGATCAACTTCATCCCCAAACAACGCCGGCTCCTGATCGGCGATCTGCACACGCATACGGTTGATTCGGACGGCGTGCTGACATTCAACGAACTGGCCTGCCATGCCCGGCGGCAGGGGCTGGATTTCCTCGGTATTACCAACCACAACCACATCATCCCCCAGGCAGTCTTGAACCTGAATCCCGAGCTCACCCTGATCGCGGGGCTGGAATGGACCCATTACCGCGGCCATGCCAATTTCCTGGGCGTGGATCATCCTTATGACGAGCCGTTCTTCACCAACACCGATGAGGATATGCAGGCGCGGTTCCAGTCCGCGAGGGACAGCGGCGCGCTGATCGTCATCAACCATCCTTTCGGCGAAGGCTGCGAATTCCAGTTTGACCTGGCTGACCTGGACTTTAACGCCCTTGAGATCTGGAACGGGCCGATGCGGGAGAGCAACATGAAAGCAATTGCCCTCTGGCACTCCATGCTGAGCGCAGGGCGGAAAGTCCCCGCCGTGGGCGGGTCCGACTATCATGCGGATAACCTGTTCCAGATCCTCGGTGGGCCGTGCATGGGAGTCTATGCGCAATCTGATACGCCGGCGGATATCCTGGCGGCGGTGGCCGCAGGGCACAGTTTTATCACCTTTGCCCCGCGCGGCCCGGTCCTCGACATGCGCGCCGGCGCTGCTGAGATGGGTGACACGGTTGCCTGGGAAGACGGGCTGGCCGTGGAGATCACCATCGAAGGTCTGATCGCTGGAGACACAGTGTCCGTGATTGAGGGAACTGATTTCAGCGACCTGTTCAAAGCGGATGGAGAAGGCAAAGTGACCCTGACCTATCCGGTTGCCGGGCCGGGCTTCGTGCGGGTTGAAGTCCAGCGGAATTTTGTCCCCGGCGTACCGCCGCTGCCCGCGCTGATCGGCAACCCGATCTATTTTTCTTAGGCCTGAGGAAAATCCTGACCTGATTTCTGGTTCCAACTGCAATGTGTTTTAACAAACCGCAAATTCAGATCCACAAAAGCGAGCTTATCTTATAATTCTGGGGTGAAACCCAGTTATAATTTCCACGGACAACCATGAGAGATACAACCAGCAACCCACAGGACTTTTACGCCGCTCAGGGCCAGATCAGCGACCCCGCAGGATTCGCACCTGAACTGGATGCGCTTCCTAACGATCTCCCCTCTCTTGTCAGAGCGATTCAGGGTCTGATGCTGCATCTACACTGGGCTTCCCGCTACGGCATCAAGCTGAACCGGATCCGTGAGGAGGAAGCCAATCTGCGAACAACCCATGCCCGGCTGGCAAAGATTCTCGAATTGAGCGCTGAGCCGCTCTCCAATCCCCGGGTACTCTCGAAGAAGACCGTGGGGACCTGTCGTGATTTCGCGCTGACCCTCACCTCCATCCTACGCCATCGCGGGATCCCGGCCCGAGCGCGGGCGGGCTTTGGCACCTATTTCCTGGCTGGCTCGTTTGAAGATCACTGGGTCTGCGAATACTGGCTTGCGAAAGAAAACCGCTGGGTGATAGTGGATCCACAGCTTGACGACTTGCAGATAGAAGCACTGAAGATTGAATTTGACCCGCTGGACATACCTGGAACGAAGTTTGTGACTGGACCGCAAGCCTGGCTAAAATGCCGTGCCAGGACGGTGGATCCCCAGCGTTTCGGTATCTTCAAGATGCGCGGGTTGGATTTCGTCAAAGGCAACCTGATCCGGGACTTCCTTGCCCTGAACAAAATCGAGATACTCCCCTGGGATAACTTCATGCTGATCAATACCCCCTTTAGGCGGATGAAGGCTGAGGAGAAAAGCCTGATGGACCGGCTGGCGAAGATCACCACCGGCGCTGACCGGGATTTTGTGCTGCTGCGGGCGGCGTTTGCAACCAATCAGGACGCTCTTCTGCCGGATTACTTCCGCTAATCCGGTGTGGCGGAAACGGAGTCAAAAGCTTCGGAAAATCCTCCTTGACCTGATCATGATGTTCCCTTTGGAATCAAAAATCCCGGGAAATCCGGGGTTTTTAATTATGCAGCCTCTCAGCGAAGGGGATAAACCCAGGCTCTCAGAGCGATTCAGCCCTGAGGATCTCCAGACCGGAGTGCCGATTACAGTCCATCCTGCTCCTTTTTCTGGGCAGTTTTGATCAGATAAGAACTGCCAAAGGTGAAGAAGACGATCCCGGCCAGGCCGAGCCACCCCACCCAATCACCAAGCCGGGTGTTGAGGGTGCCCCTCCCCGATCCCAGGAGGACATCGGCGACCAGCATCGCACCGCCGCCTTCGGGATGGACGGCAAGCGCCTTGATCCGTCCATAGGGATCAACAATGGCGGAGTCGTAACCGCCATCGGCTTTGACCATCGCGACCCTGTTTTCAATCGCTCGGAACACAACATGGGTGTAATGCTTATCCGCGATCGCGCCCCAGTCATTGGATGGCACGCCAATTAGTTGAACACCCTGGGCTGCGAGTTTCCGGGCGGTATCGGTATAGTCCAGGTCGTAACAGATGATTGTTCCGAGAACGCCAAGAGATGTGTCATAGACTGGATAAGTGCCACGGGTGGGGCTGGTTTCGCCGCCGAAAAGGACCGGATGATCCTTGCCGAAAACACCAAGGAACTCACCGGAGGGATCAATCACGGTAGCCTCATTGCGGAAGGTGCCATTCTCAAGGATGACCACATAACCCACAGCCAGATGGATGCCCAGCTCTTCCGCCAATCCCGTCAGGTTGAGACGGTCTTCCGCCTGAGGGTCAAAGAGCATCGCCCCTTCAGGCCAGACGATGAATTCAGCACCCTGGTCAGCCGCTTCCCGGGTCTGGTCGATCATATTCTGATGAATAACAGCCAGCAGGTCCTCCTCGCCGCGGTTGCCCGTGATGATGGGTGAGATCTCGGGCTGGATGGCGGCGACGGTAACCGTGGGCGCTTCAGCAGGCTGGAACAGCGCCAGGCTGAGGGCGGTCCAGAGGATTAGAGCAATGCCTGTCCCGTAAGCCCAGCGGGAGACCGTTTTGGGGGCAATGGTGGATTCCCCGGTGAGGTCCCGGCCCCGGTCCATCCAAAAAATAACACCCAAAGCGAGGGCCTGATTGATCACCATGATCAGAACGCCCTGCCCGATGATGCCAAAGATGCTGGCCGGCTGGATGAACCAGGTCTGCCGGTAGAGCGGATACGCAATGAATCCCCAGGTGCCTGCAATAGGGATAAAAAGCCGGATCATCTCCATGCCTGCCCATGTGATCGCGCCTTCGAGGACAAACCAGCGGTAATGAGTCAATTGATTGAATTTGCGTTTACCCAAATCCACGACAAACGAGATGACCGCTGCAATTATGGGAAGATAAATCATGTACGAGCCGGTGGGTCTGAAGACCGGACCCATGTAACCCTCCAGCCAGATCCCGATCGCAATGGCGGTGGGGAGACTTGAGAGTTTGGGCGGCATGATCCGGTTTTGGGCAACCAGCACCGGGATCCAGCCGATGAAGATCAGCGGCCAGATTTCATAAGGCGGGAAGGCGAGCATGAAGGCCAGACCGCTGAGCGCGCCCAGCAGGATGCCAAATAATGTGTTCAGGATAACTTTTTTATTTTTCATGTTCTGGATAAGTCCTTTTTCATCATTGTGGATAGACATAATCACACAAAAATCAACGATGCGTGATAATCATTTTAGGGCAATTTCTGACAGCGTTCAAGTCCTGGGCAACCCAGGTCAAGGTGTCAGAACTTCTGCAATATTTCCAGCACAGAATGGGTATCGCTCAGGTCATCCAACAGGAAATCCGGTCTAACCTCAGCCAGAGCCTGCCGGTCATAACGACCGGTTGCCACACAGAGCACCTTCAGTCCTGCATGCCGGCCGCAGGCCACATCGCGCGGAGTATCCCCGATGACCAGCGCCCGTTCGGGCGGGACTGCCTCACCCAACATTTGCCCCAGGCGATAGAGCGCGAGGGCGGGCAGGGTATTGCGGTCGATGTGTTCGCTGCCAAATGCACCGAACCGGAACAGGCCAGGGTCAATCCCAACCGCCCTGAGCTTGTGAGGAACGGCTTCCCGAACATTGCCTGTCACCAATCCGAGGATAAATACTTCTTCTGCGGCCAGACTGCTCAGCAGGGTTTGGACACCCGGTAAAATCCGCATTCTGAAGGAAGCCGCGGCAATCTCAACATGCCTGGCATAGGCAGTGAAAGCTTCCAGCCGGCGGGATTCGATTGCATCCGGGTCCAGCCCTGCCTGCGTCATCAGGTCGGTGACGATTTGCCAGTCGGTCTTGCCCGCCATATCATAAGCCTCAATGGGGCCGGTAACGCCATAGACATCCTCCAGAGCACGCCGCAAACAGACGACCCCCTCGTCTGCGGGATCCAGCAAGGTGCCGTCAATGTCAAACAAAAGAACCCTTTTATCGTTTATTCCCATGGCCTCAATTCTAACCGGAAACGGGGGGTTCTCGTCCGTACCCGCCGTTTTGTGGTTAAATAGAAGGAACACGCTAACATTTGAGAGGATCTGCATATGACCCGAAAATATCGCCTTTGTCTGGTTGGCTTCGGAAATGTCGGCCAGGCCTTTGCCCGGCTGCTGCTGGATAAACAAAATGAATTGGCCGAAAGGTATGATCTGGCGTTCGTTGTGACGGGCATCATCACCGGCTCCCACGGCCGGGCCATCAACCCGGCCGGGCTGGATCTGGCCGCGGTATTGGAACTCTTTCAGAGTGGAAAGCCCCTGAACGAACTGAGCACCAAACCCGCACCGGACGAAACCCGCGCTTTCATTCAGGCCTGCCCGGCGGATTTCATGTTCGAGACCACACCCGTCAACCCGCAGACCGGGGAACCTGCCTTGGGCTACATCAAGACAGCCCTCAACAGTGGGATGCACGTTGTGACCGCTAATAAAGGGCCGGTGGTTCACGGCTATCAGGCCCTGACGGATCTGGCTGCCCGGCAGGGCAAACGCTTCCTGTTCGAATCCGCCGTGATGGACGGTGCGCCGATCTTTGCCCTGTTCCGGGAACCGCTGGCCGGTGCGAACCTGATCGGCTTCCACGGCATCCTCAATTCCTGTACAAACCTGCTGCTCGAGATGATGGAGGCTGGCAAGACCCTGGAAGAAGCCGTGGACTACGGACGCAGGATTGGCATCACCGAGACCGACCCCAGCAACGACGTTGACGGCTGGGATGCGGCGATTAAGGTAGCCGCCCTGGTGACTGTACTGATAGGCGTCCCGCTGACCCCGCAGGAGGTGGACCGCACCGGCATCCGCGGGATCACACCGGAGATGATCGCCGAAGCCAAGGCGAAGGGGGAGCGCTGGAAACTGGTCTGCTCAGCCCAACAGGTGGAAGGCCGGATCCACGCTAGGGTGGCCCCTGAACCGGTAGGGCCGGATTCGCCGCTTTACAGTGTCAACGGCACCAGCTCCTACTGCCAATTCAAGCTGGATGTGCTGCCCGGCCTGGGAATTCTTGAAAGCGATCCAGGGCCTGAGACAACCGCTTACGGCCTGCTGGCCGACATGCTCAATATCCTGGAGGTGGTCTGATCATGACATCCCCAATCTTCATTGCTCTGGGCACCAACCTGGGTGACCGGGAAGCCAACCTGCGGACGGCGCGGGAATCCCTGCCCCCTGAAATCAGGGTTGTGCAGGAATCTACGATTTACATCACTGAACCCTGGGGCTACCTGGAGCAGCCGGAATTTCTCAATCAGGTGATCGAGGTTGAAACCCTCCTGCATCCCCTGCCGCTCCTGCATCGCTTAAAGGGGATTGAAGCCAAGATGGGACGGGAGGAGACCCTCCGCAACGGGCCCCGCCTGATCGATCTGGACCTCCTGTTCTACGGGGGGGAGGTGATCGAGGGTGAAATTTTACAGGTGCCCCATCCCCGGCTCCACGAGCGGGCGTTTGTCCTGGTGCCCCTGAACGAAATCGCACCCGACTTCCTGCACCCCCTGCTGGGGGAACCCATCCATGCCCTGCTAAGCCGGGTAGACACGGGCGGGGTGAGGCTGTTTTGACCGTCATCGCCCTGATTGTCACGCTGCTGCTGCCGGGACTGGCCTGGTGGGCCTGGTTTGGCAAGCGCGGCCGGGACCCGCTGGCGTCGCTGGCGGAAGTCATCGGTATCAGCCTGGCTGCCGTCATCCTGCTCGCCGAGATTGCCTTCTTTTTAATAGTTCGGTTCTCCACCCTCGGGATCGTCCTGCTCCTGATGGTCTTTGCCGGGTTGGCCGCGGCCGGGATGGTCCGAAACGGCGTGACAATCCCCCGCCGGTACCGCTGGCTCCTGATCGCGGGGGGCATCATCCTGGGTCTGGCGGTCGCCTGGCGGCTGTTTCAGGCGCGGGAGCTCACCCTCCCCAACTGGGTCGATTCGCAGCACCATTACCTGATCATCCGCGCCATCCTCGAAGGGCGCGGGGTGCCGGACACCCTCGCTCCCTATCTGGAGATGCCCTTCTATTACCATTACGGCTTCCACGCTGTGGCCGCGCTGTTCACCGCCGTGAGCGGGCTGGAGATCGGGAGGGGGATGCTCATCTTCGGGCAGATCCTCAACGCCCTGGTCGGATTGTCGGTCTACGCGCTGGGCAAAACCCTCTGGCGGGACTGGCGGCCGGCCGCGGCAGCGGCCTTGCTGGTGAGCTTCGCCACCCGGATGCCCGCCTATTACCTGAGCTGGGGGCGCTACACCCTGCTGACCGGGCTGATCCTGCTGCCGCTGGCCATGCGGGCCGCACTGCAGATGACGGGAAAAGGCTGGCAAAAGACGGATGCCATGCGCCTGGGGCTGCTGACCGCGGGCGTCCTGCTGAGTCATTATTTCACTGCGGTTTTGCTGGCAGCCTTCCTGGTCCTGCTGGCCATTGCGCATTTCCTCCCCCGGCTGAAACACCTGCTGACCGCCGCTGTTGGCTTTTCCAGCGTGATCGCCGGGACCGGGCTTGGGGTAGTTCTGGCTGCGCCCTGGCTGCTGCGAGTCATGCGTTTTTCAGCGGCCAGCGCGAGCCTGCAATCCAACCTGCCCAAATCCCTGGCGGCCGTCCTCGAATCGCCGGAGACCGGGGCGTATATCTGGAAGCTGCTCGGGCCGGCCAGCAACCACTGGCTGCTGCTGGCGGCAGGGATCGGGCTCGTCTACGGCCTCATCCGGCGCAGGCAGCTCGGCTTCGGGTTCTGGACGCTCGCGCTGGCAGCCCTGACCCTGCCCTGGACGGCCAGCCTGCGCCCCTTCCGTCCTGACCACTTCGCCATCATCCTGTTCCTGCCCGTGACGCTCTGGGCAGGCTGGGCATTCTGGCGGGCGGGCTGTCTCCTGCATGGCTGGCTGAAATGGAAATGGCTCCCCCCCGCCGTGATAGGGCTTCTGCTCGGCGGGTGGATCATCTGGAGCTTCCCGCTCAGCTCAGACATCGTGAATCCGGTGACCGTGCTGGTGACCGAGGACGACATCGAGGCGCTGGATTGGATCAGAGAGAACACGCCAGAGGACGCGCGGTTCTTCATCAACACCGCCTACTGGCAGAACGACGTCTACCGCGGCGTGGACGGCGGCGGGTGGCTGCTCCCCTATGCCGGCCGCTGGTCGGTGGTGCCGACGGTGTTCTACGAATTCTCGCCCGACATTGAACATGTTAGCGAACTGAGAAATCTAGGAAAGACAGCCAGTGAGATAGATGGTTGTTCTTCAAAGTTTCGGCATCTGATAGAAAGCGCAGGTATCCATTGGTTTTATATCCATCTAGACCAGGGAGCTTTGCAGCCAGATGGCCTGCTCAAATGCGAAAATGTATCTATTGCATATCAGAATAGCAAGGTATGGATATTTCAGATCACAGATTGAGAAACATACCGGTTCCGAGTGATGATTATCGCAGATTATCATCATCTTTTTACGCTTATTGAACGTATGAGTACCATGGTAGAATTTCAAAACAATGTGAATGAGAAAAAGGTCTTAGCAACCATATGCAAATAGCCGTACTGACAAGCTCCTATCCCAGATTTCAAGGCGATGGAACCGCCCCGTTTGTGAGGTCAATCTCTGAAGCGTTGGTCGGGCTGGGTCATACTGTTCACATCATCGCCCCCTATGATGTTGCGGTGAAGGAGGATTTCCACTCATCTGTATCGGTGAAACGATTTAAATATATCTGGCCTAGGAAATTCCACGTCATGGGCCATGCCCGATCTTTGAAAGCCGATGTCAAACTGCGTTTTTCTGCGATATTTTTGTTGCCATTCTTCACCATTGCTTCGGTCATGAATCTCATTAAAGAATGCCGGAAAATTGACGCCCAAATCATCCATGCCCACTGGGTCCTGCCGAATGGTTTTGCCGCTGCGATTGTGAGTAAACTCCTGGGTATTCCCTTCATTATCAGTCTGCATGGCTCGGATATTTTTACAGCAGGCAAGAATTTCCTGTTCCGCGCCATCGCCAAGTGGACCTTCCAACAGTCTTCATATGTCACGGCTTGCAGTCAGGAATTATATGACCGGGCCAAACAAATCAATAAGAACATCCGGATAGATGTCGTCCCCTGGGGAGCTGATCCAGATGTTTTCAAACCTATTGGAAAGCGTGATGCGGCCCGGGAAAAATATGGCTGGTCACCCGGTGAAATCATCATCTCCACACTGGGTCGGATGGTCCATAAGAAGGGGTTCTCGCAGCTCGTTGATATCGTCCCATCCCTTACCTCATGTCAGCAAAATTTCCGGATTGCCATCGGCGGTTCTGGTCCTTTAGAGAATGAACTCAAGGAAAAAGTAGCCCGGCTGGATCTATCCGAGATCGTGTCATTCCCAGGGCGCATCCCCTGGGATGAGGTTCCGGAATTTCTGGCCGCCTCCGATATCTTTGTGCTTCCATCGCAAAGAGACAAAGCCGGCAACCTGGATGGGTTGCCCACAGTCCTTTTGGAAGCCATGGCCTGCGGCCTGCCGTGTGTGGCCAGTGATGTGGGCGGGGTGAGTCTGGTGATTGACCACGAAAAGAATGGCATCCTTGTCTCGCCAAATTCCTCCAGCGAACTGGCTGAGGGCTTGCACTTGCTGATTGAAAACAAAGATATTCGCAAAAACTTTTCTCATGAAGCGCGAATATCGGTCGTGGAACGCTTTAACTGGGTCAACGTTGGGAAAAAGTTTGAAGCAATCTGCCAAGAATCATTGATTGACAATCCTCAAAAAGGAAATTCTTAAGTAAGGTTATGGCAAAAAACGTTCATATCGCTATTGATGCTCTGGGAATTGATGAGGTCGGTGGTGCGAGGTCGGTCACACTGCCATTGCTCCAACGTGTTTTCAAGCAACAAAACCAATGGCAGTTCCATTGTTTCCTGACAAAGTACGAAACTAATCTTGAATTCGAAAATGTCAAACAAATCATCCTGCCTCTGTCAAAAGGTATGCTTTCCCGGATTGCTTTCCAATTCATTATCCCTTTTTATGTACTTTTCAATAGAATCGATCTGACCCATTTCATCAAAAGCCAGGGAAGTCTCCTCTTTTCATCAAAGAAGATCCTGACAATTTATGACTGCACAATTTTACGATTTCCAGAATACTTCAACTTGCAATCAAGGCTGTTTTGGCGCTATGTTCAGCCTGCAATCTGCAAGCTCATGGACCAGATCATCACCATTTCAGAGGATGCGAAAACGGAAATCAGCACTTACTTGAAAGTCCCTGCTAAAAAAATTTCTGTTGTCTATCCCGCCCCGCAATTCGAAGACGATGAGCAGTTATCCGAGTCCGAGATCGAAAAGATCAGGCAGACCTATCAATTGGAGATGGAATACCTTTTGTATATCGGTCAGATCGGGATGAAGAAAAACTTATTGACCCTGATCAAAGCATATGACCTCATCAAAAAGAGAATACCTGATCCGCCACCACTCATTCTGGTCGGTCCAAGATATTATCTCAGTGATGCAGGAGAGATTTTTTCATCCATTGAATCCTTAAATCTTCAGGGCAAAATTCGGTATCTGGGGCCTGTAAAAAGAGAAGAGTTGCGGGTCATCCTGAATCACGCCATGATGCTGCTATTCCCATCTGTCCATGAGGGATTTGGTATACCCATAGCAGAGGCTATGCAGTTCGGCGTACCTGTGATTGCTTCCAATACCTCGGTAATGCCTGAAGTGGTTGGAAACGCTGGCGTTTTGGTTGACGATTTTTTATCACCGATAACTTGGGCAGAAAGTATAAACACTTTGGTTGAGCAGCCCGAGGTTCGCAAACAACTGTCAGAAAAGTGCCTTGAACGATCAAAAGCGTTTTCATGGGATATTTCTGCGGCGAAGCTCATCCGAATTTATAAAGACCTGCTCGATGGAGAGATAATCCATCCATGAAAAAGACGCTCCGGGAAATTTACAACGATTTGAAGAAGATCGCCCTGAAAATCTTCAAGGTGCTGGAAAATGTATGGGTTAAGCGAATTGCCACGATTCTCATCATAGCATTTGGGATCTATTTGCTCTATTCAAATTTCAGAACATTACAAGATTCCATAGCCTCCCTTTCTCTCAACATTTCTCAGGCGGTTTTTTCATCTGCCCTTGTTATCCTCACTTTCATATTGAATATCTCTTCCTGGAAATTTATCATAGCATCTTTCGGCTATGACCATAAATGGAGGGATATGGCATACGTCCAAATGATCTCTGCTATTGGTAAATACATTCCGGGGAAGATCTGGAATTACTCCAGCAAGATCTACCTCAGCCATCAACTTGGTATGCCAGGAAGCATCGCAAGTCTGGCTTTAATCGTTGAAATTCTAATGACCTATGTTATTGGTGCCTGTTTGTTCTTGATCTTCGTCCCACCAAGCAGCCTAGGAGTGGGAAATTCAGGTCTGATCATCATCATGAGAATTGTCGGTGTGCTTCTTGGGGTTCTGATTTGCATTTCACCCCTTCTCGTATCAAGAATCAACTGGACTAAAAAGTTTTTCACAAACCCACTCAAGCTTTATCTTTCAATCTTCTTTAGAATCGGGGTCTGGTTATTTTCTAGCCTGAGTTTTTCTTTACTCCTCCAGGCATTAGGCTTTTCACCCATCAATTTGCTGACCCTCATATCTGTAATCACGGGATCTTTTTTCATTGGGTTTATCGTGATCTTTATCCCCGATGGCCTTCTCATCCGGGAAACCATAATGGTTGTGCTTTTACAAGATTTCATTTCTAAATCTAACGCATCCATTCTAAGTATTATCTTCCGAGGGCAACTCGTGATCCTGGAATTAGTGATAATATTGATTGTCTTTCTTATCTACAAAAGACGACATCAGGAAAAACGAATTTGACGGGTTACTCGGTCCACACACTACATCTGTTTTGTACTAAAGCTAAAACCATTGATATCTGCTTGCGGTCTTACCGTCCACAACAGTGAAAAGAGAGGTTCACTTTGGCAGACAAACTGCATCAAGCTCTAGAAAAACAACAGGTGATCGATTCATACAACAATATTTTTAATTCCTCTGACCGCCTGCAGGAAATGCCCTCCTATTACACATGGGTATTGAAACATTTATGCGCTAAAAAGGAAGGTCTGCTCCTTGATATTGCCACCGGCCTTGGCTCTATTTTGATTGATTCCGAAAAGATCGGCCTGAAACCCATCGGGATCGATATATCAATCACGGCGATCCGCAGATTAAAAGAAGCAGATCCCAACAGCCGCGCTTTGCTGGGTGATGGCGAGACACTGCCGTTTGCTGACAGCAGTTTCGATTATGTGACCAATCTGGGCAGTCTCGAACATTTCCTTGACCCCACTAAAGGTATTCGGGAGATCAGCCGGCTATTAAAAGACAACGGCCTGGCAGCGATCTTCGTACCTAACAGCTATTATTTGATTGACATTATTAGGAATGTCCTTATCAAAGGGTACGGTCCAACACACGACCAGCCAATTGAAAGGTTCGCAACAAAAAATGAATGGGGGGACTTAATCAAAGAAAACGGGCTGCAACTAGAAAAAATATATCCTTATAACTTTCTATTTCCAAAGAACAAGACCGATTGGGATTTCATTAAACACAAACCCAAAAAGATCATTGCTTCTATGTTTTCTTTCATGATCCCGGTAAATTTGTCTTATTCCTTCCTCTATATTTGTAGGAAAGCAAAGAATTGAGATTGTAATTAAACTCATACCATTTCATCCCGCTGTTGATTAAATTAACCCACCTGGATAACCGGTTTTCATTAAAAAACCTCAATTTCCAGAGTAATAACCCATTATTACTATTCTTTTTTTTCCATGAAACTATAGAATAGTATTATCGAGATGTAATTAAGCAATATTAGTTCACTGAGGAGAATGACATGAAAAAGTTTTTATTAATCGCTTTGGTTTTTTCACTCCTTTACGTTATTCCAGCCTCTTCCGTCCAGGCGCAAGGGCCGTCTGGAGAATGGGTCAGTACAATTTACTGCGTAAATCAAGAAGACACAGAGGGAATGATCTCTGTGAATTTCCATAGTGAAGACAGCAGCGCCAAAACCGATTCCATTACTAGCACAATCGCTCCTTATGGATCGATATATTATTATCCTGGGGATTTGAGCGGACTGGGTTCGTTTTCTGGTTCGGTCACACTCTCATCCAGCACGGGTGTTTCCTGCTCGGCTCAAACATCACGTTCAGCATATGGAACCAAAGCCGATCCATATCAGTTTGGCGCTTCAGGAGGATTTTCCTCCTCATCTGCGTCACCTGTGATGTATGTATCCCAGGTTATCAAGAACTTTAGTTCCGGTTCGTTTGGATGGTATGAATCCTACATTGCCATTCAAAACACTTCTCCCACCTCGGTTGAGGTCAGTGTTGAATATGCCGATCGAGCGTTGGGTGCCATCCCTGCTGCCACCCGCACCTATACTATCGCGGGAAACAGCAGCAAGATCGTTTATCTGGAACAAAACGCCAGTTTACCAGTGGGTTTCATGGGTTCAGCCAAGGTTTCAGCTGTTTCACCATCAACAACCCCTCTTGCCGTTCAAGCTGTATTCTATAACGATGGCTCAGGGTATGCCAAAGCTCAATTCCATATGTACAACGGGGTTCCGCAAGGAGAAAGCAAACTCTATGCCCCCTTTGTTATGCGTAATTTCTATGACTTCAATTCAGGGATGAACATTGTCAATGTAGGCTCAACTGCCACCTACTTCAAGATTGTCTTCCTCATCGGCCGGGCGACCTCTAACCAGTATGTTTATACACATCCTGTCCGATTACTACCCGGCAGGGTAGCTTCGCTTTTTATGCCCGATCTTGATGCGCTAGATCCAGTTGATCGACTGCCAATAACGGAAAGAGCAGGGCAGGCGATTATTTATGCCACCGATGTAAACGGAAACCCAACCAGTGGCGAATTAATCGCCAATGTTAATTATAGGAATGATGGACGTGATCCGAACAACCTCAACTTTGGTGGACAGGCTGTCACCTATAATGCAGTAGGCGAATCTGAAGGTAGTCGAATCCTCTTTGCGCCTAATATCCAGAACAATGTTGGCGCTGCATCATTTACCAGCGGACTTACTGTTGCCAATTTGACCAGTAACCCAGGACAGTGTACATATAGATTTGTAGATGATCCAACATTAAATTGGGTTCAACCATTACCAGCAAATGGTATCTACTCAGTCCTGGTCTCAAATATTCCCGGCCTGGATGCTGGCTATTCATCTGCCGCAATAATTGAATGCACCCAAAACGCGATGGCGATTGTTACCCTGCGTGGTAATGCATCCAATTACTATGGCGACAGTCAGACAGCTATTAATGCGCTCAATGGGAATTAATCCCCAATAAAATTTACTGACAATTTACGCTAGTGAAGGGTTAACTTCACCAGCGTAAGTTTAATTATTCTCGAAATTTCCTGGAGACTCTTGTCCAATGGAGAAAATTAAATATTTTTCACTCCTCTTCCTGATTTTTATAACCATCTCCGCTTGCTCAACCAAAGAGCCGGCAACGGAAGTTCCGGGCGGATATCCCATAGATGGGGATACTGAAGCTATTATTGATCCAGAAATTTATTCCATGGATTCCGGATATCCTGTGGATGAGTCGACCACTCAATCGCATAGTGTGCCTGACGACCTTGTTATCCCTACACCTTCAGATGGTACAGCAGTTGTCCATGGGGTATTAATCTCCCTAAGTGGAGACAATACACCCTACATAGCCCCCGCTCTTTATCTTGGCACGCTTTTGACCTCCAATAACGAGAATGGCAACGGCGTTTACCTGGGATCGCTATCAATTGATGAAGACCCGGAAGGCCAGCAGGCGAGTAACGGTAAGTTCGTGTTCACTGATGTCCCTCCCGGAAATTACGGCCTCTTTATCTGGACGCCGGTTAATGCCTTTATTATCAAGGATGAAAGGTCAACAGAACTTATCATTATAGATGTCAACGCAGATGAGACCTACGATCTTGGAAAAATATTTGTGCCATAAAGGACAATAATCATTATTTATTGACTAATAATTGGAATAGCAATTGTATACACTGCAGTAAAATGCCAGTGTGAGTTTTGGATTATATCCTTGTTATCCCTACCGCCTAAGAAGATTAAATCTTCTCCAATTGCACTCAATGCCATCTCTGGAAAAACTTGATGCGTGAGGCTCATGGATAAATATTGCCAGGCATTACTCGCAATATAGTAGTTTAAAACGACATATTCTTCAGAATCCAATCTGCCAACAGCAAACACAAAATTCGCCAATTCCTTAGCAGCGTACACTTCCACATCATCAGGAATTTCACCCTCCATCACCCAGGCAATCTCCCCATCCTTGTCCCGGCTCGGGTTATAAACCGCAATAAGATTGATTTGTTCTTCTCCATTGGACCCCCCAAACAAGAGCAGTTGCCCACCCACTACAACGCCACCTGCATTCATTCGAGCTAGTTGCATCGGCGCTCCCGCCTGCCAGCTGTCCCCGCCTGGCTCATAGATCCACACCGTATCCAGCGCTTTCTCGCCATCCCACCCGCCGAACAGATAGAGCTTCCCCTCAAAATCCGCCAGGGCATACGCGCTGAGGGCGAGAGGCAGAGGCGCGCCGGTCTCCCAGGTGTCCCGCCGGGGGTCATAGATCTCCAGGATGGCCGTAGGTTCGCCACTTGCGGTCCTTCCGCCGGGGATGTAAACCTTCTCACCGATCACAACACCTTCCACGTCCGTGACGGGGGTGGGCTTGTCGCTCAGGGTTTCCCAGCGGTCTTCGGCTGTGAGATAGCGGAAGACGTTCCCGCTCACGCCTTCAGGTCCCTCCCCTGCGATGGCGTAGATGTTCCCATCATAAGCCACGGCCGCCATGCCGGCCCGCGGTTCGGGCATCGGCGCAAGCTCCTGCCAGCGTTCAGCGATATCAAGAGAGGCAAAGGATTCCGATTCGGGGTCGGCAGCAGGAAAGAGCATATTGCTGCCAAGGGTGACCAGGAATGTGACCAGCAGCAGACCCAATGCAACCCAGACCCAGGTGAACTGCCGAAGGAAGGGTCCGAGGCCCGGCGGCTGTTCTGCCACATTCTCGCCCCCGGGGACATCCACGATGCGGTGTTCAATGGCATAAAGCGTTGCTTCGGTGCGTGACATGACGCCCAGCTTTTCAAAAATATTGCTCAGATGGACTTTGACCGTGTTTGGGCTGATCGTAAGGCGCTGAGCGATCTCGCGGTTGGTCATCCCGGCGGCGACCAGCCGCAGGATTTCCTTTTCACGATCGCTCAGATGAGATTCCTCAGTCATAGCTCGTTAGGTTCACCTCTGTTTATCTTTCTCTTTAGCATTTTAAGGTCAGCACCCACCATCATCGTGATAAGGTCTTCAAACTCAACAACCGGGAACCAGCCGAGCCGATCATGGGCGTATGCAGGTTCAGCGACCAGCGGGAAGGCCTCAACAGGGCGGAAATATCTCTCATCTTGAACAACATAATCGTGATAATCCAGATCGAGATGCTCAAAGGCGATCCTGCACAGGTCCCGAACCGTATGCAATTCGCCGGTTCCAATCACATAATCATCCGGCTGATCCTGCTGTAACATCAACCACATTGCCCGGACATAATCCCCGGCAAAACCCCAATCACGCTGGCTGTCAAGGTTGCCCAACCGAAGTTCATCCGTTAAGCCTAGCTTAATCCGGGCCGCTGTGTGAGTTATTTTTCGAGTAACGAAATCAAGCCCGCGTCGGGGACTTTCGTGGTTATAAAGAATGCCTGAGACTGCATAAACCCCATGCTTCCGACGATAGTTCTGGGTTATCAGGTGGCCATAGACTTTGGCAACACCGTAGGGATTGCGAGGATTCAAACGGGTACATTCGGTTTGAGGAGTTTCATTGGCTTCACCAAACATCTCACTTGTAGAAGCTTGATAAAATCTTGCTTCAGGGGTAACCTGGCGCATCACATCCAGCAGACGTGGTACACCTAGCGCGGTGGAATCAGCAGTGAGGACAGCTTGTGACCAGGATAACTGGACATCGGATTGGCCGCCGAGATTATAGATCTCTTCCGGCCGGCAGGTATCAAAGACATCATAGAGTGATCCCTGATCCACAAGATCACCATGGACGATCTCAATTTGGTCCTGGATATGGGCGATTCGCTCATAATTAACGGTGCTTGTCCGCCGCACCATACCTACAACACGATACCCTTTTTGTAAAAGCAGTTCTGCCAGATACGATCCGTCTTGCCCCGTTATACCCGTGATCAATGCAGTTGTCATGCGTCATTCTCCACCAAAGCTCCAAACATGCCATCAATTATACCAAGGCCTTTTTATATTCGTGGAAAGGAGAATAGCACTTACAGGGCAATCGCATTTCAAGTATTAAGGACCTTAAGTAAATAATCCAAGTCCCA